>CAZMEN010000003.1:62971-93968 GCA_964565335.1 uncultured Algimonas sp. | reverse complement strand
TCTTGCTGATCTTCTGTGAAACGGAAATCCATGGCGCTACTTCCTCGGCAATCCGAGAACGCGCTCTGCGAGAATATTGCGCTGAATTTCATTTGTCCCCGCATAAATCGGCCCTGCGAGGGAGAACATGTACCCATCAAGCCAGCGGCCATTGTCAACCGCATCGAGGCCCTCTTCCAATTCCGCCTGTGCGCCCATAATCGTCATGGCGGTGCGGTGGAGATGCCTGTCCATTTCTGACCAGAACAATTTATTAGCGCTGCTTTCGGAACTAACGGAAGCGCCTGCCTGCACACGTGAAACGAGTTGATAAGTCGCCGCACAAAACCGTTCTGTATTCATCCAGGCTTGGATAACCTGCTCGCCCACGCCAGAAGATAGACGGTCTTTATTGTCTTTATAAAGCCTCACCAGACGTGCAGCGGCTGCTTGAAACCTTGCAGGAGAACGTAAGAGCAATCCCCGCTCAAACCCTGCGGTCGCCATCGCTACCCCCCAGCCCCCATGTTCGGGGCCAAGTAAATTTTCAACAGGCACCCGTACCTCGTCAAAGAAAAGCTCTGCAAATCCGGGGTCGCCATCGAGCTGAGCAATTGGCCGCAGTGTCAATCCCTCACTGTCTAGAGGCATCAGGAGTTTGGACAGCCCCTTATGGCGTTCACTACCCTCCTCTGTCCTTACTAAAGCAAAGCACCAATCGGCAAAGACCGCTCGAGAAGACCAAGTCTTCTGTCCCGTCACGATATAGTGATCACCGTCTCGCACGGCCTTGGTGCGTATCGCGGCCATGTCAGACCCTGCCCCAGGCTCGGACCAAGCTTGCGCCCAAATCTCATCACCGCTGGCCATGGGAGGTAAGAAGCGCGCCTTTTGAGCCTCTGTTCCATATTCCATAATAGTGGGCGCGAGCAGAAAAATACCGTTCTGGCTAACCCGTAAAGGCGCGTCAGCACGGTAATATTCTTCTTCAAAAATAAGCCAAGAAATGAGGTCCAGCCCTCGCCCGCCATATTCCTCGGGCCAATTTACATTACCCCATTTATCTTTCGCGAGGGTGCGTTCCCAGTCCCTATGCAGCTCAAACCCTTCTGCCGTATCAAAACTAGGCAGACGATTTTTGGGCGCATGGGTAGATAGCCACTCTCGCACCTCAGCGCGGAACTGTTTCTGCGTTGATGTGAACTCAATATCCATTAGCTCTTTTTAAAATTAGCGGCTCTGCCGGTTTCAACAAAAGCATCTCGTGATTTTTGGCTGTCTTCATGCATATACATCTCAAAGGTAAAGCCCTGCTCCCAACGGTAGTTCGCATCCACGTCAAAAAGCTCAATCCCGTTCAAAGCTTGCTTAGCAATACGGAGTGCGTCTCGAGACTTCTCAGCCAAGGTTTTGGCATACCCCATGGCCTCATCAAATAGGGCATCACGCGGCACGACCTTCTCAATCCCGCCCAAACGCCAAGCCTCTTCGGCGCTGATTTTACCGCCCGTCAGAAAAGCAGCCCTAACTTTGGCCACACCAAACATACGCTGTAAATGCGCCGCCCCGCCCATGGCGCCTCGGTCAATTTCTGGCAATGAGAAATAGGCGTCATCAGATGCAATCACAATATCCGCTGCGCCGCACATAATCACGCCGCCGCCGATAATGAATTTATGCGCCGCTACGATAACTGGCACCTCGCAATGATGAATGGCTTTTCCCGTAAGGAAATTACCCCTATTTACACCCACAATTGCCGAGCCATCATGGGCAAGCTCCTTAATATCTACGCCCGCACAGAACCCTTTGCCCTCGGCCCGAATAAGAATTACTTTAACATCCTCTCGCGCGCCAAGCTCATTAATAATTTTAGGAATTTCGTTCCAAGTTGCGCCGTTAAACGCATTGACTGGCGGGAAATCAAACACGACTTCGGCGATGCTATTTTCAACATTTGTATGGATTGGCATGTTACCTCCCTACTCGGCTTAGGCTGGCCTGCGCATCCGCAACAATTTTACTGACTATATTGCCGCAGCTTGGCAAATCATCTATCAAGCCTGCAATCTGCCCGCTTGGCAAAACGCCCTCACTCGGTTTTCCTTCGACCATCGCTTTTTGAATAATCATCGGGGCATTACCTGCCATGATTGTTTGGCCTAATGTCATGTCGGTTTTGCTCGCCATGCCCCAGGCAGTCTTTACGGTTTGAGTCAGAGACATCCCCGTTTGGGATTTATATTTCATCCCGTTTTGTATAGCGCGGATAAGCATTCCGACCTTGGAAGAGCGTTCAAGATCAGACAAAGTCTCATTCAAAACCATGCGCTGCGGCAATCCATCAAGCTTTGTCGAGACAGGAATTTTTAGCACATCAGATTTTAGATATTCCGCCTTGGTCGTATCAGGTGTTGGACTATCTGCGCTCATCATAAAACGCGTCCCCATAGCTATACCGTCTGCGCCAAATGTTAGAGCCGCCGCAAGACCACGCCCATCCTTAAACCCGCCACAAGCGACAACAGGAACGCCGAGGTTTTGGTCAATGACCTGTGCAAGCAAAAGCCAAGTCGGGGTCGCGCCCGTATGACCGCCGCCCTCTTGACCTTGACATACAAGAATATCCGCGCCCATTTTTACGGCTTTACTTGCATGTTTTGACGCGCCGATTGTCGGTACGCACTGCATCCCTGCCGCTTTAACTTTCTCTACAATTTTCGGAGACGGGCCACGGCCATAAGATAATGCAGCAACTTCGTAATCAATACACATATCTATGATCTTATCGACGCCTTTCTGAAACGCATGGACGTTTACACCGAAAGGCTTTTTGGTTGCCGATTTAATTAATTTTATTTCTGCCTCGACCTCCTCGGGGCTCATCACCGCGGCAGCTAAAAATCCAAATGCGCCAGCCTTTATGCTCGCCGTCACGAGCGCGCTTGTACTCACCCAGCCCATAGCGGTTTGAATGATGGGATAATCACATCCCAAGGCTTCGGTCAGTGATGTTGACAGCGCTTGATGCACCTATCCCTCTTTTTTCTTATTGGCTTCGGCCATTTTCTTGCCGTCAAAGCCTGCGATGTAATCACCTTTCACCAATGAATTATTGGCGTGAGCAAAGTGATGATAGCCATAGACAGCATCCATCGTGTTGCGTTTGCCCATCATATCTTCGGCTTGATTACAGGCCTGCTTCGTCAGAGCCATAGCGAGGCGAGGTTGGGAAACCAGTTTCTCAGCCCACGCCTGAACAGCACTTTCAAGCTCATCACGAGGCACGACTTTATTTATCATACCTGCCGCGTGAACGCGTTCCGCGCTCCACCGTTCGCCCAGTAGTAAAAACTCTTTCGCCTGACGCACATTTAGCTCGAAGGGATGAGCGAAGTATTCAACGCCGGGGAATCCCATTTGCACGACAGGGTCTTGGAAAAATGCATCGTCAGAGGCTACGATCAGGTCGCAGACCCAAGCGAGCATTAGACCGCCAGCAATGCATCCCTTATGCACCTGCGCAATGGTCGGCTTAGGTACAGCCCGCCAACGGCGACAAAATTCCAGATAGACTTCTTGCTCGCGCACATAAGCTTTTTCGGCGCCAGGCTTGTTATCGTGATTGTAATTCATCGAGCGCCTGTCTTCGCGGCCACGATGAAAATCTCTTCCTGGCGTGCCAATATCATGCCCAGCCGAAAAATGTTTGCCATTTGCCCGCAGCACAATGACCTTCACATCATCATCCGCTGTTGCCCTGTAAAAGACGTCATCCAGAGCATAGAGCATTTGGGAGTTTTGACTGTTATGATACTTTACGCGGTTAAGCGTTAGATAGGCGATACCGTCTTTCGTGTCATAGAGGACGGGATGCTCTTCCTCATAGACGATATCGGCATCGACCTTTGGAACGGTTTCATTGCTCATCACCCCCTTACTCCCGCTCTTTGCCCCGGTGGGTTATCTTTGAAGATATGGCTCCGTAGGTTTTTAGGGTCCCACTTTGCTATGATATCCAACTGAGTTTGCGTCGGCGCAGATGTGGTGGGAATATTCTCAGCCCGAACCAGATCAAATCCTGTGTTATCTTGCACCTCCTCAAAACTGACGCCCGGGTGTAAGGAGCGCACACGAATGGCGTGGTCAGGCCCCTCAAAGTCTAAGACACAAAGATTTGTAATTATTTGTCTATGGTCCAATCCACGCGGATATTTTCCATTAGGGTAACGCGCGGGATTATAGCCAGCGCCGCTCACCATATCCACTTCGTTCGCGACGAGTGCCCGCTTATTATGGCTCGCAAAAAACATGGAGGTTCGGTTGTTGACAGTATTTCCAGGCAATCCGCGCACGCCGAGCATAGTCACTTTTGGGGCGGCGTAATCGCCAATACAGGATAAATTCATTTGCCCGTATTTATCCACCTGAACAGGCCCAACAAAGGCATGTCGGTTACCTTTCGCAATGACTGTAAAGACCCGCTCATATCCAATACGGCCCTCTTTTTTGATGGCGTAATCCCCGCGAGGCCCAACAGGGACTGGTTCGGCGGCAAGATAATAAATTCCGTCGCTCATCATCATGCCCGGTAAAAATGTTTCTTTCGCAACATAGCCTGCGAGTTTGGGCAGAGTGCCTATTAGCGTTGCAAAAACCTCAGGCGTTTCGTCTCGGAAAATTTCCGAGGCTGCAACAATAGCAAGTTCAGCCAGCGTATAATCGGTTTTCATCATACGCTCCTAAAATGCCGGCAGCGGAAGACTATGAATATGGTCTTTGCCGCCTACAGATTTAATGTAGTCATCTGCTTCAATAAATTCAGCGACATAGCCGTCCCATCCTTCTTTGGCCGTAGCGCTATAGGCTTTCAAATGCGCGACATCGAAGCCATAGTCAGGGCCGCATGACGTTGGGTGCGCGCCAAAGGGCACTTCGGCAACACCCGCCACTAAGTTACGCTCAATCGGCATACGCAAAATCTTGTGGTCATCATTGAATGCGTCCGTTTCCACCAAGCGTTCGCATGTAAGATAAGCTTTATCTGCCGCACGGCAGAACCACTCGTCGAAAAACATATCAGGTCCGCCAATCCAACTATTCCCCCGCTGGTCAGCCTCGTTTACATGGCAAAATGCCACATCAAGTTTGATAGCGGGCATCGCAACATAGTGACCTTCACTATAAGGACTTTTGATAGTTTTGATCTGCGGGTTGTAGGTCATCACATCCGTCCCTAGTCCCGCGGTACAGGGCAGAAAATCAAGATTTTGAGCTGCCGCCTTTAGCCCAAGTTGAAACATACCTTCATCAATTTCCATTACCTCAAACTCACCCGCTGAGCGCGCGCGGCGAAAATGGGCTTCGAGCGGAATGGCGTCGAGAGATACAAAACTAAACACAAGTTTTTTAATCTTTTGGGCGCTTGCCAGCATACCCACATCACAGCCGCCATAAGAAACGATGGTGAGGTCCTTCAAATCAGACTTCACTATCTCGCGAATGAGCGCCATAGGCTTTTGCCGTGCGCCCCACCCGCCAATGCCAAGCGTCATACCGTCTTCTAGCTGACCAATAATATCGGCCACACTCATGCGCTTATCTAATACTGATTGGCTCATTACTCACCTACAACAGGGAAGTCATATTCATGCCCCCAAAGATCACCAATCTTTGACTTCGTCGGTTTAAATTTCGACCAATCTTTAATTTGCTTACCTTCATAGCCAACTTCGAACCCAATCCCGCCAGGCGCAAAGAAGTAAAAGCTGATCATTTCATCATTGGCGTGACGCCCAAGCGAAGCGAAGATATGCAATCCTGCTTCTTTAACGCGGTCCATGCACATGCCCACCTCATCGATTGTATTCACCTCTGCCATCAAATGTATAACGCCTGTTGGGTTCGGGAAATTATAGAGCCCAAGAGTGTGATGGCGCGGATTATCCGCGTGCATGAAATAGATCCGCTGGTTCGGGAGACCTTCAGCAAATGCTGGCAATGTTAAGTCATCTGAGATGCCAAACCCCATAAGCTTCCGATAAAAGTCAATTGTCTTTTTGTTTTCGGGTGCCGGAAGAACCATATGCCCTAATCCCATCTTGCCCGTCTTGAAGGATTTTATGCCGTGCCCCGGCGTGAAAGGCTCACCCTTATCGCGACCATAGAAAAACTCTAAGATATTGCCCGATGGGTCAGTCACTGAAGCAAAACCTTTTACAGCCCTATGTTTTGCGCCTCTCGCATCCCCGCGACACACCTCTATTTTAGCTTTTTCGAAAGTTTTTATTTGGTCTTCATAAGCTTTTTTGGACGACATCTGATAGCCGCCGCAAATAAACCGGTCTGTTTCCCCCTTGCGTATCATATAGCGGAATGGGGCGTTATCCATTCGTAAGTATTTCGCCCCCTTTTCGCCAAAGGATTTTACCGTGCCAAACCCTAACACGGACTTGGCAAACTTCGCCCAAGCCGTTGGGTCTTGCATTTCCAATATAACGTAACCTAAGCTTGCTACACCCATGACTAATTCCCCTTTTCCTTTTTAAGATCGAGCGCGACATCAACAATCATATCTTCTTGGCCGCCCACCATACGGCGTCGCCCTAACTCGACGAGTATCTCACGCGTATCCATATCATAATCTTCCGCCGCTTTCTCAGCGTGGCGTAAAAAACTTGAATAAACGCCAGCATACCCAAGTGAGAGCGTTTCGCGGTCCACACGGACCGGACGATCCTGCAGTGGCCTGACTAGTTCTTCGGCTGCATCCATCAATTTGTATACGTCACAACCATGATTCCAGCCCTTTTTGTCAATCGCAGCGATAAAGACTTCCAGCGGCGCATTTCCCGCCCCTGCCCCCATTGCGGCGAGCGAGGCATCCACGCGACGTGCACCATTTTGAACAGCAACGATAGAATTCGCGACGCCGAGCGAAAGGTTGTGATGCGCATGTACCCCGCGCTCAGTCTCGGGCTTAAGTACGTCGTCATAGGCCTTCAGGCGTTCGGCATAGCCATCCATATCCAGCGCGCCGCCAGAGTCGGTCACATAGACACACGTCGCGCCATAATCTTCCATAAGCTTCGCTTGGCTCGCTAGATGTTTAGGCTCTGCCATGTGGCTCATCATTAAAAAGCCAATTGTATCCATTCCTAACTCACGGGCCATTTCGATATGTTGGCGCGAAACATCTGCCTCTGTGCAATGAGTCGCGACACGCACAGACCGCACACCTAAATCATAGGCGCGCTTGAGCTCATCAATCGTAGCGATGCCAGGCAAAATGAGCGTTGTGACAACGGCGTTTTCAACGACATCGCAAACGGCTTCGATCCACTCCCAATCCGTATGTGCTCCAAAACCATAATTGAATGCCCCGCCATTTAAACCGTCACCATGAGCGATTTCGATAGCATCAACCCCTGCCTCATCGAGTGCTTTGGCGATAGCGCGGACATGATCGACAGAATATTGATGACGAATGGCATGCATTCCATCGCGAAGTGTAACGTCTTGGATATAGAGACGGTCCTTTAGTGGATTTGTGACTACTCCGCTCATGCTGCCGCGCCGAATTTCTTACGAGCGATTGCTTCAGCTGTACCCATACCAGCAGATGTCATGATATCGAGATTTCCGGCATATTTCGGTAGGTAATGCCCCGCGCCTTCAACCTCCAAAAATATCGTCACTTTCGTGCCCTCATAGGTCCCGAGCCCTGGAATATGCAGTTTGTTATTCCCCGTGAAATTTTCAAATTGGACCTCTTGTTTGAGCCGATATCCCGGCACATAAGCTTGGACGCGGGCGCACATTTCTGCGACAGATTTGCGAATATCCTCTTCCCTTCCGCCAACCGACAAGGCGTATATTGTATCCCGCATCAGCATTGGCGGCTCAGCAGGATTGAGGATGATAATAGCCTTACCTTTTCCTGCGCCGCCGACCTTTTCAATACCTTGGGCGGTCGTCCGCGTGAATTCATCGATATTGGCGCGCGTTCCTGGACCAGCAGAACGTGATGATACAGACGCCACAATTTCAGCGTAGGGCACAGATTCACTGACACGCGTCACAGCATAAACCATCGGAATTGTCGCTTGCCCTCCACAAGTCACCATATTGACATTTGGCGCATCAAGATGGGCGTCCATATTCACCACGGGAACACAATATGGGCCAATCGCAGCTGGCGTTAGATCTACCATTTGCTTGCCCTCCGCCTCACAAATTGCTGCGTGTTTGGCATGCGCATAGGCCGAGGTGGCATCAAAAACGATCTTCACATCTTTCCAAACATCCAGCTTTTGCGCGCCCTCGACGCCCTCATGTGACGTCGCGAAACCACGCTCTCTCGCCATGGCCAAGCCTTCTGATTTCGCGTCAATACCGATGACGCAGCCAACTTCAAGCACGTCGGAACTTTCTGCAATTTTAATCATTAAATCGGTTCCGATATTACCAGAACCAATGATCGCTGTTTTTATTTTCGTCATACGAATTCGACCTCGCATCCGCCAAAGCCTTCAATACTCATTGTCATCTTGTCTCCGCGGACGGCAGGATGAAGCGGCACGAGCGACCCCGAAAGAATGATTTCGCCGGCCTCAAATGGTATGCCGTATTCACCTAGAGTATTTGCAAGCCACGCCACGGCGTTTTCCGGAGCCCCTTGAACGGCGCTTCCCAATCCGCGACTGATTTCTTTGCCGTTTTTCTCAACAACAACTTCCAGAGCGGCTAAATCCAAAGCTTTGGGATCGACCTTCTGTTTACCTAGCGCAAAAACACCGCAAGAGGCGTTATCGGCCACGGTATCTTGAATTTTTATCTTCCAATCCGCAATCCGGCTGTCCACAATCTCAAAGCAGGGCTGAACATACTCGGTTGCCTCAATCACGTCTTGCCCTGTTACGCCAGGCCCCTTGAGACCCGCCTTGAGTTTAAAAGCAATTTCTGCCTCGGCCCGCGGCGCGATATGGCGATCCATATGCACTTTTCCGTCCTCAACCCACATTGCATCTGTTAAAAAACCGAAGTCTGGCTGAAACACCCCAAGCATGTCCTGCACCGGTTTTGACGTGACGCCGATTTTTTTCCCGACGACGTTTTCCCCATTTTCAGCTTTCCGAATATTTAAAAAAGCTAGAGAAATTTGATAGGCATCATCAATGCTCATATCAGGATAGCGATCCGTTAACGGCGCAATAGGCTGCCCTGCCGCTAAGGCACCAAATAGCTCTCTGGCTATAAGAGGATATTGCTCCGACATCGTCATTATCCGTACTTCAAAAAATCGATCGAAGCCGCATTAAACATTCGCGCATGCTCTATCATCACCCAATGCCCGCAAGCATTCACCTCAATGAAGCGAGATTGCTCATTCGCCCTTAAGCACTTTTCTTTGCCTTGCGGCGGCATAAACTCATCATTTGCGCCCCAAAATGTAAGGATAGGACATGTAAGCTCCGCCATACGAGACCCAAGCTCAGGTGTTTTCATTGTTGTCAAAACTTCTTTTGGCTGATCCCGCGCAACGGCCCAGCGCATATCAATCAATTCTGGGGTTACGTGCTTCGGATCATAGGTAAAGAGCCGCATGACGTCGCCTTGCACCTCTTTGCTTATACCTGCCTTATTAGCGGCCATCATTTTCGCAATGCCGGACATCGCCCAATAGGCGCCCTGCTCTTCTAAACACCCCGGCCCCATTAAAATAAGCTGCTTGACGAAATCAGGATTGTCCAACGCGATTTTTATCGCCACACCGCCGCCGAGGGAATTTCCTACAAAACTACACGTTTCAACGCCCATTTCTTTGAGGCCAGCCATTAACGTGTCGCAAAAAAGCTGAAGCGTATAATCCCCTTGGTCCAGCGGCTTATCCGTGTACCCGAAGCCAATCATATCAGGCATCAGAACACGAAATCCCGCGTCAGAAAAAGCCTCTTTATTTAACCTAAAGTTTGCCCAAGCGCTATTCCCTGGCCCGGAGCCATGAAGAAAGACGACCGGATGGCCGTCTCTGTCACCAAATTCGAGATAATGCATGCGAATTGGTCCCGCTTGCACATATCGGCCCTCAGGTGGACCTCCTTCCGGAACACCCATTACACGAACACATCCGTGCTATCAGCGCCCAACTGAACCGCGCCTAGGTTTCTCGCAAAACTAATCGGATTATTCGCCACATGGGCTCGCGCAATGTGAATGTCGTGCCAGATATCTTGGATCGGTGAATTCCGATAAACGCTACGCCCGCCAGCCACATCAAAGAGCATATCCACCGCTTTCATCATACGCTCGATTACAAGGCTTGCTTGATAACGATATTTTACGCGGTCTTTCATAGGAATTTCGCGGCCCGCATTAACATGCTCCATCATCTCGTCGAAATTACGGTACATAATCGCTTCAGTTTCGTCGATAAGGTTCGCAGCTTCCGCCACACGGCGGGTCACATCAGGGTCACTGGCGAGGCGCGTAACGTCTGTTGAGCTGCCCTGCGCATTATCAATAAATAGCTGAAGCGCATGTTTCGCGGCACCAATAGCCGGCGTGCAAACCACACGAATGAACATTTGTGCCCAAGGAATAGAATACATTTCATTGTCTTGGTAATGCTTACAATTAAAACCGTCCATTTGGTGATGGGTGCGATATTCAGGCACAAAAACAGGATCTTTGATAATGATGTCATTTGACCCTGTCGCCTGCAAACCCATAGCATGCCAGGTATCTTCAATCACATAATCGGGCTTTTTCATTAGAAATGTACGGTAATGAATATTCTCTTTGCCTTGATCAAAAATCAGACCGCCAAGCAGTACCCAATCGCAATGCCCTGACCCCGAACTCCATCCCCATTGGCCAGAGAGCATGAAGCCTCCCTCGGCTGTCTCGACCTTAGCTCCCGCTGGATTATAGGAGGAACTAATAAAAGTATCTGGGCCGCTATCATAAACATCTTTCGCTGCCTGTGGGTCCATCAAGGACAGCTGATAGGCATGAACAGCAATAATCCCGCTCGCCCAAGCTGTGCCCATATCGCGCTCAGCAATATCGACAGAGGCTTTAAAGAACTCCTGCGGTGGGCGCTCTAAGCCGCCATATTGTTTCGGTAGGAATGAACGGAAATAACCCGTCTTACGAATGGCTTCGATAGCCTCTTTTGGGATCTCGCGCTTCTCTCGCCCTTCGGCCGCGCATGCGCTGACAACCTCCAACGCACTACTAACATCTAGGGATCGCTCTGTTTCGACAGACTTTAAAGCTGCTTGGCCCATTTCAGACTCCTCATTCACTCGCAACAGAATATCAAGCAATGCGCATTTTTCAATGGCCTTTAATACGCAAAATGACACATATACGATAAAATATATCTATTTTGCGTAAGAAATACGTAGAAAACTACGCTTTCAGCCTATACTTCATCACCTTGCCCGACGCATTGCGCGGTAACAGCTCTTGAAAGGTAATGCGGCGCGGGACTTTGTAATTGGCCATAGACTCGCGACACCACGCAATAAGCTCCCCTTCAGACAGCTCTCCCGACAAAACGACGTGAGCGTGGGTGACCTCCCCCAGGCGCTCATCAGGAGCTCCGGTAACGGCTACATCAACAATGCAAGGGTGCTGTAACAGGGCCTTCTCAATCTCGGCAGGGTAAACATTAAAGCCCCCCACAATCACCATGTCTTTTTTGCGGTCCGTGATTCTGATGTAGCCATTAACGTCTTGCGTCCCGATATCGCCCGTCTTGAGCCAACCATCAGGCGTGATGGTTTCCGCCGTCGCTTCGGGCATATCAAGATAGCCTTGCATGACATTAAAACCGCGCACCCAAATCTCGCCCTCTTTCCCAAAGCTGACATCTTGGCCGCCATCATCGACAAGCCGAAGTTCTGTCCCCGGTAAGGGCCGCCCACATGTTGTCGCAATTGTCTCGAAATCATCACCTTTCCGGCAAAGCGACACGACCCCTGTCGATTCCGTCAACCCGTAAGCTGAAAATACATCATCTATGCCGAGGTCTTCATGCATACGTCGAATAAGATCGACGGGAATAGTCGTCGCGCCCGTTGTGGCAACCCGAAGACTAGAAATATCATGTTTTTCCAAATCAGGGTGCGCCAATAGAGTTTGAAATATTGTCGGCGCTCCCGGCATAACCGAAATTTTGTCACGCTCTATTCGTTCAAGAACGTCCTTAGGGTCATATACCGCCAAGGGAAAAATCGCAGCGCCCTTAATCAAGCACGACAGCCACCCTGCCTTATACCCGAAGCTATGAAAAAAAGGATTCACGACAAGGTAACGATCCTCTTTTGTCATCCCGATAGCATTCGTGAAACTTTCAAAAACCTTCACATTCTGGCTATGGGTCGTCATTGCCCCTTTTGGCGCGCCCGTTGTCCCTGAAGTAAAAATGATGTCCGAGATATCCTCGCCGCTAACCGACAAGGCCGTTCCCCAAGCTGCGGGGCGCGCAAGAAATTCTTCAAATGCCTGAATACCGCTCGCCTTCCTTATAACAATGATATCATCTAAAGAAGGAAGTTCATGACCCTCTAGCATTGACGGATAGTCATGCCCCAAAAACCCGTTAACTGTGAAAAGTAATCTACAATTTGAGCGCCTTAAAATATCAGCCGCCTCAGCGCCTTTATACCGCGTGTTTAGCGTGACCATAACAGCACCAAGAGACTGCCCTGCCAAAGCAATGATAATCCATTCAGCGCAGTTAGGGGCCCAGATGCCAAATTTGTCCTGAAACCCCAATCCCATATGCCGCATGACATTGGCCGCAGCTTTTACCTTTGATGCTAAATCCGAATAACTCAAACACCACTGACCATCTTCAATCGCCAATACATCAGGACGCCGTTCAGCCTGCTCGAACAAAATCTGCGGAATTGTTGTCATTTTCGCTCGTTTTCTACGCAATTCAACAGATTGACTATACAGAGAGTTTATTTTGCGCAACATTAGTGTCAAATTTTTACGCAGGACAATATGAGCTTTAAAGATAAAACCATCATTGTAACAGGAGGGGGACGCGGCATTGGCCGCGGTATATCCGAGGCTTTTTGTGAACGTGGTGCCACTCTTATTATCTGCGGGCGGCGAGAACCCGAATCTCTGCCCAAGAACGCACATTTTGTTTCCTGTGACATTAGAATTCCAGAAGCGTCCAAAACCCTGACAGCCTATGCTCTGGAGAAAACAGGACGGATCGATTGCCTCATCAACAATGCGGGGGGCGGGCCGCCTGTCGCGAGCAAGGATGCAAGCCCTAACCTCACTCAAAAGGTTATCGCATTAAACCTTATGGCCCCGATAAACTTGGCACAAGCTGCTTACCCCGCTCTGAAATCCAGCGCCGGGTCAATCATAAATATTTCCAGTGTCTCAGCGACACGGTCTTCACCGGGGTCGGTGGCCTATGGCGCGGCTAAAGCAGGGCTTCTCAACATGACGACATCTCTGGCGATGGAATGGGCCCCGGATATTCGCGTAAACGCAATCATCGTCGGCCTTGTCAAAACCGAAGCCAGCGCCGACCATTATGGCGGCAAAAAAGGCATGGCGCATTTGGCGCGTAACCTCCCTATGGGCCGCATGGGCACACCCGCAGATATAGCCAAAGCCTGCCTCTTCCTCGCAGACCCCAGCAATTCATACGTCTCAGGGGCGTGCCTCGAAGTCTTTGGCGGCGGAGAACCCCCGAGCTTTCTAAGAATCGCCGAAGAGGCACATAAACTAGGATGAGCGCAGAAGACGAATTCGCTATTCGCAATGTTATTGCCCTCTACGGAATGGCGGCTGATTGCAGTGATGTGCAAACAGCGCTGGCCTGTCATACCAAAGATGCAGTTTATGTTGTGAGCAACCCTGCCGCAGGACGCGGCCCCTCATCAAATGATTTGGAGTTGAAGGGGCATCAGGCCATCGCGGACATGCTGAATTCTAACATGCACCAATCGCTCTTGCCAAATTGTGCACATACCGTGGGTCCGTTAGTCGTGAGCGTTACAGGAAAAATAGCCAAAGTATTAGGTTATTCGAGAGTTTATCATCAAGTGGGCGGGAAACCCGAGCTTATGCGCCTCGCATTCAACCGATGGGATATGCGTAAAGAGAGCACCTGGAAAATCTCCCGCCGTGAGTCACGCGTCATGGGTGAAGAGGCTGCGCAGACAATGTTATCGCAGAGCCTGTCCACATGAGATGTAATCTTTTCATACTCCTGACTTTGTTACTCGCGGCGTGCAGCGCCTCGCCTAAAACAGAGCGAAATGGCCCCGTCCAGAACCCCTATCTTGCCGTGAGTTATAATAATCAAGGCCATTGGAATGATGCTGCGACGGATGCCACCACTATTGCTGTGCCCAAAGGTCATTTCCGCGCGACGCCTGACAGCACCCGCATCGTCCCAAATGACGGGCTCGGCATACCCGCCTACATGGCGGAAATAGACGGACATAAGATTTATTGGTTCTTTGCGGGAACCTCTATGCGCAAATTGGTCTGGCGAAATGACGACTTTGAAGAGATTGACCGCATCAACCTTCCCGTTCGCTGGCCCAATTACACCCGCATCAGTGCGCAAGAGAGGCTAAAGCAAAGCCGAGACGTCGAAACCTACCTTCAAAGCAAAGATGAAGCCGGACTTTTCGCCTATCTGAAACAAACACCCAATCGCCAGCTCAGCGCGGTGAATGATCAAGTCGCGCAGGGCATACTCTATTCGCTATTTACCAAAGACCATGCCCTTATCGGGTCGAATGCCCGCGGCCTTATCCGTATCAGCAATCAAGAGCCTACTGATCCGTTCTCGCCTCTCGCTGACCCCGAAATGACGCGGCTGCCCAACCATCTTTTCGACAATGAGAAAGTCAAACGACTGACCATATTTCCGAGCGATGTCGTCTTTGGCCTCAAAATGTCCTATAATGGCTATCTGGTTATAAATACGCTGGGCGGGAAAATCATTACGCTTGACCGCAACACATTTGAGGTAGTCGATATTTATGAGGCGCAAGGTCAGGACGAGATCTTTTCCAATGGTTTTGCGTCCAGTCCCGAATTATCAGGCGGCGCAATTTATGTCGCCTCCAACCGTTTCATGTACCGCCTCGCCATTACCAAAGATGGTAGCATATCAGATGCCGCTCAAGATGGCGCTTGGCGAGCCGCCTATGATTTTGGACGCCGCCTCCCTCTTGGTAAAATTGCGGATGGAACGGGCGCGACTCCGACATTGATGGGGTTTGGCCCTGAGGATGACGAACTTGTTGTTATCACAGACGGCGCTGACAGAATGCGTCTGGTCGCCTTTTGGCGAAATGATATCCCTACTGATGCTACACCGCCGGAAGGCGCAAAATCTGAGCGCATCGCTGATCAAACCGAGGTGAAAATGGCGAAGCAAGGCCATTTGCAGTCCGAGCAATCCGTTGTCATTCACGGCCCTCATGCCTTCGTCGTCAATGGCGTACCCGAACCGAATGCTAAGCCCTACCCCACTCGCCAAGCCTATTTCCGCGGACTTGTAGCGGGCATGACACGTAAACCTCCGACTGGTGCGGCCATGTATAGATGGGACACGGATGCCAACCGTTGGCGCCATAGCTGGACTCGCAATGATATTGGAGTCTTTGCGACCGTGCCTTTTATCTCCGTTCCCAGTGAAATGGTTATTGTGAATGGCGTCTATAAAGAAAAACTGGGCTCGATTTACCATCTAGGTCTGGACTTAAATTCAGGAGAGACTGTGATGTCCATCGATAGCGGGGCTAATCCGATTTTCAACGGCACATTTACGAGCGTCAAATGCGACCTTGATGGGAGCCTTATGTACACAGCAATGTTTGGCCTAATAAAGATGGATGTCAGTAAAATGACGCCAATAGAAAGTCCGGGGTAAGGTTATGAATAATTTCAAAGGGTGGCATGTGTTAGGGGCGAGTTTTGTTACAGCCATGCTCATGGCCGGCGCCACATTTTATTCCTTCCAACATTTTGTCACGCCTATTGAAGCGGAATTTGGCCTCGCACGCGACCAAGTCAATTTGGGCATGATGGCCTTTTTGCTAAGTTCCGCTATATGGGCGGCTATTGTTGGCAAGAGTATTACCCGCATTAATCCGCGACAATTAGCTCTTGCAGGCATTATAGCCTTCACACTTGGTTTCATTGGGCTGTCTTTTTCACAAAGCCCCAAACAGATGATTCTTCTCATTATCCTGCCAATCGGGTTTGGCTTTACGGCTTGTGGGCCTTTCATCGCCAATGTTTTGACCACCAATTGGTTTTACAAAAAGCGCGGGCGGGCTTTGGGCATTGCCGCCGTCGCCACATCTGCAGGCGGGTTTTTAGTCCAGCCTGTTTTTAGCTATATGATTTTCAAATTCGGTTGGCGCTCCGCCCTTCTCTATGCCGGAATAGCCATAGCCATTATAGCCACCCTATTAATCATCCGCTATTTCATTTCGAAACCTGAAGATATTGGCCAACATCCCGATGGAGAGCCGCAAAGCACACCGCAAGTCATTACATCCGCAGACCCTTCTCTTATCCTTAGAAATCGAGATTTCTGGGTGATCGGCCTTGCCTGTGGATTACTCTTAGCTAGCGATCAAGCCTTGCTTGTTTCCTTAAAACCCTTTGGTGAAAATCTTGGCTTTACGAATACGCAAGCAACGCTCATTCCGACCGTTGTGGCCGGCTCCGCCATTGCGGGGAAACTCCTCATTGGCTGGCTTATTGAACGCTTTGATAAGCGTCTCGTCTTTGCGCTTGTTTGCCTTTCAAACGTTCTGTTTTTGATCGCAGCTGTCTATGTTACAAGCTTTGCAGTATTGGTCACAGTAGCGGCCTTTGTCGGCATGGCCATTGGCGGCATTTATCCCGTTTGGACGGGCATTACAGCGGACACGTTTGGGCGAGACTATTTCGCACCCGCCATTGGCATGATGAATATATTTACGGTGCTATTAGCGGTCGTTGCCATCGGTTTTGTAGGAGCCTCCTTCGCCGCAAACCAAAGCTATGACCAAGCCTTTACTATCTTTATTCCCGTCGCAATTCTTGCCGCCATTGTGATGGCTTTTGTGCGCGTCAAAAAGGAACCCTAATGCCGACAACATTGCTGACGGAGCATTCCGATAAAATCCTGACGATTACGCTTAATCGCCCTGAAAAACTCAATGCGCTAACTCCGACACTACTGGCTGAGTTAAAAGCTGAGCTCGATAGCGCCGCCGCTAATGAGGCGGTTTCCGTCGTCATTATTAAATCCATAGGCCGGGCCTTTTGCGTAGGGTATGACTTGAATGAAGAGAACTGGATTACCTCGCAATATCCCGCCAACTTCGAAGATGGCGTCGAGATTGAACAAGACAAAAAAGACATTATGGCGCTACTGGATTATTGGCTTGATATGTGGCGTTTTCCTAAACCCATTATTTGCCAAGTCCAAGGCGCTTGTCTGTCTGGCGCTGGCGAAATGCTCGCCGTTTCTGACCTTGTCGTGGCGAGCGAGGCTGCAAGCTTTGGCCACCCTGCGGGACGTGACCTTGGTATTCCGCCGACAGTGTTTTTCTGGCCCCTTACAATCGGGATGCGTAAGTCCAAAGAGATGCTCTACACGGCGCGGAGCATGAACGCAGATGAAGCTGAAAAACTTGGCCTGATTAATAAGGTCGTGCCAGCCGATAAACTCGAAGCTGAAACCCGCGCCCTCGCCGAAGACATCGCCAAGACGCCCGTCAATCACCTCATGATTTTAAAACAGTCCGTGAATAATTTTTACGATAATATGAACACCGAAAAATCAACACGCCAAGCATCCGACCTAGACGCAGAATTTCACCAAAGCCCTGTCTTTCTCGCCTTCTTCAAACTAGTGCGGGAGAAAGGCATGAAAGCGGCGCTGGTGGAACGGGCAAGATTATTCGGTTAAATCACCGCCGTTAAGATAGACGTTGCTTCATCAGGCATGTCGAACGCGCCCTTTTCTCCGCCAAGATAATTATCAATAAGCCAACGTGCGTTTAGGAAATTTACGGCCCCAAACCCCGCCGTTTTCAACATCTCTTCGAGCTCGCTTTCATAATATTTACTCTTAAGCGGTTCGCCCATTTTTGAGACGACTTCCTGCAATTGCTCCACGGAGTTTTCGACCATACCCGTAGCTGTGACATAGCTCGGGCTGATGTAATCCATCACCATTTCACTGCCCTTGGGATAAGCCCCCATAACGCTAAATGTCGATTTCACGGCTTCGTCAGTTAAATACATTTGCACGCCAAGCCATGTGAAAAACGTGACTTCATCTGCGCTAACTCCGCCCGCCTCTAAAGCTTGTGCCAAAGTCTGATTTTCAAAATCAAAGGACACAAATGTAAGGTTGTCGGGCACAGTGATATTGCCTTTTTTGAGTTGTTCCATCTTCCACGCCTGGGTTGCCGGATGGTCGACTTCGAAAACCTCCAAGCCTTCGGTTAAATCGGTGCGGCGATAGGCCGTGGAGTCCAATCCCGCGCCCAAAATAACGAGCTGTTTCAAACCACGCTCCCGCGCAGCGGGTAACTCTTCTTCAACGACGCGGCTACGCATACACACCGCCCCATCAATACGGTTAATAAATATCATTGCCGTTTCAAGATCACTTAACGAGGCGAATGTCTGCACCATTGTATCGATATAACCTTGCACGGCTTCAGGGCTTTCCAAACCCGTCAATGCCATGGCGAGATTATCGCGTAGAACTTTCGGCTCTGGCGCAGTTTGGTAATGGTGTGCGCGTTGCACGGCTGTCAGTAGCGCCGTGCGGCTAGGACGTCCTTTAATCATAATCTACATATCCTTGCGGTCCGGGTGTATAGAGCGTTTTATAGTCAGGCTTAGCTAGTTCAGCCCCCTCCCTAAATCTCTCAACCAAATCAGGATTAGCTACATAATGCCGTCCAAAGCTAATCGCATCCGCTTGGCCCTCATCCAGCGCCCTATTCCCGCGCTCTAAATCATAACTATCATTGAGAATAACTGGCCCATCAAAGCGCTTTGCTAGGGCAATATTATCAACACCTGCTTTCATGCGAATGACATGAAGATAAGCTAGCCCCATGGGGTTTATTGTTTCAATCAAAGTTCTGAATGTCTCTTCGGGGTTTTGATCAGAGAGATCGTTAAAGGGATTGCCAGGGCAGATACGAATACCCACGCGGCCAGCGCCCGCCACATCTGTTATGGCCTCTAAAACCTCCAATACAAAGCGCTGGCGGTTTTCAAGGCTCCCGCCATAGTCATCATCGCGGTGGTTCGTTCCTGTTGAGAGAAATTGCGCGGGCAGATAGCCACTTGTGCAATGGAGCTCGACACCATCAAAGCCTGCCGCCATCGCATTTTTCGTCGCCTGCCCATAATCCGCAATTGTTTGCTTTATGTCATCCAATGTCATTTCTTCTGGCATGTCATTGGGCTGCATTCCTGCCGCGTCCGTGTACATTTCGCCTTTAGCTTGAATGGCTGAAGGCGCAAGCGTGCGGCTTCCCTCGGGTTTATTATGATGGCTGGCGACGCGTCCGCAATGCATGAGCTGCATCACAATCTTACCTCCCTTGGCATGGACGGCCTGCGAAACTAATTTCCAGCCTTCGATCTGAGCATTCGTCACGATACCCGGCGTGCGGGCATAGCCTTTGCCGTCAAAATTCGGGTAGACCCCTTCGGTGATGATAAGACCGCTACTCGCGCGCTGTCCGTAATAAAGCGCGTTCATGTCTGTCGGGGCATCGGATTCACCTGCACGAGACCGCGTCATGGGCGCCATAAAAATACGGTTAGCACATTCAATATCGCCAAGCTTGATCGGGTCGAAAAGTGCGGGCATTATTTCACCCTTATTTTAGGAAATGGATGGTCTCCGCGCATGGTATTCAGAAACGCGTCGCGCGGTGCAGGGGCGGCGACTTCGGGAGTCATTCCCTTCTTTGGTGAGTTTTTCCAAAACGATTCCCACGAAGGAAAGAGCTCATGATAAGCCCCTTCATAAGTGTCTCTGTCCGGCCAGCGCATTTTATTCTCGCCTAAAGGTGGTTTGTTCAAATCGCTAGCGTACCAATAGCATGGCAATCTGCGCCTGAAATACCACACCCCATCAACCCGCTCATAATTATCCCAATACATCATCTGCATAATGACCCACTCATCGCCAGTCTCATGCTCATTCTTGGAATAGACCACGCCATGAGCGTGATCAGGGTCGTCAAATTCAATAACATGATTTCCGATGTGGTGAGACGTCCCCGTAAATTGGTTACGCATCATGTCGTCGAGCCAAATTTTAAGAGCGGGCCGCCCAACCGCCTCGCGGCTGACGCGAATATCCTCAGCGAATAAATTCACATGCGCATCAACATCTCGCATATCGAGCGTCAGAGCATATTTCGAGACGAGCTGCCGTATCGCATCCAAACTCTCCAATCGGTCAATACGGGCTTCGAGGTCAGTCATTCATATCTCCGAGGTCTGAAAGCAATATGTCATAAAAACTACGCATTTCTAGCTATTACTTTGACAATTAATAAGTTTTGCGTAATTTTGAAGCATGTTTACTACGCAAAACTACAATGTCTGAACCTAATCCGCATGAATTTCGCAATGCGCTTGGACAATTTGCAACGGGCGTTACCATCGTCACGACAACAGATGATCAGGATAAGCCTGTTGGCGTCACAGCCAGCAGCTTCAATTCTGTTTCGCTCGACCCGCCATTAGTCCTCTGGTCCCTTGCAAAAACGGCGCATTCAATGCCAGCCTATCAAAATAGCGGCGGCTTTAATGTGCACGTCTTGGCCAGCCACCAAAGCGACTTATCCAACAAATTCGCCCGCTCGTCGGATGATAAGTTCGAAGGCGTCGATTGGAACCCTTGCGCGCAACGGTTCCCCCTTTTGACGGAATACGCGGCGCTCTTTCGCTGCAAAACCCATTTTCAATATGAAGGCGGAGATCACATTATTTTTGTTGGCGAAGTCATCGATTATCAAACCCGTGATTTACCCGTTCTTGTCTTTCACGGCGGGCGTTATGCGGATGCTAAGCAAAAGATATCTCCCGCTAAGCCGCATGAGCTTGGCGTTGATTTAAATAGCGGTCAATTTTCTGATGACTTCTTGCTGTATCTACTCTCACGCGCTCATTTTCAAACCAGCTATCCGACTCGTAAGGCCTGTAAAGATTTAGGTATGAGTGAGCCCGAATATTTCTGCCTCTCACTCCTGTCCATGAGCGGCGCTTTATCCGAAACCGATATCGTGAATCGCCTTGAACATACAGGTCACCATCCTGACGCAGAAATCTTTGCGCGACTTCTGCGTAAAGGATGGGTCGAACACGAAGGCAACGACATCCATATCAGCGATAGCGGGCGCGAGACCTTCATCAAATTGCTCGCCCACTCCAAAGCCCTCGAAGAACAACTTCTCAAACATTTCACAGATGATGAATTGGCCGGGGCAAGTAAATTTCTCAAAAAGCTGATCGATATTACAGGGTCAGATATTCCGGAGTTATGGTAGATGCTAAAAGATAAAGTAGCGCTGATTACAGGGGCAGGCCAAGGGGTTGGACAAGGCATTGCACTAGCCCTTGCCAAGCAAGGCGCACATGTCGTCGTGACGGGCCGCACGTTAGAGAAGTGCGAAACTACGGCGGATATGCTGCGTGGGCGCGGGGTAAAAGCTTTGGCCCTGCGTTGTGATGTGAAATCCGCAGAAGACTTGCAGAGCACTCTCGATAAAACCATCGCTGAATTTGGGCAATTAGATATCCTCGTCAATAATGCGCAAGAAGTCGCGCGCGGAACGCTTCTAGGTGTTTCTGATGAACAATTTACAGGTAACTTTGACTCTGGCCCTCTAGCAACCTTCCGCCTGATGAAAATGGCTTATCCTCACCTCAAAGAGACCAAAGGCAATGTCGTCAATCTCTGTAGTTCTGTGATGAAGCGCTGGGACGTTGGGACTTATGGTGTCTATGCCGCCGTGAAAGCCGCCACACAACAACTCACCCGCGCGGCGGCCAATGAATGGGGTAAGGACGGCATTCGCGTCAACGCTATCATGCCTCACGCGAAGTCGCCTGCCCTCGCAGGCTGGATGAAAGCTAATCCCGTCGAGGCTGAGCATTTCCAAAAATCTATTCCGCTCGGTTATGTTGGAGAATGTGAAGACGATATCGGCGCATTTGTCGCCATGATGTGTAGCGATGTCGGCCGGTATCTTTCGGGGCAAACGATAGCGCTGGATGGCGGTCAAGTTTTCATAGGATAACGCATGTTTAACCTCACAGGACGCACGGCCTTAGTCACAGGCGCAGGCCAAGGGATGGGTTTCGGCATAGCCAAAGCTCTAACCGAAGCGGGCGCAACCGTTTACATCAATGATCTCTATGAGAACCGAGCAGAAGTCGCCGCAAAGAAAATAGGGGCAAGCGCACTGCCTGGCGATATTACTGACCCCAATATAAGGGACAATTTTGCGGCGCTAATTCCGCAACTTGATATTCTCGTAAATAATGCAGGCGTGCCGGAAGGCATGGGAACAAGCATCGCAAAAGCCGCCACACTCACCGACGCCGATTATCAGCGGCAAATGGATTTAAACCACCACGCCATTCGAGGGCTATGCAGTCTCTTTGTTCCCACAATGCAAACCCGTGGACACGGACGCGTTTTAGTTATTAGCTCCGAAGCCCACCGCTTGGCCAGCCCGATGGGACTGTCCCATTACGCCGCCGCCAAAGCCGCTACGATAGGATATATGCGCGCCCTCGCCGCCGAAGTCGGGCGAGACGGCGTCACGATAAATGCGCTTTCCCTAGGGGCCATGAATAATTTCGAAGGCCATGAGCACGCCGCCGCCGCAACGATCGTGGGCCGCGCAGGCTCCCCTGAAGATGTTGGCGCGGCGGCGCTTTATCTTTGCAGTGATGAAGCGAGCTGGATGACAGGCCAGACAATACCGCTCAATGGCGGCGCGAGCACGGCTTGATTAAAACCACCGTCTATACTTCGACTTTCACGGGAAAGGCTTTGTAGTAAAAATCAAAGCGTTCTCTGATTTCTTCCGGCGCAATACCGAAATGTTCTTTGAGGAAATAGCGCACGCGGCCATGTTTTCCGCGCGGATGGGCCTTAATAAAGTCAGCCATTTCCTGCCGCGCCTTGGCGGTTAATTCTAATTCGTGAAGCTCGTAAATCTTTTCGACTGTCGCCATATCCCCCGCCATGAATTCATGAAACATAACATCCATGCTTTGCTCGGGCCCCCAAACATGACGGTCGCGCACGCAAGCGCGGAGCAAAGCTTCGATACGATCTGTCCAATATTCTAGCACCCATTTTGGATCGACGGAGGTGCGCAAGATACGATGCCCATAAGCGATCATCGTCGAGATAGACTGAATAACCGCCACAGGGTCGCGGTGTGTGATGATGGCCGTAGCATCGGGCATGACGGATTTCAGGGCGGGAAGCTGTTCAGGATTTTGAACACATTTCAGCACCCAGCTTTTGTCAATCCCACGTTCAATTTGCAGGAGTTTCAGCACTTTGACCATATACTCATAATGCGGAGTTTGGTCTTTACCAAAATAGTAATCCCGATAGCCCGGCACCATGGACGTCCACTCAAATTGATTACATCCAAAATCAAAGGTCATTAGTTCTAATTCTTCATGAATATGATCGGGATTCATGGGATGCATGGCCGCTAAGTCCGGCCCCATAATTTGCATCCCCGACCAACGGGCGCTGCACCGTAAATAGCGCGGGTCACTATGGGTGAGACTATCACCGCTTTTGAGGAAACGCGTTAAGCTTCGCGCCCCGAATTTTAATTTAGCGCTCGCCTTTTCTTGGCCGGGCGCGTGAAAGGGTTCTTGCGCGACCCAAAGTGGAAGCGATTGAAAGCGCGAATCCGCCGCTAATAAATTGACCAAATGCGTTGTGCCGGAGCGCGGCAGACCTGATACGGAAAGCGGTTTTTTAAGCTCGGCCATCTCAAGCTCTGGCGTCTTTTTAATACGGTCTTGAATGATGAGATGATTACTCGCACATCGCACCAAGTCTTTAAAACATTGCTGTTCCCCGACGCCGGATAGTCCTTCATCATTGGCATAGTCATCGAGCAGAACCTGCAAGGCTTCGCGGAAATGCTCATCACCAAAATCAGAGAGTCCCGTGGCCTCACAGGCTGCCGCGAGAACCGCCTCTTGCGTGAACCCCGTAACGCCCTTTTTAGCGCCGCCTAAAGCAAGCTTTTGTAGAAAAGTAAGCTTGGGATCTGCCAGATCATCGAAGACGATATCCTGAGTGGTGCGGGCCATCGTAAAGACTTAGAGTCCAAATTTCCGTTTCATAAAGTCCAATTGTATCGCCTTACTTTTCTTATCAGCCTTAGGGTCATTCCCCACTGTATAGCCTTGTCCCACACAAGTGCCCACAAGCTCCCCAAGTGTTGAACGCACAAAAGCCCGTTGATTGCGTGTCATATCAGGCGCTGGTTGAAAACGCCCTGATTTGCCATCTACCAAAAACGTCCCGTCATCAGGATCGAAAGAAAAGAGGCAACCCCTTACAAAGCTTCCCTCAGAAAATTCTCGTTTCGGTTCGGCATTTTCCCATGCATGACCCGCGCCCGAAAGCAGATGAGACTCCACCTCCGACCCTGACATTTCGATATCTTTATAGACTTTCTGACACAATTCGGGATCTACACTGTTATCCGCATCGCCATGTATGGCCAGATAAGGCGAGCCTGTCGTTCCCTTGTGCCCCGTGGTTTGATGACAAGGCCCGTAAACATCAATATGAATCGCGAAAGGCGGAACGTCAGGCGCCATAATCGCTTTAAGGCGATCATCCATCACATAACGCGTCGCCATACCGCCATAACTATATCCAGTGACGCCAATCTTTGCGGCATCGATCGCCGGATGGGTCGCTAAAATATTCAAAGCCGAATAAGCATCGGCAATAACGTCCACTTCCGTTGCGATCATTGTTTTCATGACATAAGGCGTTGTCTCGGTCACGCCGCGCGGCTCATAATAATCGACGACGAAACTGGCCATGCCATTTTCTGCAAAGAGACGCGCATATTCCATCTCGCGCCCTTCCTTTATACCTCCGGACCCGGGTAAAATTACCATAGCCGGGACAGGTTGGTTTGCGCTTGCACTTTTCGGTAGAACAAGTGTTCCTTTCCCCGCATGCGTTTCAAGCGTGTCATAGCCATCCAGGATACGGGAAAAATCATAAGGGCTTTTGGTCGAGAAATAGATGACGCCGGCGCTATCTGCCTTCAATTCTGTCACAGGCGCGGGTAAATTAGGAAAAGGCGGTAAGGGTAATTCCTTGGGCGCTTCGGCGATAACCGCCGACGAAGCCTCTTCTATTGGAGTGTCTGGTTCCACCGCCTGACACGCGCTAAGAAAAAGCACTGGACCTATGAGGTGTTTCAATTTCATGTTCGTCTCCAATAACCTTAAGGCTCAATAATATTAAAATCGAGCGTCGGCTTATCCATCATCTTTCCAATCTCTTGGAGCGCAGACGTCTCGCCCTCTGTGCTGATCATGCTCAGAACTTTCGCTTGGGTCAGTCCAAGAAAACCCATACCGACAGCGAGAAATCCTTTGCGAGATGCCGTAACCGTTCCAACATCTGGATCCGTTACATCTTTGTTATAGACCAATACCGAATTCTGTAAGCGTAAATTATATGTCTGACCGCTCTCTTCCATGATTATATTGACCGAAAGGGTTTTCCCCTCTGCCTTATCTGGAATAAGACGCACAGCCAGTAGGTCCAAAATTTGCTCATCAGACGCGCCGTTTAAGAGATAATCCTCTTGCCCGCCGTCATAGATATCGGGACCGCTTTGCCGTAACTCTCTCGCAGATGACAAATAAATATTGCGCCATACCGAACTCTCGGCCTGATACCCCATTTGCTCATAACTATCCGCAAGCAATTCTCTCGCCTCTTGGTTTTTGGGATCATCAAAAACGAGATGACTTAAAAGCTCCGCCGACCATCGGTAGTCACCGCTATCAAAAGCCTCTCCGCCGATTAAAAGGACTTGTTCCGCGCCGCCCATCGCCGCCACATAACGCTTGCCGCGTTCCGTCGGAATATGTTGGTTCAGCGTTTGCGGCATCCCGTTATACCAGCCCATATATTTATCATAGACAGCTTTGGAATTATGGCTGATCGATCCGTAAAACCCTCTATTATACCATTCGGATCCTAAGCTCTTGGGCAGCTGAAGGTTTTCCGCTATCTCATCAGGGGTCAAACCTTGATTCATCAAACGTACGGTTTGATCATGAATATATTTGTAGCTATCCCTTTGCTTGCTCACAAATTCCTTAATTTCATTATTCCCAAAACGCGGCCAATGATGGGTAATGAAAAGGCTTTCTGCATCAGGGAAAAGCGCAAGCGACTCCGTCAAATAATCCGCCCATTCTTTCGCATCGCGAACATTGGCTCCGCGCAATGTCTGCACATTATGAATTCCCGCATTAACGGTTTCTGCCATGCAAACAGACTTATATTTTGGAAAATAAAAATTCATTTCGGCCGGCGCTTCTGCGCCGGGTGTCAGTTGGAAAACAACCTCCAAACCATCAATAGTTAATGTCTCGCCCGTATAGGTTATTTCGCGTGTCGGGGCGACAAGGTCATGTTGCCCAAGCGAGATACCTGGGCCCTGCCCCACGCCGACATATCCTTTTTCATGGCGCGGCAAGAACAGCCCGAATTGATAAAAGGCCCGCCTGCCCATCGCATTCCCGGCGGTCATCCACTCTTTCGCTGTCTCTTCAAGAAAGCCAGTTGGAGCAATGATTTGAACATCCCCCAAATTCTTAATGTCGAGAACTCCGCCTATACCGGCGAAATGATCTGAATGTGAATGCGTGTATAAAACAGCCTTGATGGGTTTGTCCCCAACATGTTCCTTCATTAAATCATAAGCGACCTTGGCCGGTTCTGCTGCATTTAGCGGGTCGATAACAATGTAACCCTTATCGGTTTCGACAAAGGTGATGTTTGAAACATCGTAACCTCGAACTTGGTACACGCCGTCCGTGACCTTAAACAGTCCTTCCGACAGTCCCATAAATTCAGCATGCTGCCAGTAAAGCGGATTCACCGTATCAGGCGCCGGCCCCGTTATAAAATCATTCTGAGCGAGGTCAGCGCTCGGCCCTTTACCCTTAAACTTATCAATTTGAGGCTTTTCGTATTTCGCAATGAAACCCCTTGTCGCAAAGTCTTTCTCTTTGGCAATGTCTTGCGGCATATCGTCAAGAGCACGTTTTTGCGCTTCACGGGTTGAGGCCGTCGCGCCTTTTGGCAATGTCACACCACTCGAATCCTTAGGCCAATCTTGGTTTCGGAAGTCCGCATCCGAAATCTGGGCAGTGGCTTTGGCTTCCGGCTCAACTAGTTCCGTGGTTTTTGTACCGCAGGCCGTTATAAACACGACTGAGGTCAACATGAGAAAGCGTTTCATTTTCTTATTCACCTTCACCTATCAAACTTGTTGGGATTTCGGATGAAAAACGAGCATAAAGATCGCTGGGAGGATTGAACAGCCAATCACGAGCGCATACAGAGCGGTCGCGCTTCCCCCCTCAAGTATTTGTCCGGCGATCTTTCCGCCAAATATCATTGAGACCCCAAAAGCCATGGGCACTAAGACAACGAGTTTGTTAGAGAGATCAAAGCGGACAATCGCTGCTGTTTGATAAAGGCAGCCTAAAGTAAATCCAAACTCCCATATCCAACTTGAGACCATATAAGCAGTAAAAGATTTGGCTGTGAAAAGCCCAATCACGCCAACCAATAAAATTAGAAATGCTACTACATGCGGAATACGTATGCCTGCCCGCGCCCCTATGATTGCCCCGACGGCTCCTGCCGCACCGCCAAGCCATTTTAAAACTCCAAACATCAGGCCGTTCTGCGCGGGCGTTGGATTAAAGTCTTGCGCGATGACGTAGAGAAAAAAGAAGAGACCGACATTCGCTAGCAGGTATATGGTAAATATACCCAAGACCGACCAACTCGGCCCCGCTTGCTGCCAATTCGGAAAGCCCTTTAACTGAGAGGCCGTTTCGGAAGAGCTGCGCTTCGGAAAAGCAAATACGCCAAGGCCAAGCAAGGCTGCGAAAAGCGCTAACCCCGTCATAGCTCCTGAAAATCCCGCACGCGAGATGAAGAGCACTGGCAATAAGATTAAAAAAACACCGATAGACACAAGCTCAACCGACAGCCGCGTCCCATAAGCTCTCTCAGGATCTGGCATATCGGCAAGGACACGCATCGCAAGGGCAATCGCAAGAGCACAGAAAAATCCGAAAATGGCAAAGCCTACATATATCGCAGTACCGCTCAACTGTGTGGCTAACAGAAAAGAGGCAATCACCGCCGCAACAATTGCAAAGGCCGCCACGCGCCAATTTACATATTCCACCCAAAGCGGTCCCGTCAGAGTCCCTAACAAATAACCAATACCTGCGGTTAAAGAAAGAGTCCCTAATTGAGCCGGAGTAAGGCCAAAAGCTTCACCAGCCGTGCCGAGCAATATAGGCATTGTATTAAACACCAAGCCGCCAATGGCTGACACCATCGACACTGCGATGATAACAAGGAACGTGTTTTTCACAATCTAACCCTAATAGACCCGCGCAGGGTTGGGTGGATTAGGAGAGCCTAGCATTTCGCGGTGGCTTGGTGGCTGCTTGCCATTGCCGTCTTTCATCTTATAGCGATCCTTAGCCACTTCAGCGCCCACCAAAGTATGCCCACTGATTTCTTGCGCTTTGGGGTCAGTCGCGATGGCGTGAAGAATATGCCCCGTAAATTGCGGCGTTTCGGCCATCGCAATGAAGTCTTTATATTGCTCAGGATGAACTTCCGCCGCAATAAGGGCACGTTCGGTTAGAAGAGGTCCCATCCAGATTGACACCGCCTGCACATTAAATGGCTCTAAATCGACGGCCATGTCATGGGCGAGCTTATCCAATCCTGCCTTTTGCGCGCCGTAAGCCGGGCCGTGCATATAACAGCTCGCGCCAAATGATGACCCCATACCGATAAGGCCGCGCTTTTGTTTCGCCATAATTTTGGCCGCGTGCCAACTCGCGACATAGGCTGAACGCAGACCTACATCGAGAATATTTTGAGCGTCGAGTTCCTTGTCCCAAAACGGCTTTTGCTCAATGAGTTGGTGATGAATATAGGCGGCATTATTCATCAGTATATCGCACTGCCCCTGCTCATCCATAACCTGTTCAAATAATAGAGCGACTTGTGCGTCATCGGCGCTATCACAAATCACGCCAATACCTTTCCCGCCCGCATCTGTGCAAGCTTGCGCCGTTTCCTCAACAGTGCCAGGGAGCGGGGTCCCGTCCCAGCCCTTGGCTTTGCCGACTTTTTTCGTGCGACCCGTTACATAGACAGTCATGCCTTTTTCCGCGAGACCCATAGCGATGCCCTTACCGGCCCCGCGGCTCGCGCCTGTAACGATTGCGACTTTTGGATTAGCCATAACGTTCCCCTGTATATTCACCTTATTTGTCTTTTTCGTATAAGTAACAGACAGACCAGAATGCGCAATATTTTTGTCTATATTTTACGTATTCTAAGATTTTTATAGGCAATTACCTTGCCTTTGCGTAGTTTTAGAGCGAAAAACACACAAAACCGCAGGAACACGACATCACATGACCTCCCCAATGAGACCTGACCATAAGAATTGGCATTCCGATATTGAAGCGCCCTTAGGGCTTGCGTCAAACGATGATATAACATGGACATCCGACACAGATGTTATTGTTATAGGCCTTGGCGGGGCGGGCATCGCAGCGGCACTGCAATCCATAGAGAACGGATTATCCGTCATCGCCCTTGACCGATTTGAAGGCGGCGGCGCGACAAAAGCCAGCGGCGGCGTTATCTATGCGGGCGGCGGAACCAGTACCCAAGAAGAAGCAGGCGTGGAGGACACGCCCGAAAACATGTTCAACTATCTCAAGCTCGAAACAGAAGGCATTGTCTCAGATGAAACCTTGCGCGATTTTTGCGAAAGAAGTGCTCCGACAATAGAGTGGCTAAAAAGTCATGATGTTGATTTACGCGGAACATTATGGCCACATAAAACCTCTTACCCTGCGCCGCAATATTTTCTCTATCATAGTGATAATAGCTTAGTACCTAGTTATAAAAAACATGCAGCGCCCGCCGCACGCGGACACCGTGGATATGTGCCTATTAAGCAAGGCGCAAAAGCAACCAATCTAGGCGGCTCAATCTTTGACCCGTTAAGGGCCAGCGCCGAAGCCAAAGGATTAAAAGTCCTCCCCTATACTGAGGTGCGCCAACTCGTGACGGACTCGGAAGAGAACGTTATAGGCGTAAAAGCCCTACGTTTTGCAGACGATGCAACGTTAGAAAATTACAAAACCTTACGCGGCAAAGCCAATAAATTATTCGCCATGTTTCCGCCCATTATCCCAGGGTCAAAGTTCTTTTTTAAAAAAGCCATGGGGCATTTGGAAAAAGCGAAGTCTCTGGCCGACTCCCGAACGGAAATATTTATTCGCGCTCGAAAAGGCATTGTCCTCTCCGCCGGAGGATTTGTATTTAATTCTAAAATGATGGCTCATTACGCCCCTAAATATACAGCGGGCTATCCGCTTGGAACGGATGGTGATAGTGGCGCAGGTATTAGATTGGGTCAAAGCGTAGGCGGTATGGCTGAAAATATGGACCGCATCACAGCTTGGCGTTTTATCAACCCACCTCTTTCTTTCGCCCGCGGAATGATTGTAAATGAGAACGGCAAACGCTTTATCAATGAGATGGTTTACGGCGCGACACTGGGTGTCGAAATGGCTGAAAATCATAATGGGCGCGGATGGATGA
>CAZMEN010000003.1:0-62961 GCA_964565335.1 uncultured Algimonas sp. | reverse complement strand
TCTCCTTCCAACGCGCCCTTGCGAAACTCAATTCCTACTTTGGAGCTAAAAAGGCTAAATCAGCAAATGATCTCGCGGAGTTGATTCATGTGAACGGCGACAATCTTGCGGCTGAACTCGCAGAGTATAATAAAATGGCTCGCGGCGAGATAGATGACCCATTTGAGAAAACGCAAGAGGACATTGCTCAACTTGATGAAGGCTCGCTTATAGCCATTGATATTGGCCTTGCAGCCAAATTATTCCCTTGCCCGATACTGACACTAGGCGGGCTGAAAGTTAACGAAGCCACAGGCGGTGTCCTAGATAACACTGGTAAGCCTATTGAAGGGCTATTTGCGGCCGGGCGTAACGCGATTGGTATTGCCTCTTGGAACTACATTAGCGGGTTATCTATTGCCGATTGTGTTTACTCAGGCCGAAGAGCGGCAAACGCAATCAGCGAAGACTAAACATATTGATCAATATAAGATTTGTATGTCTTGGAAATGTCGTTTGAGTTCAAGCCAAAATCTTCCAGACTATATTTATGCTTAGCGCGATGTTCTCTGCGATTTAACTCAATCCACTCTTCCATATTATTATGAATTTCTTCGCTCAATGGAATCCCAGCGGCGTCCAAAACACGCGCGCCCTCAACAGTCGGGCTTTTCAATAAAGAACTGTAACTTACGTCAATAAAGCATGTTGAAGGATTGACCGCGCGGACAGACATAAAATTATCAAGCCAATCCTTTAAACGTTTCATCCAGTAAGCGCCAATTTCATGATTTGAAATGTCATCCGAGCCCATTCGGTAAAGAGACGCTTCCATACTGCAATAAGAGGGTATCGTAGAGACAGGGTCCCGATGCGTCATGACAATCTTTGCTTTCGGAAAAACGTCCAGAACTGTTTGCAACCCCATCAAATGACCCGGAGTTTTTAAAACCCAGCTCTTCGCTTTTCCGCCCTCAATACGTCGAGAAAGGTTTTGCCATTGAAGAGATTTTAAAATTTCAATCAAATCCTCATAAGCGGGCCGAGGGTTTTGCTGTGATAACCACTCTGCATAATCCGGCACGTAATAGGTGCTCTCAATCATGGAACTGGAAAAAAGTTGCCCGAGAATGATAACTTCTTCATCGGGCTGCTCAATATCCATCGGGTGAATAGACATAAGTTCAGGAATTTTCTCTAACATATAGGCAAGTACACCTTTTGCCGCTTCTCTGCGGGGTGTTGGGTCGCCCCTTACTTCGCCATCGAGCGGTACATAGTTTTGGGTTTCGTACCATTTCACGCCCGTTAAATTCGGAGCCGACGCTAACATACGATGCAACATGGTACTGCCTGTTCGAGGAAGGCCTGTAAGCACAGCTTTCACATCGACTTGCTCTTCCAATATTTCAGGGTGATCCTTTAAAAACTGCACATGACGCAACCGATTAACCAGTCCCGAGACTATCATATGCTGCGCACCATAAACCCCTTCAGGACTCAATCTTGCCTGCGCGTTCAAAGACGGAATGAGGACGTCGATATTGGCAAAAAACCACTCATCACCAAAATCACTTAGCCCTGTTTGCTCTATGGCTTGCGCAACCAAACTCTCTCTATCCGGAACCACTTTCATCGCCTTTGCGTTTTTATTCGCTTTAATTACTACGCATTCAGAGAGGATTTGAAAGATTTTATTTCATATTCGTAAAATACTACGCTACACTTTACGCATGTTACTCAAAGATAAAGTCATTATCATAAGCGGCGTTGGCCCTGGCATGGGACAAAATATGGCCAAAATCGCCGCCGCAGAAGGGGCCAAAGTTGGTCTTGGGGCGCGCAATCAAGAATATTTGAATAAGGTTGCGAAGGACATTACTGATGCTGGAGGAGAGGCTGTAGCGCTCTCAACTGATGTCACGGATGCCGCACAATGTCAGGCCCTCGCCAAAGCCGTTCAAGATAAATTTGGCCGGATAGATGGCCTCGTGAACAGTGCTTATAATCACGGGTCTTGGGCCACTAGCGATGTAGCCAATGCAGAAGAATGGGCGGCTATTTATGACGTGAATTGCCTAGGAGCATTGCGTATGGGCCAAGCTGTGCTGCCCGCCATGAAAGACAATGGCGGCGGAGCCATTGTCAATGTCTCCACTATGGCGACCGTAAACCCCTTTCCCGGCGAAGCGGCTTATGCGGCCAGTAAAGGCGGGCTCGGCGTTTTATCAAAACATATGGCACAGGATTTAGGCCGTTTCGGCGTGCGGGTTAATGCTTGCCGTATGGGTTGGATTGGAGGCGCGCCCGTCATGGGATATATCGACGCTCAAGTCGCGGCTGGCCGTCCGCGTGAGGAGGTGGTCGGAGAGATTACAGGCCGCATTCCTCTGGGCATTATTCCGCCCGAAGAAGACTGCGCCAAAGCCGTTCTGTATTTCGTCTCCGATTACGCCAATGTTGTCTCTGGGGCAACGCTCGACGTGAATGGCGGCCAATATATGGCGCCGTAATGAGCGACACAGCCGCAATCTGGAAAGACTTTTGTCAAAAGCTAGAAGCTGCGGGGGAGCAAGTTTTGAGCTCTGATTTAATGAGCTCAGATTTAGATAAAGCAGAAGGCGTAAGATACCTCACACGGCTTTTGCGCATCGGCCTAGATATGCATCTAGAAAATGCCGATCCTGCTTTTCCAAGTTTTTACCAGGCCTCTCATGCTACGGCAAAAATCGGGGCAGATAATCCTGATAATTTCTATCAAAACGCAACGGTTTCCGGCGCGCATAGTTACCGCATTCGCGGACAGCGTGGAACCGTACCTATTCTCAGCTTCGGCACCAAAGCCAATCGCTACGCCATTGACGGCACTATGGCTTCAACGGGTGAACTCGATATTCGTGATGTCACGCTAGACGCTGACGGGTCGTTTGAAATTATCGTTAGTTCCGATAAGCAAGAAGGCAATTGGCTCCCGCTTGCCGACGACTCCTCTATCCTCATCGTAAGGCAGACTTTCTTTAATCGCGGCGCAGAGACGCCCGCAACGGTCACGATAGAGACGATTGACGGGCCGCTAAAACCACAACCTTTATCTACGGCCTTATTGTCTTCGGCGCTCACGCGCGTTCCTGCATTTGTTAACGGGACATCGACAATATTCCTACAATGGGCGGACCTCTTTAAGCGCGAGAATAAAAACGCTCTCAATACGGCTGATCAATCCATGTTTTCCAAGGCTGGCGGCGACCCGATGATTCATTATCTACATGGCTGGTGGGAACTAGCAGAGGGCCAAGCCTTACGTATCACCACCCACATTCCCGATTGCGAGGGTTGGAACTTTCAGATCAATAATATCTGGATGGAGAGCTTAGATTATCGCCATCACACAATTCACACCAATAATGGACTGGCTGAACTTAATGATGACGGCACGGTCACAGTTGTGGTCGCGCCCAAACCACAAGATGGGAACGGGCCAAAAAATCATATAGATACAGCCGGCCACACATGCGGGACAATGCTTTGGCGCTGGACGGGGGCCAAAAATCATCCCGTCCCGAATGTGGAGATTATTAATGTCTAACTTAGAAGCCCGCATCGCAAAACTTGAAGCTGAAAGCGATATTCGGAAATTAAAAGCACGATATCTCAATGCCTGTGACGCCAAAGATGTAGACGCTATTCGCGCCTGTTTTACGGAAGATGCCGAAATTGAATTTCCGCCCTTAGGGAGCTTCGACCTCAATGGCCTTATGGGAATATTTAATCAAATGGCGGCAACGACTCCCATTGTCGACGTTCATCATGGGCATAATGGCGAGATAGATATTGATGGCGATAAGGCTGCGGGGCGTTGGAACCTTGGCTTTGCGACCTATGATCCGCGCGAGAAGAGCTTTCGCATGCTCGCTAGTTTTTATGAAGACCGTTACCGTAAAACCGAAGAAGGCTGGCGTATTTGCTATACCAAATCCACGCCGCGCACGATCGTCGACGGGACACTCGCTAACGAAACACCGACCGCAAAATGGATGATCGAAAACTAAAGAGGCGATTAAAATGTTTAAAGAAAATGACCCCCTCACAGCTCTGGACCCAGATGCAATTGTCATCTCTGAGACTGTAGAGATTAATGCCCCAGCCTCACTTGTATGGGATATTTTGCTAGACATGCCCAAATACCCAGAGTGGAATCCCTTCTGCGTAGAATGTGAGAGCACACTTGAAATGGGCGCAGCCGTGAAGATGAAACTTAAAAGCTACGTGAATTGTGAACCAGAGTTTTTTGAAAACACGGAATATATCTGCGCCTTTGAGCCCGAGAAACAAATAAGTTGGGCTCTGCCCCATTATGATGCGTGGCCATACCCAGCGCGGCGTGATCAATATATTGAAGCGACGGGGCCAGAAAGCTGTAAATATTATTCAACAGATGAATTTAGAGGACCCAATGGCATTCACGTTATGCGTTTTGCCGGCCCTTGGGTGAAGCAGGCTTTTGACGAAACGGCTCATGCGCTGAAAGCCTATGCTGAGAAACTCCACAAGGCTTAAGCCTCAACCGGCCTGAAATCATCAGGCAGGTTATGAAAATAGCTGACCTCCTCGCGACGAGACTTTATACGCCAGCCCTGCTCTGTTCGGATAAGCTCATCACAATACCAAAGCCCGACAAAGAAAATATGGGGCTTGCCATCGCGCTCAACGACCATGGGATTAAACGTTGTGGTTCGCGCTACGGCCTTATCACCGCTGATTTTTATTGTTGGCAATCCCAGCATATGCTGCATCCCAGAAAAGGGTTTCAGAGCTTTCTCAAGATAAGCTTTGGTTTCAGTGAGGCCGCCCCTAGCCCCGCCCGCTTCTGTATAATCAATTATCGCGTCAGACGTAAATATATCATCCAGCGCCGCCCAATCTCGGCCATCAATTGCGTCGCAATAGATAGCCAATAGGTCTTGGATTTCGAGACGGTCCGACACCTCTTGCTGGCTCAGCATTATTTAGCCGAAGCCTTATATTTTGCAATCGGCGTCATGATTTTCGCCACGCGATTATCATATTTGACGACATCGACAACGACAGAGGTTTCGATAAGGCGCACGCCTTTGAGGTCAAGTATGGTATTACTGGCGATTTGATGCACAGCAGAAAGTCCTTCGAAAAGACCGATTGCAAGAATATCAAAACGGCCCAAGAGGATAATCACAGCATTGATTTCAGACAGTTCAGCGACTTTTGACGCCACTTCTTTAATCATATTTTGCTCTGCATGTATCCCAATATATGCAAGCTGAGGCGTATCTAGATGAGACATATTCGTAACCGCCGTAAAGCGGATATAATTCTCATCTTCGAGACGCTTCACTCGGGAGCGAATAGTGCCCTCGGTAAAGCCTAGCTGTGTTGCAATCTTCCGATTAGACAACCGCGCATCATCAGACAAAAGCTGAATGATGTGTTGATCGAGCTCGTCTATTTTATAATCGCTCACTACGGCCTCCTAAATCGGGGCAACATCGAAATCATATTTAATGATATCAACGGCAAAGCTAGGATCGAGGCTACGCACCCCTTTTATTTGCGAAAGTTTACTGAGCAGGAAATCAGACATCTTATCCATACTGGATAACGTCACCAAAATTTCAATGTCGTGTTTACCCGCCACAAGCTGTACGGAAGCCACTTCATCGAGCTTGGCTATATCGTCCGCAACATCATTGGCCCGGCGGCCCTTCACATCCACGCCAATCGGCAAGAGGACGTTATAATCAAAGGCTGAAAAATCAGAAACAGCGACAACTTTCATCGCCTTGGATTGCTCCATACGGCGAATGCGCGTGGCCACCATTGAGGTCGTCACATCAAGTTCATCTGCAATCTTTTGATTGCTCGTTCGGCCGTCCTTTTTAAGGATTGCGATTATGGAATTGTCCAATTCGCTGAATTGGAAACTGCTTTCGGGCATGTCTGTCCTTTGTGTTTGCGGACGAGGCATAATTTGACTCGCCTTTTACTGCAACCTTATAGCATAATTACTGCACCCAAATGGCTGAACTCCACGCACGGTCTTGCAGAGTCGCGTGCATGTCAGGGTTAGGCGGCGTACCATTACGAACCGCATCCCATGTGCTCCAACGGCATTTTGGATTTTCCAATACACGCAGATAGTAAGCCGTCTTCTGCCCAGCAATGTAATCAGGATCAGACCAGAGCGCTTTTAACTCCCCGCTGCCTGTCTCGTCATTGGTATCGCATGTCGTCAAATCCACCATCGCCCCATTATCTGGACAGCGACGTGTCACGGCATCTGGCGTAGCACCGCCTGCGCAGGCGACATCGTAGATACGTTCCATATTCGCGCCGTTTTCTGACCAGACTTTTACGACTTGAATGCGCTGCAAAGGATAGCCTTCAGGGTCTTTAATCGCCCATGCGATGAAATCTGGTGAAGCCTCACCGCCCTCAATATTTCCGCCCATCGGACTGCCATTAGCATAGGCTTGCTCCAGCATATCAACGGAGGACAAAATATCATCGGCATAAATGCCTGCAAAGAAACGTGTTTTTAGGCGCGGGCCTGATGTCGCAAAGGTTTCCTTCGCTTCCATTGCATCAAAAATTTCATCCCGCGTATTCGCTTTCGCCCAAACACCCGCCAGACCAGACGCACCGTACTGAGCGGTTGAAATAATGTCCAAATCACCCTCTTCAGCCTGCGCGTCTTCCCAAGTCTTAGCGCCCTTAGGCGGAATAGAGCGGCGATTACTCAACTCTGTATCATGCGGGAATTTTCCAAAGAAATTCTCTTCTGACAATGATGACGAACTCACATGGGCATCGGTCGATCCGATAAAACCAAAGGCATAAGGGTTAGCGCCCAGCTCTGCTTCCAATCCGATACCCCTTGCAAGGGATTGACGCACAAAACTACCCGGCACTTTTTGCGCCTCAACCGGCATGCCGACAAGAATTTCATAAAGCTCATGATCGGCAAACTCATCTTCGGGCGATAAAAGCGGATGGGTCTCGGATGTGCCCTTCACCTGTGTCATCTCAACAATGGGTTCGTTTCTCATACGGTTTTCCGCATAGGCTTTGGAGAGAGGTGAACCGTCAGTCGTCGTCATGGCAAACATTTGCCCATTTGACCCATTTGAATTATGTGGAATGGCAATAACGTCAATACCATTTGCGCGTTGCCCATTCATCCACTCCCAAAGCTCTTCGGGGTTCGTCGAGTCCAGCGTAGAGAAAAGCCGCGTTGGGGCTTTATCGCGAAAGACAACATTGCGGTGCAAATTCGTCGCGCCAAGATTATCATCAATCCCGCCAATAATATTCATATTGGTATATTCATAGGCCGCGAATGTTGTGAAAACCCCGGGCTCATTATGCTTCTCGGCTGCCGCGACATTTTCTGCCCAAGCGCTGTCGATGAAATCGCGGTCATAGATGTCTTCCAGCGGTTCGCCAGTTACGATCGTCGTGCCAACTTTCATAAAAGCCTGCATTCGCGCGTCGCGGCCACCGCCAAAAATTCCGAAAATCGACTTCGCTGTGTCTGACTTAGAAATCGGATTATTCTTATCGCGCATCGCCGCAACCACGCCCATATATTCGCCGTGATCTGTTACGCCGTAAAAATCCAGCGGTGGACCTGAAATCGTGATGTCAGTCCCCGCGCCATTATCAATCGTGGCACCTTTAGCGAAACGGTAAGCGTCATCGGCAGTTGTGCGTGTGCCCGTAATAAAGGCATCGAATGAGTTTTTGGTATGAACATGAAGATCGCCAAAATAAGCGTTCTTAGTTTCCGTGCGTTCAATACGCGCTGGGTCAACTTTAACGATTTTCACTTCTTCCTCGGGCACGGGCGGTTTATCTCCGCAGCCTGCGAGCAAAGCCAAGCTTAACGCAGCGCTTCCTGTGAGTAGCTTTTTAAGCATAGTCTTCCCCTTATCGCTCATTTTTATTTTCCGGCCCAATTGGGCTGTCTTTTTTCGACGAACGCATTGATACCTTCCATAGCATCTTCACTGTTTCGCCATTTTGAAAATTCTGGATAGCTCTCCTGTGCTCGCATGGCGTCTTCCAGGCTATCTTCTGACAAGCTCCGCTGCACAGTCATTTTTGAGGCTTCAATCGCAATGGGTGCCCCTTTGAGGATATCATCGCAATAGCCCGCAACCGTTTCCTTAAGCTTATCCGTCGGCACGACCTCATTCACAAAGCCCATGCGACGACCCTCTTCCGCGCTGATGCGGCGGGATGTGAGGATGAGACCCATAGCTTGTTTCATGCCGATTTGACGTGGTAAACGATGTAGGCCTCCGCCCAGCGCCACAGCGCCGACCAAAGGTTCAGGCAATGAAAAACTCGCGCGGTCAGAGGCAATGATGAGGTCACAGGCCAGTGCCAGTTCAAAACCACCGCCAAGCGCATAGCCATCCACCTCGGCAATCACAGGCTTGGCCAAATCAAAACGTTCAATCAATCCCGCATAACCAGCGCGCGGATAATGTTTTCCGATACCGTCTTTTAGATCACTGCCCGCGCAAAAAGCTTTTTTCCCAGCACCAGAAATAACGGCAATACGCTGGCTATCATCCGCCGCGAAAGCGTCAAAAACTTCCGCCAAACGGCTATGCATGGCCGTTGTGATAGAATTCATCTGCGCGGGACGATTCAGCAAAATACGGGTTATAGGCCCGTCTTGCGTTATTTCGATATCAGCCAACTATCCCGCCTTTTTATCGATTTTGAGCTTGGTAATTTTCTTCGTATCATCACCCCATTCGGCGTAGAATTGTGCGAAGAATTTGCGGAATGGCAGATTAGGTCCATCGCCGTCGCAAATGCTGGGCTTGGGCATATATTTCTGGCGGTCCCAAACAACTTTATCTTGATCAAGCTGCTTACAAATTTCGCGGCGCATGGCTTTGGCAAGATTTGCCATGGGCCCCTCAGCTTCAGATTTAGGCTGAGTGAAAGCAAAACGAATATGAGTGCGTTCCTGATCAATGGGCGTAATTCCCGCGATCATCAACGTCTCTGAAATGCCAGAGAACTTTGTCCAGCTTTGCCCAGACCCAACTGTGCCATAAGCAATCGTTCCGTCGACGACACCTTTGGGCGTTGGCATCTTCGCCTCAACACTAGCCGAGCGCTTATGCCCATCAAATTCAAAATCATAATCAGGGAAACTATCTGTGCCGTGGATATATTTGAAATGGGCTGCATCTACACCATTTTCAGCCATGTTCTGAACAGGACCATGCACAATCCACTCATATTTTTGATAGTCTGTCCAGTCGGGATCATGAACCTGCTCAAAGCTTTCAGGTTCCCATTTCGGAGCCTCATTGAAAGGATGATACCAAACGAGGATTTGCTTATTACTTTCGACAACACGCCACTGCGCCTCACAAGGCCGGGCAGCTGATGGCGGAACTTTCTTGGCATAAGGCACCGCCACAACAGCCCCTTCCCCATTATACTCCCAAGCATGAAACGGGCATTCGAGAGAGTTCCCTTTAACGCGGCCGCCATAGCCCATATGCGCCCCGAGATGTTTGCAATAGGCGTCAACCACACGGGCTGTGCCATCTTCGCCGCGCCAAAGCACAAGGTCTTTGCCGAAATAATAAAGCGGCTTGACCTCGCCAACATCAAGCTCATCAGAATAGGCCACCATGAACCAGCCAAAGGGCAGCGGCAGCGCGTCCAAATTCCGCTCCTTGACCGTGGCGCGGTTCTCAACGGAATTCATCCGCCACGCCGTCAAATCGTCGCCTTTAAGACCCTTGAGCTGTTCCCAAACCGCAACATGTGACGTTGTATTGGAGGTCATGATTCATCTCCTAGGTTAAATACTCTCATTGCGTTTTGTCTCAAAAATTTCGGCCAGACTTCGTCTTTGAAAGGGACATTTTCCATATCTTTGAAAATACGATCCAGACTTAAACCCATTGGGAAATAACCTGCATAGATAATTTTATCCTCACCCCGACTATTAGCATAATCAATAATCGCTTTGGGGTAATGCTTAGGCGCGAAGGCGGAGGTCGAATAATATAAGTTCGGGTATTTAATCATCAACTTAACGGCCAAATCTTCCCAAGGTTCAGCGCCGTGCCGCATTACGACTTTCAGTTCAGGGAAGAACCAGCAAACTTCATCTAAATGCTCGACCTTTTGCGTATGCATGGGAATGCGCGGGCCCGGCACGCCGACGTTCAGTACAATGGGAATATCCAGCTCTACACAGCATGCATAAAGCGGATACATCCGCGCATCATTAATGGCGACTTGGGGGCAGGTGCCCGCTGGAAAAACAGAAACAGATTTAATCCCATACTCTGCGTGAAGGCGCTTAACGCGACGCACTTCATCCATGCCGTTATTAGGGTTGCACGGGACATCAAAGAGGAAGCGATTTGGGTAATCATGAGCCGCTTGGCGCGAAGTGTCATCCTCGTTAAAGCCGACCATCGCCATTTCGATATTATATTTATCCATCTGCTCAATGGTCCAACCAACAAAATCCGACACATCTGAAGAGGCTTCCGGGATGTCTTTAAACATATATTGCGCGGGCATTTTAAACATGTCGCGGCTTTGTTGATCATTTAAAAGCGGACGAAAACTGGCATACCATTCAGACCGGTCTGCATGGGTCGGAATACCCAGCATCGTGTCGATGATTTTTATATCTTTTGGGTATCCCATTATAAGGCTTGTTCCTTCATTTTTCGCGTCAAATAGGCTTTGCGAATGATATGTTTTTGAATCTTACCCATAGCGTTAAGCTCGAAAGGCTCCGTTTGAACGGTAATCTCCGTTGGGACTTTGTAAGCCGCGAGGTTTTCTTTAGCAAAAGCCAGAATGTCTTCTGCGCTTGCTCCCTCTTTAATCCTAGCACTGGCGACTAAGCGTTCCCCAAGGCGGTCATCAGGAACGCCAAATGTACCGATAGCCAATATATCCGGATGACGACCTAAAATCTGCTCGACTTCAGCGCAGTAAATATTCTCACCACCCGAAATCACCATATCGGTTTTGCGGTCCACTATGTAAATATATCCGTTCTCATCGAGCCGCCCGATATCGCCTGTCTTAAACCAATCTCCCGACATAGCGGCAGCGGTTTCCTCTGGACGGCCATAATAGCCTTCCATCAGCGTAGCGCCCTTGGCCCAAATCTCGCCGACCGCGCCAATCGGTAAGGCCTGTTCATCTTCGCCCACTATCTGCACGTCAACCATGGGCAGGACTTGCCCTGCCGCAGATGAATTCGCCAGAAATGCCTCTCCATTAGCCTGCGAAATCGCGCCGCAGGTTTCTGTCATACCGTAACCGGCGCCAATAAAAGCGCGCGGAAAGGCTTCGCGTATTTCAGACAATAGGTTCAGCGGCAGCGCCTGCCCCCCGCAAGAAATAGCCATAAGCGACGAGAGGTCCCGCGTGGCAAAACTAGGCGCGCGTAATAAATCCCAATGCATAGTCGGCACGCCCCCAAAGGTGGTGATCTTTTCTGTCTCGATTAAAGCCAAAGCCTCATCAGCATCCCAGCGGTCCATCAAGACGAGTTTGCCGCCTGTGACCAAGGCTGTCATAAAGACTGCGCTACAGCCACTCGTATGGAAAAGCGGAAATATGAGCAGTGAGCAGCTTTGCGGCATTTGAGAGCGAAGCGTTTCAACATCAATATTATAAGCGGCCGCCATTTTCTGAAACACGGCTGCCATCGCCATTTGGGTATTCATCATGCCCGTAATGAGCGCGCTATGCGAAATGGCCGCCGCCTTGGCCACGCCCGTCGTACCCGAGGTAAAGAACATGGCGGCAAGATCTTCGCTTTTGGCATAAAACGGGGTGAAACCCGCCATAGGCTCGGGGAAATCTGCTTTCGATAACATCTTCCCATTATAACTAGCCTCTTTAAGACGCGAGAGACGTTTCTCATCACCTATGACTAGAACACAATCAGCATCCATTATCGCGCGGGCCATAGTCTCGCCAGTCCCGCGGCTATTGACTAATACGGCAACGCCGCCCGCATTGATAATCGCGATAAAGGCGATCATCCATTCTGGGCAATTTTGCATACAGATAGCTACTGAATCTCCGCCCTCAAGACCAAAGTCTGTTAGGAGCCATGCACTCAATCCATCTGCCGCCTGAAACACATCATCAAAGGTCAGTCTTTGCTCGCCAGAAACAATAAACTCGGCCTTACCGAAACTTCGTGCGCGGTCGAAAACAGCGCTCATATTTTCTGGCGCATGCTTAAACACACGGATAGCGCCTTGTTCGACAACCTCAAAAGGCGCGCCCTTCGCCATCAAGCCTTCAGTTATGGGGTCAGAGGATGCCATCTACAGATATTTGAATTCCATTTTTCGTTATTTTTACCAGCATATATTACGCAATATTGATTTTCAACTCGTCCATAGTGCTATTTTGCGTATTTTTTTGGTTTATTTTCTACGCATCGTGGTTTAAATTAAAAGAAAAAATCAGGGGAAGCGTATGGGACGTTTAACAGGCAAAACGGCTATTGTCAGTGGCGGAAGCGACGGTATTGGACGGGCTATAGCCGAGAAACTCGCCGCAGAGGGTGCACATGTTGTTATTTGCGCCCGCAATGCTGAAAAAATGAATGCGACTGTAAAAGCTATTTCGGATGAAGGCGGGTCTTGCCAAGGTCAATCACTCGATGTCTCAGACGCGCAAAGCTATGCGGATATGATATCCAATGTCGCCAAGGATAAAGGGCTCGACATCCTCGTGAATAATGCCGCCCATGTTGGCATGGGCATGATTGCAGATACAGACCTAGACGGCTTTCAGCAAAACTTTCGCGTCAATGTAGATGCGCCTTATATGGGCACGCGTGCTGCCATGAGCGCCATGAGCGGTAAAGGAGGGAGCATCATCAATATTAGCTCCGTGAATGGAGACCGTGCCATGCAAGGCATGTCCGCTTATGGCGCGTCCAAAGCCGCCCTTACCCATTTTACGCGTAACGCCGCCATGGAAGGCGCGCGCCAAGGCATTCGCGTAAATGCCGTCACGCCAGGCCCCATCATGACGCCTGCGACGAAAGCTTGGTTCGATCATGATCCAGATGCGGGCGCGGCCATTGCAGGGGCCAACCCTATGGGCCGGATTGGAACGCCAGAAGAAGTTGCCAATGTGGTCCTCTTTCTTGCCTCTGACGCTTCCTCATATGTGACGGGCGCTAATATTCCAGTTGATGGCGGTAAAGCCAACGAACTCTACGTCCCCGGTTAGGAAAAGATATGAGACTTGCAGGAAAAACAGCGGTTGTCACAGGGGCTGGCCAAGGCATTGGCGCGGCTATTGTTGAAAAACTGGCCGCTGAAGGCGCGCGCATTGCCGCGCTAGACCTTAATCAAGACAACGCGCAATCAGTTATTGAGGGCCTGACCGATGACCACCTGGCGCTAAAGTGCAATGTTGGCGAGAGTGGTGACGTTATCAAAGCCATACGCGAAGCCCGCAAAACATTTGGACGTTTGGACTTCGCGGTGAATTGTGCAGGTATCGGCCAAGCCAAAGGCGATGGGTCCGATAAATTCTACGGTGCGATGAACCAGCGCAATGAAGAGCTTGCCAAAGACGGCGCCTCAAACACTTTTGTCGACCACCTTATTCATATGGAAGATGAGGGGTGGGCGGGCGTCATGGCCGTAAACCTTAACGGGGCTTTCTATGTTTGCCGCGAAGCTGTGCGCATTATGGCGGAGGATGGCAATGCAGGTTCAATTGTCAATATTTCATCGACGTCAGCGCAATCCGGCGAAGGGTCCCCGCACTATGTGACGTCGAAATCGGCTCTCATTGGGCTAACCCGACAACTTGCAAGAGAGCTCGCCCCCCGCAGCATACGCGTAAACGCTGTCGCCCCTGGCCCGACAAATACACCCATCATGAACGGACTGCCGCAAGAATGGATTACCTCCATGGAGCAATCTGTCCCGCTAGGCCGTATGGCTGATCCGAGCGAAGTCGCCGGCGCTGTGGCTTATCTACTTTCCGAAGATGCGAGCTTTGTGACCGGCTCTGTGCTTGTCGCCAATGGAGGCAGCTACTGTTTCTAAATAACCACAGGAGACTGACATGACACGTAAATCTTTGACCGGAGCTTCGGCTCTCGCCCTGACACTTATGCTTAGCCCTGCCGCTTACGCGCAATTAGATGAAATTGTTGTGACCGCCCAAAAACGTGAGCAAAGCATTCAAGATGTGCCTATTGCGGTTACGGCTATCGATGCGGATTATATTGATAGCCGTAACATCACCTCTATTAAATCGCTCTCTAGCCTCGCGCCGAACCTAAAAATTGAGAATGCCCCAAATAACACAACAGCCGCACAAATTTCCATACGCGGCGGCGTCACCATAAACCCGGCCTTGACTTGGGAACCCACCGTCGGGATTTACCTCAACGGCTCTTACATTGGTAAAACCCAAGGCGCGATATTTGATGTCGCTGATATAGAACGCGTCGAAGTCTTGCGCGGGCCGCAAGGCACGCTTTATGGCCGTAATACTCTCGCGGGGGCTGTCAATGTCATCACGGCCAAACCGACAGAAGAATTTGGTGGCAGTGCAAAAGTCGGTTTTGGCAATTATAATTCCCGCCTCGCGAAAGCCACAATGAATTTCGGACAAATCGGCCCTGTCCGCGCGAAGGTTTCGGGCTTGATTGAAAAACGCGACGGTTTTGTCGAAGGCGTTGACAATCCCTTTCCCGGCGTTCTTTCCGCTAGCCCCAAATCAACCGCGTCTGAATTTGCGGATTTGGATAAGAAGAGCTTCCTCATTGCGCTGAGCGCAGACCCCACTGAAAACCTAACGCTAGACTACACCTTTGACTTCAGCGATGTCGACCAAAATCCGGAATTTTCGCAAGTCGTTGGCGTCTATGACGGCAATATATTTGATCCTGCCTCTCCGGCCTATTTAGGCTTCCCTGGTGCGCCAGGACAGTTCTTTGGCTTTCCGCTGGACCTCTACACCAATCCTGACCGCCAATTCACTGGCACAACAGATGCACCCGAAGTGTTCGAGCGCAGTAAAGTCCAAGGCCATACGCTAACCGCCGCCCTGCAAACGGAATTGGGCGAGGTTAAATCCATCACTGCTCTACGCAAACTCACATGGGAAGACAGTCTGGACTTGGACGGTTCGCCCTTACCTTTAGCCCGCTCACAACGCCTCTCTGATTATGATAGTTTCAGCCAAGAGCTACAACTAGTCGGCAATTCAGGGCGCTTGGATTATGTCCTTGGTGCCTATTATTTCCAAGATGACGGCTTTACTAATAACCCGCAAAATTTCTTTGGCGGGGCGAGTATATTTGACTCCCGTTACGGTTTTGAGACAGAGGCGATTGCCGTCTTTGGGCAGCTTGATTTTGCCCTTACTGATCAAATCAGCCTTTCCGGTGGATTGCGCTATACCGAAGAAGAGAAATCAATTGATCGCACCAATATCGCGGTGGCCTTTGAAGACCTCCCGCCGAACACGCCTTTCGTTCCCGAAGGCACGACAGGCAAGACAAAGTTCGACAATCTCTCCCCCCAAGTCACAGTCAATTTTGCGGCGACAGACGATATCAACCTCTACGCAAAATATGCCAAAGGTTTTAAGAGCGGCGGCTTTAATGGCGAAGCCGGATCGGTCGCGGAAACACTCCGCCCGTATGACGCCGAAACTATCGATTCTATCGAATTTGGCGCAAAGACGCGCTTCTTTGACAATCGTTTTCAAGTTAATATGGCGGCGTTTTTCAATACTCATAAAGATATGCAGCTCTCTATTTTCACGGCTGAAGGTGCAGCCGCCTCGGATATTCGCAATGCAGGCGGAGCCGATATAAACGGCCTTGAATTAGAAGGCTTTTTCCAACTCGCAGATAACTTTTTACTCCGAGCAAATTATGGACATCTGAGTTCCAAATATACGGAATTTCTAGAGCTTGGCGTGGATGTCGCCGATGATCGCGCCTTACCGCAAGCCCCGCGTAATACGGCCTCGGCAGGGGTTGATTGGGGCCTAGTCAGTGGTGATTGGGGCGCTCTTACCCTTTCCGCAGATGCTAATTATAGCGATCGCTATTTTACCTATCCCTATTCCCTGACGCGGACAGTACCGCAAAATGCCTTCACCTCCGAAGTGCCTGCAAGAACTGTTATTGATGCCCGCCTCGCCTGGTCTGACATTCCAATTGCGGGGCAAAATGTTGAGCTCGCCATTTGGGGCAAAAATATTACCGACAAAGAATATCTCACCAATTTCATCGATTTTGGACCGGGCTTTGGCGGGATTACGAATGGTTTTTTCGGTGCGCCCGCCACTTATGGCGTGACGCTTGGACTCGATTTTTAGAGATTGCGGCTACCAAAGAAGGAACTTGGTCATACATTGCGGCGAAAGCAGACGCGTTCTTGTCGCCAATGATGGTAACTATTGTTTCTAAACTCTTAAAAGGCCAACTAAGAAGATAGATAGGCTTTTGATGGGAGCGTCATCTCTTCCTATAAAATGGTAACAAAACATCATCCAAATTCGTCTCCAACAATGCAAAGCACAGCTAAATCTCTCAAATTTGGTATAAAGCTAAGTAGGTTCCATGACTAAATTACGACACGAGCCTTTGGTTCACTTTATCATTTTTGGAGCGCTGTTATTTGCTGGGCATAACCTATGGCAAAACCATATCGCCAAAACGGATTATACGATTACCGTCAGTACAGAAGAGATGGAAAGGCAGTCCTTAATTTTTGCAGGCGAAAACCGTCGGAAACCGACGGATGACGATCTGAAGGCTCTCCTTTTTTCTTATGTTGAAGAAGAAGCCCTGGTGCGCGAAGCAGAACGCATGGGCCTAGGCGAAAATGACACAATCATTCGCCGCCGCCTTGCGCAGAAAATGCGTTTTCTCATAGAAAATGTGGATGCCCCAGCTCTGCCCGATGAAATTGAATTAGAAGCCTATTTTAAAACCAATATTGAGAGCTTTATCCGTCCCGAAAAACGCGAATTTTCTCATATATATCTAAGCCCCGAAGTGCATGGAAATAACCTTGAGATAAAAGCTCAAACACTCATTCAAAAAACGAAAACAACAGATTGGAAATCTCTGGGTGATCCTTTTATTATGAAACGGCAATTTGAGTCTCTAAGCCTTATAGAAGTCAGCCGTCTTTTCGGGCCAGAGTTCGCAAATAGTATTTTTGAGGCTTCGGACCAAAACTGGCAAGGCCCTGTTGAATCTGCTTTTGGCCTACACCTCATTCGTATCGATAGCATTTCCGACAGAGCTATTCCTAAATTCGAAGATGTTAAAGAGGATGTCAAAAGACTGTGGCAAGAAGAAGCATTAATGTCTGCCAATCAAACGCGTCTTAAAACTCTGATTAATAAATATAAAGTGGATATTGAAGGCTCAGGAGAGTGAGGATCTGGCTGCTTTTATTATGGTTTTGGGCGAGCGCATTTTCAGCTCAAGCCCATGAGGTTCGCCCTTCTTATTTGAGTATCACCGAAGCCGCGCCTTCCAAGTTCTCAGTAATTTGGAAACAACCTATTCTAGATGGCAAGCGCCTAAGAATAGCCCCCACTTTTCCGGAAAGGTGCACGAGCACAACCCCGCAGATGACATGGCAAGCAGGGTCCGTCAGCGAACATTCAACTCTATACTGTACACTAACCGAAGGTGAAATATCCCTCCCCGGATTAGAACGTACGATTACCGATGTTTTTGTCTCTATTAGTTACCTTTCAGGAGAGAAACGTACAGCCCTCATAAAACCTTCAAATCCAACTATGAATCTTGGCGGCAAAGCGCAAAGTGCGACAGGGCAATATCTTAGTATCGGCGTTGAGCATATTATCTTTGGTTGGGATCACCTGCTTTTTGTCATAGGATTGATACTGCTCGTCACCCGCCGTCAGCTATTAGGCGTAGCAACGGCCTTCACCCTCGCTCACAGCATAACACTTGGCCTTGCAGCCTTTGGCATGCTGAACACCCCTACCCGACCTATAGAAATTTTGATTGCGGCGAGTATCGTTATGCTAGGCATAGAAATCATCCACAAACAACGCGGGCATAAAAGCCTCGCGACACGGCGCCCTTATCTCATCAGTTTTATCATCGGCCTGATACATGGTTGCGGCTTTGCAAGCGCGTTGTCAGAGATAGGTCTACCCAAAGAAACGGAACTACTCGCGCTTTTATTCTTCAACCTCGGTGTAGAACTCGGCCAATTCGCTGTTATCGGTGTGGCCCTTATTATATTGTTTTTTATCGTAAAAGTTGGAAAAGAGACACTTCGGAAAACAGAAATTTTCCTAACCTATAGTCTCTCATCAATCGCCATGTTTTGGGTCATGCAGCGCATGTCGGACTATATCATCTAAATCTAAAACCTTGCCCAAGGGGATTGACCGATAAGACAACCGCTCTCCTCCAAACGAGCGAGAGAAATACACTCTTGAGCACGTTAAAGAAGAAATAGTTCGGCGTAGGTATATTAGAGCTACAAAGCTCAGTCCCAAGCCCACATAATAGTCAATGGACGAATTACTCTAACCGCTATTCAAATTGGGAGAAACAAAGTTAAGTTAATATTTTGAGCCAGAGTATAGTCGACAACGAATATATCTCCAACTTCATCGGCTAACGTCTAGACTTTGACAGACTAGAGAATGGCTATTTTGGCGCACCCGCGACTTACGGCGTGACCTTAGGCTTTAACTTCTAACTGAACTGATGGGCCAAAGACTGCTGCCCTGCCACGGCAGTCTTTCCTGCCCGGAAAATATACCATGCCGCAGGGATACCGCCTGAGAGCGTCAGAGCCATAGAGTAGCGTATGGCGTCTGCACCATATTGGGCACTGAAATAATCATTCGCCCAGCCGACGACTAATACCCCTAAAACCAGCCCTGCAAATGTTAGAGCAAAGGCCCAAATGGATGTTGCTGTGGCCCGCAACTCAGCAGGTAATAAATCTTGCAGTGCGGCCTGAACTGCCACGACCCACCCTGCTCCCAAAATACTGGCGGGATAAATTAAAGCCGTGGCCAGCCCCACCTCATTTGAAAAGCACATGCCGATGGCTATCACCGTAAACCCTAAGAGCCCGAATGAGGATAATATATAAGGCGCGCGAGCATATTTCTTGGACAATAAATCACACAAAAACCCCATGAGCAAAACCCCTGCCATGCCAGCAAGAAGAGCCGCCGTCCCGTAACGCGCACCGGCAGACTGATTAGAAATATCGAAGATGCGCTCGAACATGGCTATCGCCCAGCTTCCAAAGGCTATCGTCGAAAACCCGCCCAGGAAAGCAGCATAGGTTAGATATTTAAATGCTGGTGTCCCCATCAACGCTTTATATACCGCGGAAAATTGAACTTGTGGTTTTGACGCCCCGTCGCCCGGATCGAGACGTCCGCGCTTTGGCTCCCGAACAAAGAGGACCGTTAAAGCCGCCAGTAATATACCGGGGCCGCCCAAAGCCAAGAAGGTGGTTTGCCAATCATAATTGGCGGCCAAAGCCGTACCTCCAATATTGCCGAAGGCGCCGCCAAAATAAACACCAAGGTTCATAATTGCGAAAGCGAAAGCGCGCCGCTTGGGCGGAAAATAATCAGACAATAAAGAATATGCAGGAGCGAGAAAGGCGGCCTCACCAACCCCCACCCCGAACCGCGAAAGCGCAAACATTTCAGGCGTTTTAGCGAGGCCTGAAAGTATTGTGAAAAGACTCCAAACGACAGCCCCAACGGCGATGATTCGAACACGGTTATTGCGATCAGCAAATCTTGCAATCGGAATAGCGGCAAGACAATAAATAAAGGCAAAGGCCGGGCCAATCACGAAACCCATATAGGTATCGGAGACTTGATAAGTCTCTTTGATCTTTTCGAGCAAGGCATTCGCCAAGGTCCGATCAGCGTAGTTTACAAAGTAAAGAAGCACCATCATGAAAAGGACGAACCACGCATATTTGCGGCTACTCGGTGTTGGGTCGTATGTTTCGGTCATGCGCTGATTTATTTTCCCTGATGCGTAATATTTTTTGTGTTTTCTACGCAATTAAAGCCAAATAACACACAATTCATAGATAATCATCATTTTTTGCGTGATTTATTGCGCAGTGAGATTTATATAATTCACATGACAGCTTCTGCCTCAAAAGCCTTTACGCCGCTGACCATCGGCCCTCTGACATTACGCAACCGTTTTATCAAAGCGGCGACAAATGAAGGTATGTGCAAAGGGGGTGTGATTTCCAAAGGATTGGCCAGTTTCCACGAACGGATGGCTGAAGGCGGCGCGGCCATGACAACGGTGGCTTATTGCGCGACGTCTAAAGATGGCCAAACCTTTGTCGATCAGGCGCACCTCTCGGCGGACACTGTCGCGGATTTCAAATCCCTCACTGACAGGGTCCATAAACACGGAGCAGCGGCGCAAGCACAAATCACCCATGCAGGATCTTTTACATTCCTGCCCAAAGACTTTTCAACTATGAAACCTATTTCGGCCAATGGGGGCTTTAACAAATTCGGCGTTATGACCGGACGTTATATGAAGCGTAAAATGGACCGCAATGATATGGACGCCATTGCCGATGAATTTGTCCGAGCCGCCCTTCATGCCAAAGAGGCTGGCTTTGATGCCGTGGAAATTCACATGGGGCACGGCTATCTCCTCGCGCAGTTTATCACGCCTTTTTATAATTCACGCAAAGACGATTATGGTGGGACAATCCAGAACCGGATGAAATTCCCCGCCGAGGTCCTCTCCAAAGTTCTGGACGCGGTCGGCAAAGACATGGCCGTTACGGTGAAATACAGCCAGACCGATGGGAAAGAGGGCGGCAATACCGTCACCGAAGGGATTGAGATTGCCAAAATCCTGCAAAGCACAGGCGCGCACATGGCGCAGCTCTCTAATGGATTAAATGTCGAAAGCATTGATACCATGTTTGGTAATCCTTTGCCCAAATCATCGGTCAAACCCAAAAATCTGATTGTCCGCCTTGGCATGATGATGCAGCCCAAAAGCAAAGAGCCGGATAAGCAATTCAAACAGCTTTATTCCCTAGACCCAGCCCAGCAAATCCGCGCGGCCGTGGATATGCCGCTCTGTTATTTGGGCGGGGCGCAGACTATGGATAATGTCAATAAAGTCATGAATGAGGGCTTCGATGCGCTCGGTCTTGGGCGTGCTCTCATCTTTGATCCGAATCTGATAAATGCGATGCAATCGGGCAATATTCGCAATTCGGGCTGCACTGCCTGCAATCAATGCGTGACGATGATGTACACACCAGGCGGAACAGCCTGTGTCGAAGAGGGCGGCCATCGCGGCCACGCCCCTGAATTAAACACTACACCCGCCTCAACGGCGTGATATAAGAAATAGACGGAGGATATTATGGCAACCACAGCAGAATATGGCATTGGCGAGTTCACCTTCCCCCGAGGTTGGTTTATGGTGGGCGAGGCCAAAGACGCCACCAATAAACCTATCCCGCTACGCTATTTTGGACGCGACCTCATAATGTATCGCGGCGAAAGCGGACGTGTCGTCGTGATGGATGCCTATTGCCCCCATATGAAAACTCATCTGGCAAAGAATGAGAGTTCGTACATCGTAATGGATGGCAAGCAGATTGAGGGCGATGATATTCGCTGCCCTTATCATGCGTGGAAATTCGGCCCTGACGGAATGTGTAATGAAATCCCCTATTCGCCCGCGCCTATCCCCAAGGCGGCTAAAATCCGGAGTTACCCTGTCCAAGAATGGGGCGGGCTCATCCTGATGTGGCATGACGAAGAAGAAGGCGAACCTGATTTTGAGCCTCACCCCCTGCCCGAATGGGAAGATGAGAAATGGGTCAATTGGAACGTTGACCACCTCGGTACGCTCGACTGTCACCCGCAGGAAATCATCGACAATATGACAGACAAGGCTCACCTTGGCCCCATTCACGGCTCAACCGATATGGAGCTGTTTGAGAGCACCTGTGATGATCATGTCATCCGTCAGTTATTAGCGGCGGGCCACCGCACACTCTCTGATGAAGTCATGACCAATGACACTTGGTACACAGGCCCCGGCCTGCTGCTCTCTCGGATGAATGGCTATTACAGCTCGCTCATGATGATTTGCCACACACCGATTGAGGACGGCAAAGTGCGGGCGTGGCACGGCCTCATGGTCGAGCCGCCAAACTTCCCGATGAGCGAAGAAGACAAAGCCGCCGTACCAGCCTTCCAAGAAGGTTCCAAAATGGCCCTCCTCCAAGACTTTGATGTCTGGGCCAATAAAGCGCCATGCCTCTCCATCATGCAAGTCGTCGGCGACGGCCCGTTTGGTAAGGCGCGCTTGTGGTACAAACAGTTCTATAATCCGCGTAAAGATGTGAAGGCCTATCAAGCGAAATCAAATGGGCATTGGATTACGAAGGGGACGAAACGCGACCCTTGGGTTGAGGCTGCGGAGTAGGGTTTTGTTAGAGTCATCAGCTTCACTTGCATCATCGAAACAGATGAACCTTCATATCAAAGGCCTTTTCAAATGCTAGTATCGTACCAAGAGCATTAAGATATTCGTCTTCATCATAATTTGATGTAAATCGCTCTCGCAACACTTCAAACTCTGACCATCGTTCAAATGGCAAATAAGCGTCCGAATCCCATTTCCGAGTAGCTATTGCGATTTGTGAAGATATCTTTTCAACAATTTCAACAACATTTTGAGGACGATTTTCTTCTCTAACCTGATTCAACTTTTCTTGGAAGGAACTGGGATTGACTTCTTCCACCTCAGAATGCACTTTTCCTGCTGAGGATGCATCTACATAAGAAAATACTCTGTGCCCTTTCATTTGAGAAGGTAAAACAAATCTACTTTTTTCAATAACCTCATGACTTTCAGTGGCCATTTTTAGGTTATCAAATCCCTCAATTGCAGGACAAACATATCCTGTCAAAACCTGATTCCCCCACAGACTCTCTATTTTTTCCAATACATGTTGTTGTTCTAAATCAGTTCTAAATCGAAAATATTCTTTACCCCACGAATTCCATTCTTTTGCTGTTGATATTTTCATGCAGCTTGGACGTTTGAATTGTAAAAATGTATGACAAATATAATCAGGCATTTTTCTGTGAGCGATTTCTAAGCACTCTTTAAACGCCTGTTCATCTAAACATATACCTGGTAAAAAAGAACCAAATAATGGTTGGTCCAAATGATACGCACCATCAAAGCCGAGGCAATATTCTAGATTTTGAGTAGGTGCAAATGGAAGTTTTGAGATGTATTTATGATGAAACAAATCCATCATAAACGCCCAAACTACATTGGTTTCCGAATACCCACAATCTGCCAATCTATTTCCTCAACTAACTGAACAGTTCCCTAAACATCTATGAGCCAAATGTCTAATTTGAGTTTAAATCAAAGAGTGTACAATTCTCGCTTAAAACACCCCTAAACGCAATAATACCGCGCTTTAAAAAAACTCAATCCTCACCTTCCCCAACCCGCGCTATATTCATCCAGTTCTCGCTAATGCGTGTAATTTTGCTCCAGTTTTTGCCCCTCGCAAATACAAGGCAAATTCACTTGAACAAGCAATCGCGTAGGTTTGTTATTAGCGGGGCGGTGAGGCTGAGCATCGGAGCTTATGACTTCGACTGTGCCGGGTCTTTGTGAGGCGTTAGGCCCAACCGGCGTGGTCAGGTAGCGACAGCTATCGTACCGCCATGACTTCGGGATTAAGAGGCCCTCACACAAAAATCTCTGCCGTGAGAGTCAACTCTCGTAAAACATTAAAACTATTTGGTCTCCATCGGGAGATGGCTCTCACGGGCTGTCCACTTTATGTGGGTGCGTTCAAAAATGTTGGCTTTCATTTTAAAAAGGCTGAGTTGCCCGACAGGACAAATCTATCTTGTGGAAACCTTATTTCAACTTTTGCCCGAATTTCATCATCTCATAAAATTGATAAGACGGATCTTTCGGCCCCGGCGTAGCAATGTGTGTCGCGGCTATCATCGGGTGGTCCATCGCCGTTTGTGACGGGGAATTGTAATAGGCCCAATCTGCGCCCGCCGCACGTAATGAAAATTTCCATTGGCCGTCGCGTTTCTCGTAATTGTCGAAATAGCGGCCGCCGACAAGTAAATCCACCGACTCCCCCTCTTCTGTTTTGAAGCGATGAAAGGCGATCATATAGACTTCGCCTTCGGCTTTATCACCGTCCAGCGCGATATTTATGCTGGTAATATTGTGATGCAGAATTTCCATGGGCGCTTGGATTTCGGGGAGCATATCGATGAACTCCATGGCGGGGCCTTTGAAGAAAGAGCCGTGATCATCGACAGCGTCTTCGTGATAAAGGCTACGCATTTTGACGTGATCATGTCGGTCGGCCGCATTGCAATACGCATAAAGAAGTTCAGTAATCTCATGCTTATCCAGCATGGCATCAATTTTCTCATCGCGTGTCATCAACGAATACCTCTATCCCATCACATTCCAAACGGTCTCGCCGTCCCAGTCCTCACAGCTCTTTTTAATCATGTCGAAAAACATCTGAAGGCCGGGATTGGACAGCGTTAATTCAATCCATCCGGCATCACCCCGCATATAAATATAGCGTCCCCCGCCGGAGGTAATTTCGCACGCCATTTCCATCCCCGCCGCCTCGCAGGTCGCGATCGCCTCATCCAAATCCTCGACGGTGAATTGGGTGTGATGCGCGCCCCAAAGACCTGCGCGTTTATTCTCAAGATAGGGCGAGGGACTCTCGCAAAGAGGCTGAATAATTTCGATTTGAACATCCCCTTGATAGGCCAAAGCGAGATCGATTTTAATCTCAACGGTTTCGCCGTCCATCGTCGCGGGCATGTTCACACCTGCCATTTTCGTAAAGGGCCCAACGCCTAATTTTGTCCAAGCTTCTACCGTTTTATCGAGATTATCGGTGAGATAACCAAGCTGCGTAATCGGGCCAAATGTCATTATTTTTCTCTTATTTTCAAAACACCCTGACGCGTACCAACCCATGTGTCGCCATCAGGAGCAATCGCGATACTGGCCCAATTATTATTGAACGCTTCACCCGTGCCGGTCGGAATGCGCACGACTTCTTTGCCCGTTTCAAAATCAAGCCCCACCAGTGACCAGAGGCGATCACCATTATCCAACAAATCGAAACTATAGAAATAGGCAATCCCGTTTCCGAGTGAAAGCTTGGGTACGACAGAGGGTACTTTAAGCGGGTTCGTCCAGATAGTGTCACACCCGCTTTCATCTTCACGCACATCCACGCGCACAACACCGCCTTCGATAACGCTGTAATCTTTTTGGATCATCGAATTGGTATAACCCGCATTATTTTCCAGAATAATAGAGCGTCCATATGCAATCATTGAATTATCCGTCACGCTCGCGCCTTTGGTAAAGACAGGCACTTTACAAATCACGCGGGTCTCGCCTTCGGCCAGTTCGCCGCGCCTTGCGACATAAATATTCATGTGGTCATCCGCATTATCGGTAAAGGTCAGATAGTCTTCCCCAAAGAGACTCGGAGACGTCCCGCTACCTTGATTGATAGAGCCAACCTTACGGCCAGAGCCACGGTCATACGGCACCCGCCATTGCTCCGTAGGCATACCATCAACCAGTTTCATGTGATACATGGCATGATCAGAAACGATATAGGCACCGTTTTTGTCCAATGCGAAAGAGTTCTGAATTTCCTCGCCGTTTAAATCAGTCGCGCTGACATTTCCAGTTTCAGGGTCAAGCGACCCGACACGGCCATTGCGCGTCACCCACCAAAGCAAGCCATTATAATCCGGCATAACGGTGGTGATGCCGTCACACTCGCCTGTGGGCCGCAGATTATTCCAGTGATAGCAATCATTGGGGACGTAATCGGTCATGTCCCAACCATCGGTTTCACGGAATTGCCATTTGCCGTTTTCGAGTTGCTCGGCTTTTATACGGCGAATGCGTTGCTCGGCATCAGCGAGCACGGCGCGGTCTTCATTATCCAGATACATATAGGCTCCGCCCGATGTATCGGTGAAGATTATATCCGTGTCGCGTTTGACCATAGCCTCGAACGTCGAGGGCCGCATGGGTAAGTCATACGAGGCCAACATTTCGAGGCTGTCTTTATCGAGTAGCTGAAGCCGGAAACTCGTAAACCCACCGCAAAGGATGAGCGGGTGCCCGGCTTTTATATAGGTGAAGGTCGCACATTGCCGCGCGGCGCTGCCGCCCGCCCGACGCGTGAGGATTTCTACATCCACAGAAGAGACAGCTTTGGCCGGATGGGTATCGCTCTCCCAACTTCCGGAATGCATCGCGCTGGTATCCGTCACAGCCATAAAGGGGTGTTGTGGCTCCCCTGTTGGCGGAAGAATTTGCGGGATAAAATCCGCGTCTACGGTAGGCGTCAGGTCCACGCCTTCTGTGCTCATGGCAAGCGGCGTTACAGCGGCCACTTCATGATCCATTCGCCATTTGACGAAAAAAGCCGCAAGAACCAAAATCAAAAGCAGAATAATAAATGCTTTTGCAATAAATTTAAAAAACTTCTTCATTGTTTGCCTATGGTGGAAGGCCTTCAGGCGCGCCAGGTAGGACGGGTTGGAAGTACCCTGCCCCCCAACCGCCATCGACGGCTAGCTCTGCCCCTGTAATATAGCTCGCTTCATCACTGGCAAGGAAGAGCGAGGCATTTGCAATCTCACTCGGTTGACCAATACGCTGAAGTGGAACACGCCTAAACGCCATATTTAGCTGCTCAGGCGGGAGACCTCTTGCATTCCCCATTGGGGTATCAACTCCGCCGGGGTGGACAGAGTTTACACGAATACCGGATGTACCAAGTTCATAGGCCAATGACTTTGTCAGGCCCCGCAATGCCCATTTACTGGCAGTATAAAGCGTCAATCCGTTACAGCCACGGAGACCATCGACGGAACTGATATTCACGATAGAGCCGCCACCTGCTTCTTTCATAATCGGCGCGACATGTTTCGCCCCGAGCATAGGGCCGACCGTGTTTACGCCTAATATGCGGTCCGCATCATTCGGATCGAAATGTTCAATCGGCGTGAAATGTACAAGCCCGGCATTATTGATCAGAGCGTCAATTTTTCCAAACTTGTCCCGGACAGCGCCAACAAAAGCTTTCCAATTTCCATCATCAGACACATCGAGTTTTTGAAACATGGCGTCGCCGCCAATGTCTTTCGCAACCGCTTCGCCTTCTTTGGCCATGACATCACCGAGGGCCACTATTGCGCCCTCAGACGCAAATAATCGCGCTGTGGCTTCGCCCATACCGCGCGCCGCGCCCGTGACAATGCAGACTTTACCGGCCAAACGGCCTTGAGTGTTGTCCCCCATTATATGGCTACCGCCGGATTACTTTCATCCAGATCGACATAGAATTGACGGAAATATTTCCGCCAAGCCAAGATCGGGCCATCACCATCACATAAGAGCGGTTTAGGGCGATATTTTTTATTGTCCCACACAATCAAATCAACGGATTCAAACCCAGCTGAATCTTCGCCCTCGGCTTCGCCGATAGAATGCTCATAAAGATGTTGTGCAATCGCGGCTTCCTTCGACCCTTCAGGATATTTCTTCCATTTAAACATCATCCGAACGCGCGACATTTCTTCGTCAACAGGTGCCGGCATGGCATACATCAACATCGAGACGCCGTCTTTTGAATGGTGGTTGGGAGCCAGTCCTGGGCCATGGCTTTCACCAACAATATAACCATCCATGATATCATAGTGCCAGATATGGCGATCTGCTTTGGCCTCTACCGACGGGATTATTGGCGCACCATGTAAAAACTTCAAATGTGGTGTGTCGACTGAGTTCTCACCCATTTCCTGAATACACGTTCCAATATCCCAGCTATGGAATTTAGTTTCAACATGCGCGTCTTCATCTTCAAATTCTGGATGGGTCGGCAATTCCCATTTAGGGTCTTCGCCTTTGGGGTGATACCACACCCAAATCGCGCCGTATTTTTCAACAACCGGCAGGGCCTGAAGGATCGCCCGTTTCCGCGCCACACCCGGCATAACTTTGCCGTAAGGGATTTTCTTACACCAACCTTCACTGTCAAATTCCCAATTATGGAATGGGCACTGAATATTATTACCGACGACTTTCCCGCCATGACCTAAATGCGCGCCAAGATGCGGGCAGAATGGGTCCGTCATGCCAACGGAGCCATCTTCGCCGCGGAAAAGAACCCATTCCTTGCCAAACATTTTTTCGATCTTGATGTCACCGGGCTTTAATTCATGCGAAAAATGGACGCAAAACCAACCATAGGGAATCGGAAACGGACAGCGTTCCAACTCTTCTCCGGTTTGAATATGCTCAGGGTTTACAGGTGCGTTCATGATGCTCTCCTTTTTATCTTCTCTTTTAATCTTCTAATACTTCTGGAATTAATGGTTTTGCGGGATGGCGCTCGCCTACGACCTTCACGGCAAAACTCATGGCCGGACCCGGTGTGGGGAATGATTTCGTTTTCAACTCGTAATTCGGCGTTTCAAGGGCCAAGTCGAGGCGGTGGAAGAGGCGTGAAATCAACATCCCCATAAGCACTTCTGCCAGATTTTGGCCCAAACACGTATGCGCTCCCCGTCCAAAGGGAGAGTAAGCACCGGGGCACATATGCTCCTTGCGCTCTTCATTATAACGATCCGGATCATAGGCTTTGTGGTTCGGGAAATATTCATCAAGGAAATGCGGAACGGATGTGCCTATAATCAACATTTCATCGGCAGGAATTTTGAATCCTTCAAATTCAATCTCTTGTGTCGTTGTTCGCATCTGCCCGACGGCCACAGGCCACAGACGCATAGACTCTTTAATGCAGCTCTGTATGTAATCCAGATTGCGTACATCCATAGATGTCACGGTGCCTTTGGCATAAAGGGCGTCCGCCTCAGCTTGCACTTTCTCGAGCACACCCGGCGTTTTCAAAATGCCATAAACTGCGCCGGAGACAGTATTCGCAACTGTGTCTAGTCCGGCCACATAAGGCCCTGTCAACAGAACAGCCAGATCACGTTTTTGCACAAAATCCGGGTCATCAAAATGGGCCCGCATAATATCGCCCAAAAGGTTTTTAGGCAGCGTGCCTTCCTCAGCGTGTTTCATAAAACGAGCGACGGTTTTCTCACCTAACTCATCTACGCGCTTACTCGCTTTTTTAAATTTCGGGCTATGCAAAAACCATTTAGGTTTCACCCGCGCCACAAGGACATTGAGAAGAAACAAAATATTGATTCGGATATCTTTCACATATTCGAGCGGCGCCTCCCCGCTCATCAATTCACCAATCACTTGGACGATCATATATTGGAAAGCCTCGAGTACACCTGTCTTTTGTCCTATCGTCCAATCTCGCTCAATAGATTCGTCAATGTATTTTGTGATTTTATGATATTGCCCCTCAGCCGCCTCACGCGAAAAGCCAGCTCTCATAATTTGGCGCATACGTCGGTGGTCGTCGCCGTCTATCTGCGTCAGTGTTTTTGAAGCGCCAAAATGGTCAACAAAATCGTCCCAGAACTCTTTAGATCTAAGCCCATTACGCCCAGCTTTCGTTGACATAAACTTGGCGGCCTCAGCCCCGGCAATAACAATCTGTTTCCGACCAAAAACATTAACTTGGTAGACAGGGCCATATTCCTTGTAGCATTTTGCGAAAAATGCGGCCGGGTCTTTACCCATTTCCAACGTACTTCCGACTAGCGGAATGCCCTTCACCTTCGGAATTTTTTTAGGCTCAACATCAGTTTCTAATTGCGCAACCATATTACACTATCTCGCTTTCATCTTCTCCCCGCTCTCGGGCAATGGTTTTAAAAGTGGCCGAGAGGAGGCTTTCGAGCTTTTGCTCTGGTGTGTGTGTGAAGATACTCAGAGCCTGCGCTGTCATTGGAAAGGCGTCCGCATCGAGCCGCGCAAATTGACGTCTCGCAACGGCTTCCATCGTCTCATCCTGAAACTCAAATTCACGTTGCCGAGAAATTTCAATGGCCCCAGCGAAAGCGGCCATACCGACAATATTAAACAGCTCCATACCCTTACAAGATGTAAACCCTCTACTCGCCATAGACTGGAGAAATTTTTCGATCAGTTGAAACCGTACCTCAAAACCATAATCTGTTTGCTGATAGCTATTTATATAGCTGGGATTTTCCGCGAGTAGGTTTTGAATAACTGTCACATAATCCTTAGCGAGAGCTGACCAATGCTGCCCAATATCTTCAGGAAGCGGCACATCAGACAGAGAATAAACAGCTGCAGCACGCATGAGGGTTTTTCGGCTATCAAAATATTGGTAAAGCGTTGCAGTTCCGACATTGAGATGAGTAGCAAGCCGTTTCATAGACAGGCCCTCAAGCCCAAGCTCAACAGCGCCTTTCAAAATCTCTTCATGCGACAGCAAACGCGGACGACCATAAGTCGTTTGTTTCGCGTCTTTTTTCACGGTAGAAGATTTCATATCTGACTTTCCGAACGATGTTCGGATATTCACTTATGTCAACGGATGAGTCAATGAAAAAGCCGCTAAATTACGATGAACTGGCGCAATTACGTGCAGCGTGTCCGCCCAGAGAAAGCTTTGGTCCAGACTCAGACAATCCCTATATCGCATTTCATTTGGAGAGCTCTGATGCCGATATATCGGCTTGGCTCAAAGACCTACACTGCCCCGTTATCGGAATTGGCGATGGCGCGCCAAGTGAAGCCTGTGATGTGGTTCTTGAGGATGAAAAACATCTGGCTTTGCTCGCCAATAACATTACCCGCACCCCCCTTGCCGCTATGGTCCTTGTCCAACACCTTCGCGCGTCAGAAACACTGAGCTTAGAAAACGCTTTAACGGCGGAAAGCTTTGCTTATGCGGCCGTGCAAAAAGGCCCTGAATTTCAAGCTTGGCTAAAGACTTATAATGGCGCGCCATTATCGGCTTCGGATGAGCCGTCTCTACAGGTCGTTGTGAATAGCAATAACGAGATGAACTTAACATTGAACCGCCCCGATACCCGAAATGCGATAGGCACTGACATGCGTGATGCACTTTGCAGCGCTTTGGATTTAGCCATGGCAGCTGACATTGCCAAAGTAACGCTTACGGGGCGCGGCGGGGCTTTCTCAATAGGCGGGGCGATAGAAGAGTTCGGGGAAGTCTCTGACCCCGCTACAGCGCATTGGGTGCGCAGCTTGAGACTACCCGCATGGCGTCTGGCGCGGTTAAGAGATAAACTAGAAATACATGTCAATGGAGCCGCCATTGGCGCTGGCGTAGAAATGGCCGCCCTGGGTCGCCGCGTCACCGCATCACCCGAAGCGTGGTTCCAACTCCCCGAATTAAAATACGGCCTAATCCCTGGCGCAGGCGGTACAGCGAGTATTCCGCGTCGCATTGGTCGTCAACGAACAGCCTATATGGCATTAAGTATGAAGAAAATAAGAGCCGAGACAGCTCTGAAATGGGGCTTAATCGACGCCATTATAGACTAGATTTCCGCCAACCCATGTCGCCTGTACCTTTACGTCAGCCAGATTTCTTCGAGCCTTCTCCCACGCAGTATCTAACACACAGATATCAGCGGGCGCGCCAAGCTCAATCCTACGCGGCTGCCCGCCTGCATTATTGGCAGGCTTGGTATAGAGACCTAAGGCAGCCTCAGGCGAGACAGCTTCCCCTGCAAAACCTTGAGGCCGGGATACGGCCGCAGCCATTGCCGCCCAAGGGTTCGGGCTTCCAAAAGGTGCGTCACTCCCCGCTGCTATATTTAATCCGGCATCAGCAAAAGCTTTGAGCCGCCATAAATTTTGATGGTCCTCCGCCGGGACATCTTTCAGATAAGCGGCTTCTCTTTCCGTAATAAAATTCGGCTGCGTCACGACAATAACGCCAAGTTTTTTCATCCACGCAATGGCGGCATTATCGGCTATCGCGGCATGTTCAATACGGTCGCCCCAAACAGGCCCCGCCATTTCCAAAGCGGCAAGGGTTAGCATTAACTCCGCCCGTGTTACACAATGCGCGGCAATATTACGGCCCGCCAGATGCGCTTGCTTTATTTCATCTGCGAGAGCGTCAAGAGGCGGCAAATCATGGTCATGATAATGCAGTTTCAGATGTTGGGATTGCGTAGCGCTTAGCTCTGCGCGGCCCATTACACTCACCCGTAAGGGTGTTGTCGCGCGCATATAATTTTCAAACTCGGCTATGCCATTACTAGGCGTCACCTCAGTCACGCCCGTTATGCCATAAGACAGCAACCTACCAATCAATGGCTTCAAATCGGGGAAATGGGCGTTAGTTCTGAGACTGATGTCGCTGTCTAACAACCGGCCATCGGGCGGCTCAACGATATCCAATGCGGCCATAGCAAGGCTATTGAGTATCCATAGCCGTCCGCTGCGATGCTGAATGCGAATAGGACGGTCAGGGCCATTTTTATCGAGCCAAGCCCTGTCAATCTCGCCTGCCACAGAGCGGTGATAGCCGACCCCGCGTAACCAGCCTCCACCTGCTTTCTCGCCTGCTTTATTAAGAACATCAATAAGCTCTTTTTCGCTTTTCACCTCGGGCGGACCACATCGCACAGAATTCATCGCAGCCGCTGTCGCATTGAGATGGATGTGATGGTCATGTAGCCCGGGGATGAGAGCGCCGCCTTTGGCATCGAAGTGATGCTCCCCTTTTATTTCCCCGCCGATTTTCGCAATCAGCCCGTCTGCGAGTAAAACGTCAGCTCTTTCGCCTTTAATGTCAGCATTTCGGATTATCATAACCACGCCGCATTATCCGCGCCTTGCGATTTCGAAAAACCGGCGGGGTTTCGATGAGAGTAAAATGGGGCTTTATCCGCCGCAATCAGTCCCGCCCAACTCTCTGCCTTCTGCGTTAAATCGCCAGACAGATCACCCATGGCGTATCGCATGATATCACGCATAGAAAGATCAATCACGGCGCCTCCCCCATTGTTCAGACTGGATTGGATAACCAATGCCAGGTGGATGCCGCTTATGGGGTCTGCGATTGCGTCCCCGACAAAATCAGGAGCCCCATAGACGTCTTGCATTATAGAAGACAGGCCCGCAGAAAAACCGATGTCATCGCCGAAACCAATCCGGTTTTCAGCCTGGCCATAAGCAGTTAAACGCGCCCATACTTTCCCAGGCTTTGCACTAACAAACTTTTCAGCGATGATACCGAGCTGTTGAAAGGCTCTTGGGCGAGACGCTTCAATTACAACATCCGCCTGATGTAAAAGATGTTTGAATTGAGCGAGGTCAGCACGGTTGTGAAAATCCAATGAAACGCAATCTTTGCCCGCATTGATAAGGTCGTAAAATCCTTGGTGGCCACTTCGCAGACCATCAGGTCTATGGGGGCTCTCAATCTTTATCACCTTCGCGCCCAACATTTGCAACAAAGATGACGCCAAAGGCCCAGCCCACAATCCAGACAAATCAACAACCAAAGGCATTTTGCACTTTTTTGTCTTAAAATATTTAGCCGCGTACCAAGATGGCGATAACGCCGGTAAAACAGATTCTCCAATAGCCAGCCCCATTTCCACGCCGCGCTTAACCATAGACTGTGCCTCTCTTTGCCTCACGGTTTTAGAAATAGACGCCCAATCTAGAGTTTCGCATTCCAGCCAAGCTGGCATGAGATCCCAATCATCCTCACGCGCCAAATTTAAGGCGAACCAGCCATCGACCGCTTGTAACACACGCGCCGACCCGCCAGCGTTTTGTAAGGGCTCACACTGAATATCTCTCACGAGGGCCCTCTCTCCCAAAAGCTGACTTCCAGTTTCTGGCAGCCCCTCATTCTTATCGGTAATAGCTTTCAATGCCATCAATACGCCGTCAGCATGGCTTGCCAAAGGGATAGGTAAAGCTTTGCCTGTGATATGATATAAACCGCTTCGGCGCCAAGCCACTGCGGGGTGGTCCGCTTGCGTCTGAACTTCGGTCGCCTCTCCCAAATCAGAGAGAAGCTGGTTTGCATAATTTGCAGCGTGCTTAGTGAGCAAAACTGTCTCGAATTACGCGTCGCAGGAGCTTGCCAGTCTCATTATAGGGTAGCGCCTCCATTCGCTTAATTACCGACGGCACCCGAGACGACCTTAGATTGGATCGCACCAATTCACGCAGCTCGTCATCACCTACATGTGCCTCACAAACAACAGCAATGCCGACGGCTTCCCCCCACTCAACATCTTCAACGGCAACAGCCGCAACGTCTTTAACATTGCTATGTGTACGCAATACCTCTTCGATTTCGCCAGGCGAGATGTTCTCTCCCCCGCGCACAATGACATCATCGGCTCGGCCATCAATAAAGAGGTAGCCTTGCGCATCAACAAACCCTCTGTCTTTGGTTGGGAACCACCCCTGTGCATCCAATTGCGAGCCCACACCCTTATATTCACCGCTGACCTGATCCCCTTTGACCCAAACCAGCCCCACCTCTTCGGATTTACAAATATCCCCCTCTTCCGTCCTAATCTGTAAATCTATTGAAGGGATAGGTTTCCCCGCAGACCCTAGCCTGCGCCGAATGGCAGGATTATCACTTTCAAATGATAGACGGTGATCTTCTGGCCCTAACATGCAAATTGTAGCGCTTGTCTCGGTCAATCCATAAGCATTGGTGAAGTTCACGTGAGGCAGTAACGTCATCGCCTTTTCAATCGTCGAACGCGGCATTTTACCGCCCCCATAAGCGATGTTTTTCATCGACGGTAAGTCCAGCCCATCCTTACAAAAATCAACAATGCGCTGTAACATGGTTGGCACTAAAAAAGCATTCGTAACGTTTTCTGTCTTTACCAAACTTATCCAGGCCTCTGGCGTAAAACTGGGGAGCTGGACCATACGCCGCCCGGCATAGGTCGAACTCAACACGGCGGCGATTCCGGCGATATGATAAGGAGGGACGGTCAATAAAGCCGCTTCATCCTCCTCTGCACTCATGAATTCAACAGTCCCAAATATATATGACATGAGGTTTGCATGGCGCAGGATAGCGGATTTTGGTTCGCCCGTCGTTCCGCTCGTAAATAATTCAACCGCGACAGCCCCGTCCTCGTCGGGGGCGTCCGCGTCCAAACTATTGCCCATGATTATATCATTGGATGAAACACGCTCTATCCCGGCAATGGAAACATCCTTATCTGTAATAAGCTTAGCCGGCGTGATACGTTTCATCTGCGCGTCTAATTGCTCATCGGACAGGCGATAATTCATTGGAACGAATTGAGAGCCTGCCAAAGCCGCACCGAACAATGCTGCAGGGAAAACCGGACTGGCTTCTGTAAGATATGCCAGCCTTTCACCCGACTCGATTTTCTTAGCAATGACCCGGGCCATCTGCCCCAATGCTTCAAACGATAACCTTGTCTCGCCGCAGACCAACGCCTCGCGATGGCCCATAGCTTCAGATGCCATTTGCAGAATTAGATGAATATTCATCAGTCAGAGGAAGGCAGTTTCTTGGCGGCCTTAATATCAATTTTATATCCATCCACATGGAGGCTTCCTTCACCGCCGCGCGTGCATAAAAATTCCATCGTGTCATCTTCATCAGTATAACGTTTTCCGACAAGCGTACCGCTATTGCCACCCGTCATCTCTCCGAGTTTTTCGGGGTCTCCAACTTGCATGGGCGCACCACCGCAACTCACATCTAACGCCTTTGCAGGCACCCGCAGCGCCATAATTTGCGTTTTGCAAACCGTGCTGGATAGCTTAGTTCCGGGTTTGTAAATCTGTCCCACTTTTATCTCCCAATAATAGCGCCAGCGACGCCCGATCCAATAAACGCCGTCTTCGCGTCTTCGATTTGATTTGCGGCTGTGCCGCGCATTTGCCTGACGCCCTCTGTAATATTGTTGACGCCGTGAATATAGGCCTCACCAATCAATCCTCCGTTAGGGGAAAGCGGAGTTCGGCCATCCAAAGCCAAATGTCCATCGGCCACATAATCTTTCGCTTCGCCGAGCCCACAATAGCCGAAACCTTCCAATTGCCGTAAGACTTGCGGCGTGAAATTATCGTAAATCATGGCAACATTTGCATCTTTTGGGGCGATCCCGCAGGCATTTATGAGTTTTTCGGTTACGCGCAACGCAATATCATTATTCAACAGATCTCCTTCATAAAAATCTGAAATAATTTCATGATTAAATAACATAGAATACTCGGCACCAAGAATAGGAACAGGCCGTTGTTTCAGGTCCTTTGCTCTTTCTTGTGTCGTGACTAATATAGCGCAGCCCCCATCAGACTCTTGGCAGCAATCCAATAACCGAAACCAAGGCTCTACAATCCATCGAGAGGATTGATGGTCCTCTAAAGTAATAGGCTTTTCGAAGAAAAATGCGTTTGGGTTTGTCGCGGCAGCTTTTCTGAATATAACAGATATCTCCCCTAAATCTTCGGAAGTAACGCCGTAAGTATTCATGTAATGACCGCAAGATAATGCCTCCCAAGCCGCAGGGGTTTGCGCGCCAAATGGGAAACACCATTCCATAAATGTTGAGCTATGCGCATCTGGAGACAAACTGACAGCAGGTTGTCCAAAACGGTATTGTGAACGCTCATTCATAGCGCGCCAAATAATGAAATAATCGCACATTCCGCTTTCAACGGCATTCTTGGCATGCACTAAAGTTGCGACAGACGCGGCCCCGCCTTGCGGCAATCGCGTCGTATAATTGATATCTCTGCACCCCATTGAACGCATCACATCAATTTCATCAGACTTATCAATTGCGAACGTCACTAAACCATCAATATCATGGGGAGAAACCCCGGCATCCTGACAGGCCATAAGAACAGCCTCTACAGCGAGTTGTTGTTCAGAGCGTCCAGAGGCTTTTGAAAATTCAGTCTGCCCAATTCCGACAATACAGGCTTGTTTAGATTCTGAGACCACTTACGCCTCCGCCGCTTTGAAAACCGGGACAGCCTTACCGCCCGATGTTTTTGCAAAATCAACGCTGACGCGCATTCCAAACTCAGGCGCAGTTTCGCTTTCCAAATTCGAAACCATACGTACACCCTCATCAAGTTCGACAAGGATAATCCATGGGCTTTCTTTAAACATAAAACTAGCGGGACGCACTTGCCGTGCCCAAGACAAAACAGTGCCCTCGCCCGATAATTTGGTTTCTGTTTTTTCCGCGGAATGGCAGTTTGGACATATGGCCCTGGGTGGGTGCCACAACTTTTCACAAGGCTCGCAAAATTGAACGACAAGTTCCCCTCGCTCGCAGGCGTCCCAAAAGAATTGACTATCAATACGTATCACCGGATCTGGTCTCATATTTAACTTTCAATACCCATTATGCTTTTTGGCCTAACACTCATAAACCTAACTTATAAACCCCAAGGGTTTTTCATTTCTTTCTGGCCGGGAACAGGTGGATCGCAAAGAATGGCGGTTTGGTTGGCCATCTCTAGGATTTCTTCCTCTGAGTAACCCACTTCATGTAAGATAGCTCTGGTATTATCTCCCACGATTAGCGGAGGCGTTCCGATAGACCCCGGCGTATCAGACAGCCCGTAAGTAAGCCCGATTTGCTCTAATTTTCCGACATATCGATCTTGATACTCTGCTGTCCAGTTCCTGGCTTTATAGTCCTTATTGTCGAAAAGACGCCGCGAGGCCTCTGCATCGGAGATTGCGGCAGGGATATTCGCCGTTTGTAAATCCCTCATTAGCGCCGCAGAGTCGCGTCCGGCAAATGCTGCAATTTTATTATCGCCTGCCAGTTTATCAAAGGCAGAACGATGCGTCTCTGTTATAGCCGCCACTTGAATCCATTGACCGTCAGCGCATTGATATAATCGATAATAATCCCCATACCCGGTCTGATCCGGATTCAATAAAGGCCGCTTAACAGAGCTACCATCAGGCTTTGCAACGCTGTGACTGCTATTTAATAAACAGGCATTGATTATGGATGTGTCTACAAATTGACCGCGCCCTGTTCGCTCTCGCTCCATTAAAGCGTTACAAATTCCGACAGCCGTCAGGAAACCATTCCCTGTATCCCCTAGCGATGTCAGTGCCCAAACAGGATGGGAATTTCCGCCCGAATAAAGAGCGCCGTCTTCATGTTGAACACCGGACAAACAGGCGCCTGTTTGATCATTACCCGGCAAGTTTTTCCGCGGCCCTTCTTCAAACCCGCGGGAATGACAATAAATCAAGCGCGGGAATTCTTTTTTCAAACTTTCATAGTCTAGCCCTAAGCGCTCTGTGGCCGGATAGCGCATATTGTGCTGAACCACATCGCACGTCGCTATCACTTTCTTTAGTGCCTCCATGCCTTTGGGGTGTTTTAACATTACAGCGAAGCTACGCTTCCCCCGATTAGCCATGGCTGCAATATGGCATTTGTGCCAAAAACTATCCCAAAGCGTATTCATCTTGATGACGTCGGCCCCCATATCGGCGAGAAGCTGACAGCCAAAAGGCCCAGCGATAGCGAGCCCCAAATCTAAAACGCGAATCCCGTCTAATGCCCCTTTACTTTTGGGGCTTGCAGGCACATTCGCCGCCTTGGGTTCAGGCAGAGTTTCGGCATAGGCCTTAACGGTACTGGTATCCGCTCCGCGTGCGCGCGTTGGGCCTTTAATCTCGCCCTGACTATGAGTCAGGCGGTAAGTAATTCCCACTTGGTTTATGGGTCCCAATTCTGGATCATCAACTGTGACCACACACTTATCATTCAACAGCAACGGATCAGCCAGGCTTTCCTCAAGGCTGCGACAAGGCTGAACCGTAACATTACCAATGGCGGCGGCCTCCACCCAATCAGTGCTATCAAACTTAGCAAAAGCGTCCGCCAGAATAGGTTGATAATGCGCCATAACCAAGAGCTCCTCAGGCCCTATACCAAATCTGTCTGGGTCATTCTGAACTGTGAGGTCGGGTGTCGCGTTAATTTCATCTCCTTTAGATGCCTCCAAAATGAAACGAGGGTTTGGCACCCAATTATGTATCCAATTGCCATCCTTACATTTGAAATGGCCCTTGGGGCTAGACGAGCCCATGATCCAAGTATTGAAACCGGGGCTATCTATGTCTTCTGCACGCTGCCATACACCGGACCCGCAAGCCATAGCGCCTTGCAAAAGCGACGTTGTCACTCTTTGACCTCGCCCTGTTTTCTCGCGCGCATAGAGAGCCGCAGATATGCCTGTCAGCGCCGAGAAGAACGCGCCCATACTCGGCCATTTTGACGCTAAATGAAGTGGACCCTCCCTATTAGCCCCTTGAACATGATTAGGATCAATTTCCACAGCTTCGGCAAAAGGGTCTTCCCGCCCCGCCATGTGATAAAGTGCGCCCTCTGGCCAGCCGCGTTGCTCCCACTGCAAACCTGATTCAGCCGCGACTTGCGCGTCATATGCGGGGCGCGCGTCTTCGTCACCAAATGCAGAAATAGAACAATAAATCAAACCAGAGTTAATTTTGGAGAGAGCGTCATAATCAAGCCCTAATGCTTTCATTTTCCCCGGCACCATCGTCTCAATAAGAACGTCCGCCTCTGCCGCCAATTTTTTAAAGAGCGCTAAATCCTTTTCAGATTTTAAATCCAAGACAGCATTTTTTTTACCGCGATGCCAAACTTTATACCCCAACATCCCTTCAAACGGGTCACCGTCTGGCCGCTCAATGCGCGTGACATCTGCGCCATGATCCCCCAGCAACATACCTGTCATTGGGCCTGAAATTCCCCACGACAAATCAAGAACCTTTATCCCGTCTAAAACACCTGCCATTTCGTCCTCACCGGTCACTCTTGATATATTTTCGGCTTCACGTTAGGAGTTTCCGAACGCTGTTCGAAAATATATTTGAACCGTGATAGTCGACTTGTAAAGAGGATAATTATGCCGACACTTCTTGTGACAACAGCCCAAGGGGAAGCAAAGACTTTGGACGCTCGAACGGGCGGCACAATGATGGAAGCCTTAAGCGCCGAGGGCCTGGTTGAAGGCACTTGCGGGGGCGCGGCGAGTTGCGGGACTTGTCACGTTTATTTTGAAAGTAAAGACATAGCCGGCGAACAAACCGAAGACGAAGGCTATATGCTAGAAGGCTTGGCAGATTATGTGGAAGTCAAACAAGGTTCGCGTCTCTCCTGTCAAATCAATGTGACGGATAACCATGATGGCGTGAAAATCACCATTGCGCCTGAGGCCTAAGAGGTCTTGTCGCCATGAAGGCTTTGCTGACAGCCGAAATCGACACTCTCAAATTCAAGGGGACTTATTACCCCGCCCAAAGATTAGAAAATGGTGACACATTAAATACTCTGTTGTTTTGCCTGCCCGGCGGAGGTGCTTCCGCAGAATATTTTGACCTCTCACCTACCCACAGCTTCGCGCAAATAATGACCAAAAATGGGTATGACGTTTTAACAATGGATCATCCGGGAACAGCAACGAATCCTTTACCTCACGATCATCCCTTCTTGACGCCATATCAGGCGGTCGACTTGATCTCTAGATGCTATGAAAATTTCACCGCGCAAATAGATATGAACCAAACCAAAGCTATTGGCATTGGCCACTCTATGGGCGGCATGGTGATCACTATACTTCAAGCTAGGCATCAAGTGTTTCAGAGCATTGGCCTTTTAGGCTCTAGCGCCGGCGGATTAGAATGGGGCCTCTCAAAAGAAGAAAAACCCTATATCGATAACCAGCCTTCATTTTTGGATAATCTCGAACGCCTGACATTGAATAAATTCAAGACAGCCTTCCCCCCCAGCACAGGCGGCCCGAGCGGCAAATCCATAACATTTGGCGGTGAAACTCCTGAACTCACTCAGCGCCTAAAAGACATATCTTGCGCGTTATATGCGGCTGGCGGTATGATGAGCATGACGCGGGGCAGCTTCAAACGGGAGGTCGACGCAATAGACATTCCAATATTTTTTGCCTTTGGTGATCATGATATTGGAATTCCGCCACAAGACGCTCCAAAAGATTACACAGGAACCTCTGAGACAAATTTAATGATTTTAAATGAAACGGGTCACAATCATTTTGCGTTTTCTTCAATAAACACGCTTTGTCAAAAACTCCATTACTGGCTCTCAAGCTTGGATTGAGTTTCCGCCAATTGGGCGTTTAACCAATATATCTCATAACTATTATTCAGAGTCTGCGCCGCGTTTAGCAATTGCTGTAAAGCAACAGATTTTGCCTGCAAACCTGTCTTATTTGTGGGGTCAGCCTCTAACACAATATCAATCACATGGAGGGCCTTTAACGGCTCATTTTGAGTGTTGTATTTGCTCGCAAGTGTGACGAGTTCTTCTAAGCCTGCTAAAGCCGCAACGTCGGTGAAAACTTCGGTTTGTGGCACGGCATAAAGCTCGGTTGTTTTGTCAAAGTGAAACCAAGTTGCATAATACTCCCAAATCGACTTCACGGCCCAAGATATTTTGCCATGCTCTTGCGATAGCGCGAGCTCAGGCGGTAACTTAATCTCTGCCATCAACGTTTCAACGGCCTTGCCCGCGTTCATACCGGCAATCGTAGCATCATGGACATAGCGCGTGGCATCCCGCATTTTGACAAGACCTTCCTTAATCAGCGCACTGTCATCAATCGGGTCCTTATGACTCGGAATAATCATCGCAGGCTCAAGCCTAATAATTGTCTCGAGCGAATTTATATATTCGATAGGCTTACGAATTTTTTCACCACGCATGGTGAACACATTTGGAAATTGCGGGAATAGCGGCCCAAAGAAATCACCGCTTAACAATATTTTTTTCTGCGGTAACCAGAGGACAATATTATCAGCGCCCTCGGCGCCCGGAAGCGCATAAATTTCGAAATCTACTCCCCCCTGACTAAATTTATAGGGCTTGCCATTTGCAACAGTGATGGAAGGCTCAACGCCCCCATAAGCAATGATACCCATGCGAGGCGGCGTCTCAGGCATGAAAGGAAATAATGTTCTATTGCGTCCCCAAAAATAGTCCTGCAACTCCGTTAAATAGCGCTGCTCTTCTTCGAATTCGACATGTGTAATGATATCCGTGTTCTCTTTTGCCCAGAACTTCACCCCTCCTTGATGATCGGCATGGGAATGAGAAACAATGATATGGGACAATTCCAAATCGGGCACAGCGTCTTTTAATACGGTCATTTGTTTTGGAACTTGGGTGGATAGGCCCGTATCAAACAATACATCCCGACCCGCAGTTGTTATAAGATGAGTATTGCCGACCCCCGTTGCCTGCCAAACACCCTCAGATACTTCACGCGCTTCAATAGGAATATTTATAAATTCTGCGGCAATCGATCCCTTTGCTTCGGGGTTTTCAGCCATCCGCTTGACCGCAATATCGCCAATTTTGTCTAAGGCCTTTATTTCTGCAGAACGTTTGAAATCGGGCGAAAACTTGAACAACAGCCCAAGCCCGATTAGGAGAATTAAAGCAAGCCCTACTAGGTATTTAAAAACCTTACTCATAGGTTATAACACCTTTATCCGTATGCCGCCTTTGTAGGATTTTGGCCCTAATGCCCGACACATAAGTGTTGTAACCTTCATCCTGAATTGTGTCGGATGGTATGACGCTATCGGCATAATCCAACGGGGCGCGCCAACCAGGGTGGGGCGACAAGGCGACCCTCACCCCGTTAATGGGATGCTGACTACGCCATTTGCGAATTTTCTCAGCCATCCGCGTTACCTGCCCAGGGTTAGCGTCGGCTAAATTATTTTTTTCCTCAGGATCATTTGGCAAATCAAACAAGAAATTCTCAACCTGCGTAGATTGTGATTGATGATCGATGACTTGAACCAATTTCCACTTTTTCTCTATCACGGAGAGATGGTATTTATTAAATATCGGCGAGTTAGACGCGAAATATAAGTCGCCATTACGGGGATCCTCACCTGCATTTTTTAGGGCGTCCCAACGATCTTGACCATCGATTTTTTTCTCATTTCCCATCGTCACACCCGCTGCGTCTGCGAATGTCGGGAAAATATCTAAAACGGAGACGACATCATCCGTAACGGAACCGGCCTCAATACTCTCTGGCCACCTCATAATGGCGTTCACACGAATTCCGCCTTCAAATGTTTGCAGCTTCCCGCCTCGATAAGGGCCATTATCAGCGCCGAACGCTTCGAGTCCGCCATTATCGCTGAAAAAGAACACTAACGTATTATCTGTCAAACCCTGCGCGTCCAGATTATCTAATATGCGCCCGACGGCTTGGTCCATACTATCCACCATCGCCGCATAAGTACGTTTGGTAATCGGTCGGTTTGAGCGCGCTTTATATTTGTCTTCTAGCTCTTTTGGCGCTTGCATTGGCGCGTGCGGAGCTAAGAGTGGAACATATAGAAAGAACGGTTTATCAGGGTCGCGAATGTCTGTGAGATAACGCACTGACTCCGCAGCATGTAAATCAGTTGCATAGGTTTCGGGGCGCTCTACGGAAACGCCATTTTCTTGGAGGTCATACCCCTTAGCGACGGTATAATCGTAATAATCGATTTGCGTATTTAAATGACCGAAGAAATGATCAAAGCCTCGCGACGTGGGCACGAGCGGTTCAAACGTATGGCCCAAATGCCACTTCCCAATCATCGCCGTTTGATAGCCGGATGCCTTAAAACTCTCGGGCATGAAATGCTCTTCGGGCGATACGCCGCCATTTTGCCAAGGTTGGAAACCCGCGTAAACTGTCCCTAATTTCATAGGGTCTCGCGCCGTCATCAAGGCGCTGCGCGTGGGCGTGCAAATTGGCATGGAGTAAAAGCGATTAAGTGTAAGGCCCTCGCGCGCCAAACGGTCAATATTTGGCGTCTCAATGTCGCTTCCGCGAAATCCGAGGTCTGCCCACCCAAGATCGTCGGCCAATATTATCAATATATTGGGTTTATCGTAGCGAGAAGCCATCGGCGTTGACAAAGCCTCTGCATTCACGGTTGAATCGGGCGTCTTGCTGTCTACCGCCACCTGAGACGCTAGCACCTCAGATTCTGGCACCTCGGAGGCTGGTTGGCATGCCGCCAAAATTACACTCGCAGAAACGGCCAAAGCTATTCGTTTCAAAACTTTTCCTCTTCAATAAAAAACGAGCCGCCTGAGGCGACCCGCTCTGCCCCGTTTGTTATAAACAGTCTTAGAATTTATACCCAAGAGTGACGCCGTAGGACTGCGGCTGGCCAAAGACTTGAGTCCGGAAAGCAAATGTCTCGAAAGGAAGACTGTCGACGAGATATTTTTCATCGAGAATATTTGTTCCCCAAAGAGCCACGGTTACGGGATTGCCATTTGCGGTTTCAAAATCATATCCAATACGACCATTGACTAAATTGACACTTGGTAAGCGTAGATCATTTGCAGGCACCTGCAATATGCTGTCTTTGTGACTAAAGCTCAGGTTACCAAAGACTCCGCTGTCACCATCATAATTCATAGATAAGAGAAATGAGTTCTTGGGTGTGCCCTGCAATTCTTCTCGAGAGGATGGATCAACATTACCCGTAAACGGGTTAATAATAGGACCGGCTTCACCATCAATGTAAGAATAGCTACCCGCTAGCGTGAATTCTTCATTTATGGCAAATTGAGCATCGAGTTCAATTCCGTAAATCTCATCATCCACATTTACGATAATACGCTCAGTCGCAATGAGTGGGTTTGTCGCCAAGGTATTTTGCTTGTCTTTAAAGTCATAGTAAAAGGCCGACGCGTTCAAACGGAAACGGTCTTGAAAGTCGCCCTTAAATCCAATTTCGTAAGCGGTGTTGCTCTCAGACCCGAAGACAAAGTCCGTGCCAAATGTTCCGCCTGCTGAACGGTCCGTGCTAGAAGCCGTTTGGTTAAAACCACCTGAGCGGAAACTCTCTTTATAGCTCGCATAAACCAAAACATCCTCATTCACATCATACTCTAACGTGAGTGACGGATCCAAGACGGAGTCGCTAATTGACGCTACATTTGGCGCAATCGCATTACCCGTCAGCGTAGTGCTGTCATTAAAGAATACAGATTTTGTTTGTCCGCGCCCATCTTTGCTCTCATCTGAGTAGCGGAGACCGCCTGTAATTCGAAAATCATCCGTAAGGTGCCAAGTTGCTTGCCCATAGAGAGCAAAGGCCGTTGTATCGATAAACAAATCATTCGTTGTTGTTTGGCGCGCAGCGTCCAAAGCAACCGATAAAGTCGGAATACAGAAATTATTCGCAGCCATTGGCGTCATGCCTGTTTGTGCACAGGTTGTTCCATCACCCACAATCTGGTTAACAAGGGGGAAGGCCTGCCCCGCTAGAGGTGACTGCAAAAACGAAAGCAACACACCCGCCGCAGGGATAGGCCCTTGTGCCGCCGCAGGAATATTATTGGCGGTCAAGAAGCCTGTAATATTTGGCGCCGTTACGCGTGGATCAAACTGTCCGAGGACAAAAAGATAATCATTAGCGTTTGCAAAGTTTTGACCGCCTTCAATACCCGTTGTTTCATCAAAATAGAAAGCCCCCCCCGTATATTCTACGCGTCCATCAGCAAACTCACCATTATATGTCATTTCAAGGCTTGTTTGACTATGGTCATCAAGAGAGCTTGACCCACCTGGCGGTGATAAAAATAGCCCTCGGTCTGGTGTGGAACCATCAAATTGTGTCGTGAAGTCTGGGCGCAGTGGTTGCCCTGCAGCACCAAATGCGAACGGCAAAGCCCCCAAGGCTTGGTTAAACCCCCCCGTAATCGCATTAATTGTAGCCGGATTAGCGGTTGGAATCAGCGCAACAAAACGCGAGCTTTCGACCTCTCTATATGCGGCAGTAAATTTGACATCATGCCCCTCGGCAACATTCCAATTCGCGATAGCGGTCACACCCTTCGTAACAAGCTCGCCGGCTTCGTTTTCAAAACTCGTTGTTACTTCGTCCTGACGTCCCGTCGCCGTTGTAATAGCGGGCCCAAAGAGCGGATTATTCTCGCCGAAGCCTGTTAGTGACTGATAAAAGAGTGGCTCTTTCTCTGTCTTGTTGTAATCCGCTGCAAATTCTAAGTTCAAATTATCGCCAACATCAAAACCGACGGCTCCTCGGAGGCCAATTTTTTGTTCTCCGCCAAAGTCAGTGCCTGGGCCTTCATTCTCTACCCAACCACCCCGATCAAGAAACAAACCTGAAATTCGCGCCGCAGCTGAACCGCCCAGAGGGAGATTTACGGCACCTGCTAATCTTTTATGGTCAAAGTTACCATATTCGGCGCTGAGGCTTCCTGAAGCTTCGCTTGGGTCCGGACGTGCAGAGACCAGATTTATGGCGCCCGCTGTTGTGTTACGCCCATAAAGAGTACCTTGCGGACCCTTTAAGAGTTCAACACGCGCGAGATCAGGCATGTCAATCGCGAGACCTTGTGTTTTACCGAGATATACACCGTCTTGATAAATTGCGACACGGCTGTCTTGGCCCACTTGCGGATCAAATGTGCCAATACCGCGAATACTGACGCGCACACCATTCGGGTCAGCGGGGTTTGGAGTTACGTAAACACCTGGCGTGAATGTCCCCAAATCCTCAATGCCCTGAATGCGGTTCGTCTCAAGTGCTTCAAGGTCGAAAGCTGCAATAGTTATGGCGACGTCTTGAAGATTCTCTTCTTTTTTCTGAGCCGTCGTAACGATCTCATCAAGCTGAGCAAATGCTGGCGCGCTGATAGCGAGTAGCGAAGTTGAAACTGCTAAAGCTGTAAGTCCCTTGAAAGTTCTTGATGACATAATTGTCTCTCCCCTATGTTTTTGATGCGGCATTTTGCCCTTATTATTTCAAAACCTAAGCCATAACGAAATCGGGCGCAACGTCAGAGCCGCAAGAAAATCCAAAAATATTGCGCGATTTGGGACTTTTCTTGCCGATTTGGGGTGTTTTGCGTAGCATAGTTGCATTTTTGTTACGCAATTTGAGATGTGGGGAGATAAATCTTAATTGACTCAAAGACCATAGCCTCCGGCCACAGCGATCTGCTGGCCCGTAACATAGGCGGCTTTTTCTGACGCTAAAAAGACAACAGCATGGCCGACCTCTTCAGGTTGCCCCCAGCGTTTTAGCGCCAAATTCTTTTGCACATCGGCCGTCCAAGCCTCATCGAAAACGCCTTGTTTCGATAACTCCAAGAACATGCCCGCCTCTATCACCCCTATCAAAACAGAGTTCGCACGGATGAGGTTTTTGCCTTCTTCGCGAGCTATAGCCTTTATGAGGCTTTCATTCGCAGCCTTTGGCGCAACAGAGAGAACATCTTTGTCGGGCCAGCTAAGATGCCCCGCCGAGCCAAGGTGAATAATAGAGCCGCCTTGCTCCCTCATATGCGTTATCGCGGACTGGGCCGCATCAAAGAACCCATGCACTTCCACATTAACGGCGTTCTGCCATTGCTCTCGGCGCGTATCGGCGACATAAACTTGCTCCACCAAAGGCCCTGCACCCCATACCATTGTATGAAGTCGTCCATGTCGAAGCGCGGCCGCTTCTATCACCGCCTTAGAGGCTCCCTCATTTAATACATCACATTGATGGACGCTGGCTTTGCGGCCCAAACTCTCAATCTCTTTGGCGAGGTCTTTCGCGACAGCTTCATTAGAATGCCATGTAATCGCGACATCACTTCCGGCTTTGGCAAGCTCAAGACAAACCACACGCCCAATTCCGCCAGTCGCGCCGAAAACGATGGCGGCTCCATTTGGAAAATCACTCATAAAAAACTCCGAATGCGTTATTTTTAGGCGCTACAACTACGATTTTTAAGGTTGAAAAGCAATTTTGTCTCGATTTGCGTAAATTATAGCGCTAGTTACTACGCAAACTAACAGCAGGAATACATTATGGGCATAGCCGTTATTTCAGGATCCGCTTCAGGGATAGGCGCTTGCACTGCAAAGCGATTAGCGGCTCAGGGACATCGCGTTATCGGGGTTGATTTAAAAGGCGCGGACATTTCTGCAGACCTGTCAACGCCCGCAGGACGCCAATTTGCCATTGACCAAGCCATAGAGATGTCAGGTGGTAAAATTGACCGACTCGTCCTCGCAGCAGGTCTTGGCGGACATTTGGATGACGGGCAGCTTGTCGCGAAGGTCAATTATTTTGGCTGTGTGTCTCTACTGGACGGGCTGAAGGACGCTCTTGCCGCTGTGGATGGACGCGTTGTCGTTATCTCCTCCAACTCTGCCCAAATGCGTACGGACCCGAAAACACCCTTTGTCCTCGCTATGTTGGACGGCGATGAAGACAAAGCCATGGAGCTTATTGGTGATGCCCATGGCGCGCTGACTTACGGGACGTCTAAACACGCCGTCGCACGCGCCATACGCCGCCGCGCAGCGGAGTGGGGTCAAGCAGGCATTACGTTAAATGCCATCGCGCCCGGCATGACAGAAACGCCGATGTTTAGAGGCGCGGCTGACCATCCTGTCATTGGCAAAAGCGTGGAGATGATTCCTATTCCCAAAACTCGCGTCGCATCGCCCGATGAAATAGCGGGTGTTATTGAATTTATGCTCTCTGATGCCGCAGAATATATGCAGGGCAGCATTATATATGTTGATGGCGGCACGGATGCGCAGCTCCGGCCTGACGCCTTTTAATTCTAGACAGCTTGACTCACACACCACCATAGGCTTTTCTGAACGTCATTCGGAAAGTCGAAAAACAATCAGGGGAGATCACAATGGCAGATCAAAAATCAGCCTTTATTACCGGGGCCGCCATGGGTATGGGCGCCATGAAAGCTAAGAAATTGGCCGAACGCGGCTGGAAAGTCTTTGCAGGCGTTCTCCCCGGCGCGGATACCTCTGAGCTCGGTAGTCATGAAAATATTGTCAAAGTCGAACAAGATGTCACCTCTGACGCTTCCGTCACCGCCAGCGCCGAGACTGTAGCAAAGCATTTAAATCAGGGGCCACTTCACCTGCTTATTAATAATGCCGGTATAGCGAATAAAGGCACAGGTCCGATTGAAGGCATCAATATGGACGAAATGCGCATCCTGTTTGAGATAAATACTTTCGGCCCCATGCGCGTTACCCAAGCCTTTCTGCCAATGATCCGTAAAGGCGCGCCGGAGTCGCGTATTATCAATTTCGCCTCTGGGGCGGTGCGCGCAAACCCTGTGTGTTCTGGCAGTTACAATATGTCCAAATGGGCGGTCGAAGGCCTGACCTGTACCCTGCGTAATGAGCTTGCACCTTTCGGGATTGAAGTCACCTCCATCGAGCCGGGCGCTGTGAAGACACATATGACCGCCAATGCCGAAGAAACGACGAAAGACATTTGGAGAGGCATTTCTGAAGAGGTCAAAGCCGTCTATGAGCCTCACCTTCGAGAAACAACCACTGTAAAAATGGTCGAAGCCATCAATAAGGGAAACACGCCTGATTACGTGACCGATGAAGTCCTCGCCTTGCTTGAGAAGAAGACATGGAAGCCTCGCTATCTGGTAGGCAAAGATGTCAAGCCGATGAAGGTCATGCTCAACCTTATGTCAGAGCGCGGCTTTGAAAAGACTATCCAAAAAGCCGTAGGCATTCCGCAATATGGTAAGGGCTAATCCATGGCGGTTAAAACATCAGATATAGCGGCCAAGGTCCAAGCCTTGAAAGGTGCCACGCCGCGCCTGCGCAATACAACGGCGGCTGAGCGCTGCGCAAAAATGAAAGCCTTGTGGGAGGCTACAGTCGACCGCAAAGAGGACCTGTTTAAGGCCGCCCGCGCCGAGCGCGGTACCCATGATTTGGATATGGCCGCAGAACTTGTCATGCTGAAATCCGAAGTGGATTTCATGTGTAAAAATCTCGCGAAATGGATGAAGCCCGAAAAAGTGAAAAACTCACTGGCGACTATGGGGAAGCGCTGTGAAATCCGCCGCCAATCCAAAGGCGTCGTGCTGAACATGGCGGCCTATAATGCGCCAACAGCCGAGAGCTTTGTGCCTATGCTCGCCTCTATTGCGGCAGGAAATGCCATGGCGATTAAGCCCTCTGAACTTGCGCCAGATTCTGCGCAAATCATCCAAGAGATTGTCAATAAAGTCTTCCCAAATGACGAAGCCGAAGTCTTTCAAGGCGGCGTCGAGGTCGCGCAGGAACTCCTCGCCCAGCCCTTTGATCATATCTATTACACAGGCGGGACTGCGGTCGGAAAAATCGTGATGAAGGCGGCGGCGGATAATCTCGCCTCGGTTACGCTGGAAATGGGCGGGAAAAACCCCGTTATTATTGACGAGACGGCCAAGCTCGAAAACGCGGCGAAAAAACTCGCTTGGGGCCGCGTAATGAATGCGGGCCAAGTCTGCATCGCGCCCGATTACGCCATCGTCCATGAGAGTGTGAAGGACGCGTTTCAGAACGACCTAAAAGACCAAATAAATGCGCTTTATAATTCCGAAGGCACGGGATTAGAAAACTCAAATTATGTTCCGCGCATTATTAATGAGCGCCACACAAAGCGCGTAAAATCCCTCATTGATGACGCTGTAAAAAAAGGCGCGACAGTCATTTGTGGAGGCAAAGCGAATGTTAAAGATAACTATATCGAACCTACTTTGCTCACTGATGTCACGGAAGATATGGACATTATGCGCGAAGAAGTCTTCGGCCCCGTCATGTGCGTTGTCGGATATAAAAACCACGCAGAGGTGCTCGACATCATCAAACCGCGCACGAATTCTCTCGCGCTTTATATCTATTCCACCAATGACGCGAATATAGAATATTTCCTCGAAAACACATCCTCAGGGTCTGCCGTGGTGAATAATAATTGTATCCAATCTGGTACAAATCCCCGCCTGCCCTTTGGCGGCGTCGGCAATTCCGGCATGGGCCGTATAGGCGGCTATGAAGGCTTTAAGACAATGTCCAATGAACGCTCCGTCGTGCATCAACCGCTCGATAGATTCCGTGATTTCCTGATTCAATTACCGCCTTATTCAGAGCGCTATTCAGGTCTAATTATGAAGGGCATCAAAAAATAGCTCGGACAGCATATAACCCCTTCACGCGCGCCAAGCTGGGTAAGCTTGAGCTGAAAAACCGCATCATGAAAGCCGCCACTTTTGAAGGCATGACTCCAGGAGGCGTGCCTGGAGAGCGGCTGTTTAATTTCCACAAAGCTATCGCGGAGGGCGGAATAGGCCTGACAACTATTTCCTATTGCACTACCGAAGCTGATGGCCGGATCATGGAAAATATGATGTGGCTACATGACGGGATAGAAGATGAACTTCGCAACCTCATATCCATGATCAAAAAAACAGGCGCGAAAGTCTCGGGCCAAGTCACCCATTGCGGACATTTCTCGCAAAACAAGGCCTTACAAAAAGACCAACCGCCTAAGGGGCCGTCTAAAATGTTTGTCGGCATAGGATTGACCGCAGGTCGCCCCATCGCCCCTGCTATGACCCAGTCTGATATAGATAATCTCATTCAAACATATGGGCAGGCCGCAAGCTTTATGAAACGCGTCGGCTTTGACGCCATGGAAATACATTTCGGCCATGGCTATGGTCTCTCGCAATTTATTAGCCCTAAAACGAATAAGCGCAGCGATAAATATGGCGGCAGTCATGAAAAGCGCATGCGCGTCCCGCTGGCCTGCCTCGCCGCCGCGCGCGAGGCAGTTGGCCCAGACTTTCCTATCCTTGGCAAAATTTCCATGACCGATGCTGTCAAAGGCGGCGTGAGCTATGAACAAGGCATAGAGGTCGCCAAGTCTTTGGACACGGCTGGCATAGACGGCATCGTGCCCAGCGGCGGCACATCAAGTTATAACTCCATGTATCTCTTTCGCGGTCAGAGCATCGCCAAAGGTATGGTCGCTATGGCCTCCAGCAAAACGTCTAAATTGCTTTACAAACTTATGGGCCCGCTCATGTGGAAAGAATATCCTTATGAGCCGACCTTCTTTTTAGAGGCCGCGAAGAACATCAAAGCGGCTGTGACGTGTCCCGTCATCTATGTCGGCGGTGTCTCGACCCGCGCCGATATTGACCGCGTCATGGAGGCTGGATTTGACTTTGTGCAAGTCGGACGGCCTATCCTCAAAGACCCAGAATTTGTTAAGCATGCGCAGGCTGATGCGGACTATGATAGCGGTTGCACCCATTGTAATTTCTGCGTCCCGCTTATCCAGCATCCCGACGGCATTCGCTGCGTGCTTAATGATTCAAATCCGCCAGCAGAAGCGTCACACTCGGCATGACCCCAACCGATATTCAAAACCTTCCAAATTTGCCGGCACAATTTGGCCCCATCAAGCAAGTCGCTTATATCGTCAATGACATCGAAGCGAGCATTGCGCATTGGCGCGGATTGAATGTCGGCCCCTTCCTTATCACCCGCAATGTCAGCCCGCTACAAAACGCCTATTACCGAGGACAGAAAGCTAGGAAGACGCCCGTTCATATCGCCTTCGGATATATAGGCGATTTGCAAATCGAACTCATCGAGCCTTTGGATAATGCGCGTTCACTTTACACCGAAGCCAAGGCGCGTGAGCTATCCGGCGTGCACCATTATGCTATTTGCGTTGAAGACTTTCCCGAGCAATATAATTTTGCACTTGATAACGGCTATGAAGCGGTTGTCGATTCCGGCGTAGATGGTCTCGCGCGGATGTCGTATGTTGAAAATCCTACCACCGGTATTATCCTTGAGATGATTGAGTGGAATGATTTAACCCGCCCCTATTTCGACGCGATTTATGCCATGTGGAAAGACGCAGAGATAAAAAGCGAAGACAAAGATTTTAACCTCAACGCCTTAACGCCCAAAGGCGCCGTCTTAAAAGCGCTGGGCGGTTTCCTCGTAAAAAAACTGACGGGGCAAATAAAACTTACGCGCAGGACTACATAGCAAGGCCCTTTAAAAAGGATAATCATGGATATAAAATCAGGACATGTTGCCGTGATCACAGGCGCAGGCGGCGGACTGGGCTCGGCCCTCGCCCAAGGTTTGGCGGAAAAAGGCTGCGCCCTCGCTCTTGCTGATATCTCAAAAGAGGCGCTCGAAAAGACGGCCGCAAGCCTTTCGCCCAATGCCGGGAAAGTCACCCAGCATGTCGTAAATGTTATGGACCGCAAAGCCATGGAGAGCTTTCGGGATGATGTCCTGAACGCGCATGGCCGCGTCAATATTCTGATTAACAATGCCGGCATCACGTTGCAAAAAAACTTCTCCACCCACAGCCTTAAGGATTGGGACCGTATCATGGGCGTCAATCTCTGGGGCGTGATTTATGGCTGTCACTTTTTTGACGAGGCCCTCACCGACGCCGATGAGGCCCATGTTATCAACCTCTCCTCTATGTCGGCCTTTCTTGGCCTGCCCGGGCAATCCTCTTATTGCGCGACCAAGGCGGGCGTGCAGCTCCTGACCGATAGCCTCTGGGCAGAATGGAGCCTGAAAGGCATTGGCCTGACCAGCGTTCATCCCGGCGCCATTCGCACCGATATGATTATGGCCACGCTCGAGGAGTCAGATGATATTGAACAAGCCAAAAAGAATTATGCCATCGCTCATAAAACAGGCGTAGACGCCGAATACGCCGCCGTCAAAATCATTCGCGCCATAGAGAAAGAAAAAATGCGCCTCCGCATAGGCAAAGACTCTTTTATCTTTCATTACATCTCCCGCTTCATGCCGGGATTGGGCAGGTTTGCCACAAAGAAAATAGCAGCGAAATTGGCAGGATAGTCAGCGCAACAATATTTTTAATCATATTTAATCCGGCCCCGCTCCCCATGCGTCTGCTGCAACACACCCGTCGCTAACGGACCAAAGCCTGTCCACATATCTGCATTCACTTCATCAGCAGGAATAACAACCTCCGCATAATCATTGGGTGCGCGCCAACCGGGGTGAGGTTGGATTTTGACATATTGACCGCCTACGGGGTGCAGGGCGAGGCGTTCATCTAGAATCTTGGTCAGGCGTTTGACTTGGTCCGGATGCTCGGCAGAAATATCGGTCGCTTCATTTGGGTCCGTCCAGACATTAAAGAGCTGCGTGGTCACCTCGGTGGTGCGGCGTTGATGATCAACATCTTGGATGAGCTTCCACGGCCCGTCCAAAACGCCATATCTGAACTTATTATAGACGGGCACATTGGAGGTAAAAATGAGCGGCTCGCCGCGGTCTTTTTCGCCCTCGCCTTTCACCGCGTTCCAGCGGTCTATACCGTCAATTTTCTTTTTATATTGGGGCGTGATGCCTGTGGCTGTCATTAGGCTTGGATAAACATCCATGACGGAAATGACGTTTTCATTGACCGTATTTGCAGGGAGGACTTCGGGCCAGCGAATGACAGACGTCACGCGCACGCCGCCTTCATAGGCTTCGAGCTTGCCGCCGCGCAGTGGTGTGTTCACGCCGCCAAAATTATAGAACCCACCATTATCCGAAAAGAATAACACGATGGTATTATCCGCTATCCCTTGGGTGTCGAGGCTGTCGAGAATATCGCCAATGGCTTGGTCCATACTGTCCACCATGGCGGCATAGGTCTTAGCGGGATGGCGAGGCGTATCGAGGCGGTTTGGATACTTAGCTTTGTCTTCGTCGAGCGCTTCCATAGGGGAATGCGGGGCGAGAAAGGGTACATAGAGGAAGAAAGGCTTATCAGGGTCGCGAAGCTCTTCCATATATCTCACAGCCTGATTAGCGTGAATATTAGTGGCATATTCGCCTTTGTGATTTACGGGCGCACCGTTTTCTTGGAAGTCATGCCCACCCGCCATAGTGTGATCAAAATAAAGAACATCCGTATTAAAATGCCCATAGAAATGGTCAAAGCCGCGCGCATTAGGCGTGTGCTGCTCAATCGTATGGCCGAGATGCCACTTGCCGATCATCCCCGTATCATAGCCGGCGGCCTTGAAATCTTCGGGCATGAAACGCTCTGTTGGCGAAATACCGCCATTATCCCATGCCATGATAACAGCATGGGCCGCGCCGAGTTTAATCGGGTCGCGCGCTGTCATCAGGGCTGCGCGGGTGGGCGTGCAAAAGGGCGTGGCGTAAAATCGCTCAAGCCGCATACCCTCAATGGCGAGGCGGTCAATATTGGGCGTTTTAATATCGCTGCCATGATAACCAACATCAGCCCAGCCGAGGTCATCAGCAAGCAGAATAATTACATTAGGCGGCGGAGCATCGGCATCGCGCGTTTTGACCAGCGAAGCAAGGTCAACTGTTTGCGCGGTTGGGAAATCGAAATCGGAGGACGCGACTTTCTTAAATTTGACCTTTGCGAAAATAAATCCCGCAATCAGCAGGATGGCAAGAATGGCAATTATCTTTTTAAACATGTCGATCCCCTTGAATTATTTAATTAGGCGCGCGTGCCCGATACGGCTGAACTGCCAAACATGCCGAGCTTCACAGTGCCGTCCAGCGCATCCCCATCAACGCCAACATCAAATTCCAGTGTAATAGGCATAGGCTGCGTCAGATCCGCTTTCCATGTTCCGCGACCATCCGTAACTTTGCCGTCTTGAACATCAATCGTGTTACCATCGGCTTCCATCGTGCCCGAGAGCGTATCGCCCTCTTGGGCCATAACCATAACGATTTCACGATCACCCATTGGGGTTTTCATCACAACATTCCAAGTTCCTGCAAATGACATAAGTCTCTCCTGTGAAAAATTAAGTGTTGGCACCCATCATGTGCTTTGCCGCCACATATCCAAAGGTCATGGCCGGGCCAATGGTAGAACCGGCTCCGGGATAGGTATAACCCATTACTGATGACGCCGTATTGCCCGTCGCATAAAGCCCGCCAATGGGGGCGCCGTCTTTATTGAGCGCTTGAGCATTTACATCGACATCAACCCCGCCCTTCGTGCCGATATCTCCCGGATAAACGGGGAATGCGTAAAACGGCGCTTTGGCGAGCGGCGCAAGGCAAGGATTAGGCGTAATGGTCGGATCACCATAATAACGGTCATATTCCGTGCTACCCGAGGCGAAATCTTCATCCACACCTGTTTCGGAAAATTTAGCCACTTTCTCAACGGTCTGCTCAAGGCCCGCCGCATTAACGCCCATTTGCTCCGCGAGGCCTGCTATAGTGTCAGATTTTTTGACCACCGCTTTGATAGAGTCATTCCATTTCGCGTCAGGATGTACCGCCGTCGGATAGAGCGGGCCGATGCCATATTTCTCGCGAGCGCGGCGGTCAAAAATCACCCAGCTCGTTTTCGGGTGGGCCTGCAATTCACGCCCGACTTCATCATAGCTCGCCGCTTCATTGAGGAAACGTTCGCCCTTTTCATTGACGATATAAATGCCCGGCAAAGCCCGCTCCGCAAAGAGAACCCGCGAACGGTCATCACGCGGGAGGCGCACGGAAGGCCCCCACCACGCCGCGTCCATCAGAGTCATTTTCGCACCTACGGCCTGAGCCGCAGCATGAGCATCGCCTGTGTTCTGCCCCGGCGTTGCGCTCCATTTCGTGTCCGTCGGCCCAGGTAGGTTCGCGTCGCGCATCTTCGCATTATGCTCAAAGCCGCCCGCCGCGAGAATAACACCCCTCGCCGTATTGACCCGGAAGTCTTGGCCGTCTTTCGTAATGATTGCACCCGTGACTTTGCCGTCTGTTTCGATGAGAGATTTTAGCGGCGTTTCACGCCAAACTGGAATGTCGCGTTTGAAGACAGAGGTCAGGCAGCGCCCTACAAGTGCATTGCCCAGACACAGACGGCGGTGACGCTTACTCTTCATGCGCATCGGAATGTCGAGCCGATAGGACAGCATTTGCTTAGCCATGATCGCTTTCCAACCCTTAGAGCGGGTGATGATTCTTTTGGCCTCATTGACCGTAATGGTAAATCCGCCAAATATTGTCTGCGGATGGGGCGGGCGCATGTTGAAAAACTCTTTCCCGAGCTTTGTTGCAGACAGCGGCACAGGATCGAGCGTGCGCCACCCATCTTTACTGCCCGGCTTCTCGGTCAGGTAATCCGCATAGGGTGTAGAGACGAAGCGGACATCGGATTTATCCTCCATGTCTTTGAGCATTTTAGGCGCGTTTTCGACATAGGCTTTCAGACGGTCTTCGGACACCACATCGCCAATACAGGCTTTCAAATATTCCAGCGCCGCTTCGGGCGTATCGCTCTCTCCGTGCTCTGCCATGAGGTGATTGCAAGGAATCCAAATACCCCCTCCCGAGGTCGCAGAGGTTCCGCCATACATATCAGACTTTTCAACGACCAAAACACTGCCGCCATGGTCATGGGCAGTAATAGCGGCAGTGAGCGCCCCTGCACCGGAGCCAACCACCAAAACATCGACATCAATAGAGTCCATTAACCCCTCACTTCGTTTTTCTTTTATTAGACATTAAGTGTTTTAAGTCTGCAATGGAAAACACAATATTATTTCATTTTATTACGCAAAATGGGGTGTATGGCGCTCAAAAATTACTTTTTGCGTATTTTTAATGATAATTCTTACGCAATCAGATTGACCGGCCCCATCAGAGCGCCTTAAGCTTTTAGGAAAGAGGCCTGGGCTCCTATGACTCACTATTAAACCCTCTCCCCGATACCCAACAATAAAACTTGAGAATAGCTTTGAAAACTTTTGACCGAGATGACCTATATTTCCAACTTTTTGAGGTTGCAAAAATTGGAGATATTTTGGACGAACAGGCATGGCAAGGGCTTGACCAAAGCACAATAGAAAGCCTTTTGGATACCGCCGAAAAATTAGCGGCTGACCATTTTCAGCCCTCCGCTAAAAAGGCAGATGAAATCGAGCCTAAATTCGTTGACGGCAAGGTCGTCATGATACCCGAAGCACAGACCGCTATTGATGCCTATATTCAGGCGGGCTTTATGGGCGGGGGCTTTGAACCAGAACATGGCGGCATGGGGCTACCCGAGAGCATTGTTCAAGCGCTCTTTTTTATTCTGGCGTCTGCGAATGTCTCCTATACGGGTTATGGCTTGTTGACGACGGCTGCGGGTCGCCTGCTTGCCAAATTCGCGTCGGAAGACCAAAAAGAGCGCTATTTAATTCCGATGATTGAGGGGCGGTTTTTTGCCACAATGTGCCTATCTGAACCTCATGCGGGCTCAGCATTAGCCGACATAAAGACAATGGCTAAGCCCAATGAGGATGGCACTTATAATATATCCGGTAGCAAGATGTGGATTTCTAGCGGAGATCATGAGCTTAGCGAAAACATCATCCATCTTGTTATGGCCAAAACCCCAGGCGCGCCTGCGGGCGTAAAAGGGATCTCCTTATTCATCGTCCCAAAATACCGCCTCAATCCAGATGGCACGCCTGGCCAGAAAAATGATGTCACCTTAACGGGCTTAAATCATAAAATGGGCTATCGCGGCATCACTAATTGCGCCCTTAATTTTGGTGATAATGACGACTGTATCGGCCACCTAGTGGGCACAGAACATCAAGGCCTCAGCTTCATGTTTCATATGATGAATGAAGCCCGTATTTACGTCGGGCTTGGGGCAACGGCTTTGGGGCAAGCCGGCTTTCAAGCGTCTCTCGATTACGCTCGTGAGCGGCCTCAAGGCAGACATCCAGATACGAAAGACCCTCACTCCAAACCTGTTTCCATTATTGAACATGCGGATATAAGACGGCTCTTAATCGCGCAAAAATCTGCGGTCGAACCGTCCTTAGCTTTGGGTCTTTATTGCGCTAAACTGGTCGATATTGCCCGAATGAGTACCAACCCAAACGCCATCGATAGAGCTAAGTTATTACTAGATGTTCTGACGCCTATCACCAAGTCCTGGCCCTCAGAGTTTTGTCTCGAAGCCAATAAACATGCTCTGCAAATTCTCGGCGGAGCCGGCTATACCCGTGATTATCCGATTGAGAGATATTATCGCGATAACAGGCTCAACCCAATTCACGAAGGCACTCACGGGATTCAAGGTATCGATTTTCTAGGCCGCAAAGCAAGAATGATGAAGGGTAAGGGGCTGGAATTGCTCTGCTCTGAAATTCAAGAAACAGTTGACGAGATGAAAGATGAAGAGGACGCAAAGTTTTTCACGAGCGCCTTAACTGACGCTATTGAAGAATTTCAACTCATCATACAGCCCTTGACGGAGGCTGTGTCGGCTGACCCTCGAACAGGGCTCGCAAATGCAACGTTATTTTTAGATTATACGGGCCATATCGTTATGGCATGGATGCACCTACGCATTCTGAAAGCAACGCTCTCAAGTCAACGGCCAGACTCTTTTCTGAAAGGAAAATGGCAATCCGCAAAATACTTTTATATTAGAGAGCTAAGCCGAAATAAAGAATGGTCAAAGATCCTACTCAGAAATGATCAAAGTGCCGCTCAAATGCGTGATGAATGGTTTTAAGAGAGTCATAAGCTCAGCTTAAATCAACTCTGCGAGACACATAATCCGTGCCATTTTACCTGGTCCGCAATCTGTGCCATCTTACATGACGACGGACAAATATCAGTATTGGCGCAATAAATTTGGCGTAAAGAATGGGAACCAATCTGTTACCCAACTCGAATGGCGTTGAATTATAAAATGAGGATTAATATGCGTTTACTCTTAATCATCTTTATTCTCACTGCTTGGCCATTATTGGCATTTGCAGATGAAAAGAAAGTCGTAAAAATTTATCACGATTCTGATTGGGCAAATAGCTTGGAATCGTCTGAAGCAATCTGGCGCGGGATGCAAGTCGCCCTGAAAGAGGTAGATTTTAAAGTCAACGGAACGCGCATTGAGCTAGTCAAAAAAAATCATAGCGGCAATGTAACGCGCAGTCTTCGAAACATGAAAGAATTCTTATCCGATGATCAAGCAATTGCTATTTTTTCAGGTATGCACTCTCCGCCTTTAATAACGCATAGGCGCTTTATAAATGAAAATAAAATTCCGGTGCTCGTGCCTTGGGCGGCTGGGGGGCCAATAACGCGTTATCCCTCTAATCAAAACTATATCTTTCGTTTGTCAGTGGATGACACAAAAGCAGGGGAAGTATTGGTTGATCACGCAGCCACACAATATGGCTGTGTTCAGCCTTATCTAATATTGGAGAATACCGCGTGGGGTGACTCCAATTCGAGGAATATGAAGGCCGCACTTCAGCGTCGAGGAAAATTCGCTGCAGGTATTAAGAGGTTTGACTGGAGTCTAAAAAGTCATGTTGCGCGAAGCATAATTGACGACGTCGTGCAAGAGCGGGGCGAATGTATTATTCTTGTTTCCAGCGCATCCGAAGGGGCTCAGATCTCAATTGCGATGAGTGATTTAGAGGCAAAGGATCGCATCCCTATTATCAGTCATTGGGGGATTACGGGGGGTAATTTTCATGAACGTGTGGTGTTTGAAAGGCGCAATAAAATTGATATCTCTTTTATACAAACCTGTTTCTCGTTTTTAAACGAACCCATGCCACCTGTTGCAAAATCCGTATTTGAAAGTTTACAATCTTTACATCCAGAGAAAATCAAACAGCCCGAAGATATAACCTCACCTGTTGGTTTGATTCATGCTTATGACTTAACCAAGCTATTTATTGCCGCCTTAGAGAAAGTTGAGCTTACAGATAGTATCACGGCAAATAGAGATTTATTAAAAGACGCGCTAGAGAGCCTGAACGAACCAATCCTTGGCTTGGTGAAAACCTACCAAAACCCTTTTACAGAGTTTAGTAATTCGAACTTAGATGCTCACGAAGCTCTAAGCCAAGACGATATATGTATGGGGTTTTATGGCCAAGATGATGAGATCATCATCAATAGAAAGCGCAATAAGTAATGGCAGGGTCAGCATTAGACGAAACAGGGGATGGTCAATCGATCGTTCGTAGGTTTTACTACTATTTATTGATATCTGTTGGCGTGTTTTTATTCCTAATGAGCCTAATGCTGTTTCCGCAAATTCGGTCGACTCTAAACAATTTACAAACCCAGTCCGATGAGGCCTCAGCAAGAACATATGCGAGCATTCTAGATCGGTACATCCAAGACCGAGAATATGCTCTCTCGGATATCGCCCAATCTCCTTATGTCTTGAATGCTGCGTTACTGGCTAAAGGAGAGCGAGCTGATTTTCGCGATTTTATAAATTCCTCTAACTTGTTACAAGAAGATCCGGTGCTTACCGTTCTCGATATTAATGCAGATGTATTATATTCAGAGTTAGAAGACGCTGAAAATTACGCTTGGGCCTTAAAAATAATAGAAGGCGAGGCAGAACGCATTCTAAGCTTGAAGTCCGACATTCAGGAACCACAGTTTGAATTGGCTATACCTATAATTTACGGACGAGGCCGAGAGGGCGTGTTGGTTTCTAGATTTTCAGCAAACCCCGACAGAATTTTTAGTTTTTACGAAGGCCTTAATGAAACATCAGGCGTCTCCTATGAGAAAGATACGCATATTATTCAGTCTGATCTATCTCAGATTGACTTGCCTCATATAGAGTCCCAATTCGTAGAGAAATATGGCGTGAACATCTCTCATATTACGAGCCGAAGAAGCGTGGTCGACCAGAGACAGTCTTTTATTTTTAAGGCCCTAATAGCAGGACTAGCGGCGGCGGCTTTAGCCTTCACCTTTTTTATGATTTATGGCCGTAGGATTATCGTTAAGCCTTATTTAGAGCTAGCAGTCACACAAGAAGCAATTTCAAAGGCAGTGGAAGGAATTTCACGCATCGACACCAATGGGGTCTATGTCCACTTGAACAACGCCTACGCCAATACAGCAGGATATGAACCTCATGAACTTGTTGGTAAAGACTGGATCGTCACAGTTTATCCCGATGATGTAGACAAATTAAACCAGGCCTATGAGGACATGTTAAAGGATGGAAGTGTCCAAGCTGAAGCGCGCGGCATTAGGAAAGATGGGACTATTTTTTATAAACAAGTCACAATGATCACTCAATTTGATGCGAGCGGAGAGTTTATTGGCCATCATTGTTTTATGAAGGATATATCCGAACGAAAAAAAGCAGAACAACAACGCGAAAAGTTGGTGGAAGAACTCTCAGAGTCAAACGAAGAATTAGAACGTTTTGCATTTGTGTGTTCACATGACTTGCAGGAACCTCTCAGGACGGTGACGAGCTTCTCAGGCAGGCTGGAAACTCACCTTAAAGACCAGCTGAAAGATGACGAAAAAGGCCAAAAATATTTGCGTTTTATGACCGATGCGGCCCAAAGATCACAAGATCTCATTCATGATATTCTCGCCTATTCACGGGTTAATTCAGATATAGAGAAATTAGAAAATGTGGATTTGAATGAATTGGTAGACGTTATCCAAAAAAATTCAAACGTAGGCAAAGTCGTCAGCGCCAAGCAAATTAGTTCAGATAAGCTGCCAGAAGTAAGGGGCAATAAAACACAGCTCTATCAACTCTTTCAAAATCTAATTAACAATGGGCTGAAATACCAAAAATCAGACGAACCTCCTCATGTTCATGTTGGCGTGGAGGATTTAGGGTCTCAATGGCAGTTTTCACTAAAAGACAACGGAATAGGGATTGCTGAAGAGTACCATAGTAAAATATTTGAAGTCTTTCAAAGGTTGCACCGGAGAAGTGAATTTTCTGGTACCGGCGTGGGCTTATCAATCTGTAAGAAAGTCGTTAAAAAACACGGCGGCAACATATGGGTTGAATCTAGTGTGGGTGAAGGGTCTACGTTTTATTTCACTCTCCCAAAACACAATGTCTGACGTCAGACCCTATTACACAAATTTGGGTCTGGGCTGAGAGAGAGAGAGAG
>CAZMEN010000002.1:47722-94142 GCA_964565335.1 uncultured Algimonas sp. | reverse complement strand
GGGATAAGATGCGTAGACTAAATATTTTGTAACATTCTGCAAAAACATCTCGGATGCGTCTTAAAAACCACACTCAATGCGGTGATTTTACTTAAGGTTCTGAGAGCGTGTTCCACAGGACATAATTCGGTCACATCTCGACTTTACCTTGGCGCGTGTCGAGGGCATAAGCCTCTCAACGGAGTCTGTTGGGTGATGAAGCCCGACACATAAGATAAAGGCCGTTTATGTCTTTCATTAAACGCATATTTACATGGTGGAATGGGTCGACCTTCGGGACGAACCTCATGATTGGTCGACGCGGAGTCAAAATCGCTGAAGATGCTTTTGGCAATACGTATTATGAAGAGAAAAAAGAGACCTATGACGGGCGCAAACGCCGCTGGGTAACGTATGACGGTTACGCGGATGCCTCTCGTATTCCGCCCGGATGGCAGGGTTGGTTAAACCATACGAGCGAGTTGCCGCCGACCGAGGATGGCTATGTCCCGCATGACTGGGAAGAAGAACACGTTCCGAACCTCACTGGAACAGTGCATGCTTATAAGCCTAAAGGCAGCCTCGATCGCGGCGGTGTCCGCGATAAAGTTGCAGCTGATTATGAGGCCTGGTCTCCTGATGCCTAAATTCTGCGGGGCTTCACTTTTGGTATTTGGTGCGATTGCCTCAATGGCGCTTTTGCCTTTGGCGGCGCAGGCACAGTTTAACACGACTGAGATTGATAGCTCACAGCCACAAGAGCGCTCAACTTTGCAAACACGCCAAAACTTAATCGGCTCTGCCGTTGTCTTGCGGACACTGGATAAGGTCACGGCGACAACGCAGGATTATACTCTCAAGATTGGTGATACTCTGCAATATGGCAGCTTGACCATTGCGGCGCGTCATTGTGAAAAGAAGCCACCGGAAGACATCCCTGAGACTTACGCTTTTCTACAAATTAAAGATGCGCGGCTGACAGGCGGCGGCGAAACAGCGGATGAAGACCTGACCGTTTTCTCAGGATGGATGTTTGCGTCTAAACCCGCCATTAGTGCCTTGGATCACCGCGTTTACGATGTATGGGTTATCGACTGTAAAATTCCTCAAAAACCTGCGGATGAAGGACTTCTACGTCGATAGAGACTTGGGTTTTATTTATTTGTTATCTCAAAAAGATATAGCAATGTGCGTTGGCGTGCAGAAAAATTATCATCTGATATAATGTAAACCAAGCGCCGCCCGTCGGCCGTTTCCGTTTCCGCAATCCCTTCAAAATTATCAACATTGAGCGGCGGCGTGAGCGAGAACTCCACATCGCCATTGTCCACTCTGATAATATTGCGGTTTCCCGTCTTCTTGTCGTAACTGCGCAGAAGAGAAGCGGAGTTGGAGAGCCCGACCAGAGAGTAAGGCTCGGGAACCGAAACGGTCTTCACCATAGAGGAGGCGATTTCATCGCGCGTGATTGGAATATGAAGCAATGGGGCTTGCCCGCCTTTCTCCATTTCAAAACCGACAACCATTCGTGTGTCTGCATTAATATCTAAAGCTTCAGCTCCGTCATTATTTGGAATTTTTTTACCCAGTAATTTGTTTGGTAGGTTTATGACGTTCACTCCGCGTGAGGCTGCGCCGCATTTAAATAGGTCATAGGCCAGAACACGGTGTCGACGTTCAGAACTCACGAAAACGAGGCCATCATGATAAACGAGCCCTTCAGAGTCCGCATCCGTCTTCCCGCTGAGCTGTTTGCCTCGTCTGTCCAGTAACGGCGTCATAGCACCTGTGCCGTTTGGCGCGCCGGCAGTCATGCCGATGACAAAGAAAGTCCCTTTGTCGGAGACGGTCAATAGATCGCCATTGGGCAGCACATCTATGCCGGATAGGCCGCCAAAAGTGGATGTTTTCGCCGTAAGATGCCAGCCACCTAGAAATGAAATATTGTCGGGTAGCGCGGCTTGGACATCGTTCGGTTCACCTAAAGCGGCTTCGGCGGCAGAAATATCAATCGAAGAGAGCGGGAAAGGGGATGTCTCTTCGGGGCAAGAGGCCTCTCTCAAGTCATTTAGTCTGTCTTGAATGTCAGAGGGTAGCGCCTTTGCTGCCGCGTTTCCAAAACAGAATAATGCCGTTGATAAGGTAATTTTCCAGAGTGAGCGCATGAGGGTTATTATTTTAAATTGACGTTTAAGAAGCCGCTGCGATGGCTTGGCTTAACTCATCGAGCAATTCGGTTTTACGCGAAGGCGACAGATAAGCACCTTCAAACCCATTCGTGACAAGCGTGATGACGTCATCCCGGCTTAAGGACAAAGCTTCCGCTGTTCGGATATAATTATCATTTAAATAGCCGCCAAAATAAGAAGGGTCGTCGGAATTGACCGTAGCCTTGAGCCCTTTATTCAACATAGTTTTTAGAGGGTGGTTTCTCAAGTCATCGACCACGCAGAGCTTCAAGTTTGAGAGTGGGCAGACTGTTAGAAATATTTCCTCTTTGGCCAAGCGGGTAACAAGCGCCTCATCTTCCAATGAGCGGTTCCCATGGTCGATGCGGTCAACTTTCAGCAGGTCTAAGGCTTCGTAAACATAAGAAGGCGGCCCTTCTTCTCCGGCATGGGCGAAGCTCTTTAGCCCCAGACTACGTGCCTTGGTATAAACGCGCTCAAATTTGGAGGGCGGGTGGCCTAGCTCGGATGAGTCCAGTCCGACGCCTAATATTTGATCCAGATAAGGCGCGGCGTGCTCTAATGTCTCAAAAGCGGCTTCCTCTGAAAGGTGGCGCAAGAACGACAAAATCAAATGGGAGGATATATCAAAGTCTTTCTTACCTGCCTCCAAGCCCTCTAGAATGCCTTCTATGGCTTCCGAAAAAGCAACGCCGCGATCCGTGTGCCCTTGCGGGTCGAAAAAAATTTCAACGTGACGGCAATTATCGGCGTTAACCCGCTTTAGGTAGGCATAGGTCAAGTCATGGAAATCCTGCTTCGTTAAGAGAACTGACATGCCTTGATAATAAATATCGAGGAATTCTTGCAAGTTGTTAAATTCGTAAGCGGCGCGAATATCTTCCACGCTTTTATAAGGTAGGGTCACATTATTGCGGGCGGCAAACTCAAACATTTGCTCAGGCTCAAGGCTCCCCTCAATGTGAAGATGAAGTTCGGCTTTGGGAAGGGCACAAATGAATGCGTTTAAATCTGTCATGGCTATCACTTAATGGATTTGAAGAAGCGTGGCCATGCAGTGTTTATTTAAACATCCACGTCTTCGATAAATTGTGCGTGATCTTGAATATATTGAAACCGCAAATCGGCGCGTTTGCCCATTAATGTCTCAACGAGAGATTCTGTTGTGGGCAAAGTGCTGGGGTCAATCGTGATACGGGCGAGTGTGCGGCTTTTCGGGTCCATGGTGGTGGACTTTAACTGTCCGGGGTTCATTTCGCCGAGGCCTTTAAAGCGGCCAATATCGACCTTAGTTTTTCCTTTGAAGACCGTTCCCATTAATTCTTCGCGGTGCGCGTCATCAATGGCGTAAACGGTCGTCCCGCTTGCACTCATTTTATAGAGCGGCGGCATGGCCATAAAGAGGCGGCCCTCTTCAATGAGGCCTGGCGGGTAGCTATAAAAAAACGTAATGAGCAGCGCGGCGATATGCGCGCCGTCGACATCCGCGTCGGTCATAATAACCACGCGCTCATAGCGAAGATCATCCGTGTCGAAACGTTTTCCTAACCCAACGCCCAGCGCGACGCAGAGGTCATTGATTTCGGCATTGCGTTGAATTTTCTCCATTGTCGCGGATTCAACATTCAGAATTTTACCCTTGAGGGGAAGAATAGCTTGCGTCTTTCTATTACGTGCCTGTTTAGCCGACCCGCCAGCGGAGTCGCCCTCAACGATAAATATTTCAGTATCGTCAGCGCCTTTATTGGAACAATCCGCGAGCTTACCCGGGAGGCGTAGTCTCTTGGTGGCAGACTTGCGTTTAACGTCACGGGCTTTACGGCGTTTGACACGTTCGTCGGCGCGCTCAATCGCCCATTCTAATAAGGCATTCGCATCTTTAGGCGAACTGGCGAGCCAGTGATCAAAAGGGTCACGAACAGCATTTTCAACCAGTTTTGTTGCCTCGGAGCTGGAGAGGCGGTCTTTGGTTTGTCCGACAAAGTCAGGGTCTGAAATAAAGACAGACACTAATGCGCCCGCCCCGAACATGACGTCATCAGGCTGAACATGATTGAATTTCTTACCCATGCCCGCAATGTCGGCATAGGCGCGCAGCCCCTTGGTGACCGCCGCTCGCAGGCCCGCCACATGCGTCCCGCCTTCAGGTGTTGGGACGGTGTTACAATAGGAACGGACAAAGCTGTCTGCTTCTCCGAACCCTTCCGGGCTCCAAGATAAAGCCCATTCAACGCGTCCATGACCATCAGTCTTTTTAGAGCGACCAGCGAAAAGCTCTGAAGTGATTGTCGCTTTTTGGCCCAAAGTTTCTTGTAGGAAATCAGCCAAGCCACCCGGAAAATGAAAGACGGCTTCCGACTCGATTTCGTCTGTGGCTTTGACAAGTTCAGGGTCGCATTTCCAGCGAATTTCAACGCCCGGTTCCAGATAGGCCTTGGCACGCGCCATACGGAAAAGTCGTGCGGCTCTAAACTTAGCTTTCTTGCCGAAAATTTCAGGGTCGGGGTGAAAGCGAACCTTCGTCCCGCGGCGATTATTGATTGCGCCGACGGTCTCAAGCTTGCCTTGAGGTACGCCCTTCGCAAAGTTCATGCGGTATAATGTTTTACTTCGGGCAACTTCGACTTCCAGGTGGTCGGATAGTGCGTTTACAACAGACACGCCGACACCATGAAGGCCGCCGGATGTTTCATAGGCTTTGGAGCTGAATTTACCGCCAGAATGTAATTCCGTCATAATGACTTCAAGGGCTGATTTCTCTGGGTATTTAGGGTGCGGGTCGACGGGAATACCACGTCCATTATCTGAAATGGACAGATAGCCATCGGCCTCTAATTCAACCTCGATTCGGGTGGCGTGGCCTGCCACTGCTTCATCCATAGAGTTATCAATCACTTCGGCAAAGAGATGGTGCAGGGCGCGATCATCCGTGCCGCCAATATACATGCCGGGGCGCAGGCGAACGGGCTCCAAGCCTTCAAGAACCTGAATGTCTTTGGCGGAATAGGCATTGCTGGCCGCTTCGCTTTTGCCGTCAAAAAGAGATTTGTCTGTCATAAAGATCAATCAGAACAGGAGGTGAATCACGCCTCCGCAATATGGAGTCTCTGGCGAGCGAGGCAAGGGCTTAATTATACGGAATACGGGGATAGTTCTGCCGTTAATTATCTGAGGCCCAATTCACCGGAAAAGATGTATCATCTGCGGGTGTGTCAGTTCCCTCAAAAAGTTTTGCGGTGTGGCCAATAACGCAATCAGCATGATGCTCGCTCTTATTAATATACGTTTCCTGATCGATGGCTCGCCTGCCCTCAAAAAAGACCTTTTCGCGGAATCTTTCGGCAACGGTGTCAAAGCTCTTTTGTTTCAGACCCAAAAGGCGTTCCCAGATTTGTTGATATTGCCAAAAGGCAATTGCGGCCTCTAAATCGTCTGGAGGCGTGATGTTCAGAACGATGTGACAGGCTTGGATATATTGAGCCTGCATTAAACCGCCCGGCCTTAATTTGGCATTACAGACAGAATGCGGCGTGTTCAAAATACGTTGGTCTTCTATGCGCGACCACATGACTTTGGCGTCAGTTAAAAATTGCGTTGTGTCTCTGGGGCGATTTACAACGTCTTCGCAGAAAGCCGATATTTTAGCGCCAAACTTTGCGTCGCCTGAAACAGCACGGCTATGGGCCAGGGCAATATGTTCCCAATTGTGAGCGCGGTTATTATGGTGGTTTTGAAAGCTCGCATGTTTAACAGCGGGAGGTCCGCTTCGTCCCGAGGGGCGTAGGCGCATATCCAATTCATAGGCGATGCCTTCGCGTAAAGGGGTCATCAAGGTTGTTTTTAGACGCCTGACGATTTGAGCCGCTAATTCGCTATCCACACTATCATCAAAAATAAAAACTAGATCTAAATCGGATTTGGGAGCCATGGTACGTGTACCCATTTTCCCTAACCCCATAACGGCCATACGGGGGCAGTCAGTCTCTAATTCTTCCATGACAATCTGAATGGCCGTATCAAGGCAGATTTCGGCTAAGCGCGTGAGGTTGTGTTGAAGCACCTGGAGGCCATCCGACTTTTCCATGAAGCGGTGATAATATAGAAATAAATGTTCGTTTACAAAACGCCGTAATCGGTCAAGCCGCATGCCATAATCTTTATCGGCCAGAATGGCGGATGGATCAGGCTTGTCCACGGATTGCGGGAGAAGGAAAATATCAATTATATGAGGAGACTGCTCAAGTAATGCGGTCATATGGGGAGAATGGAGCAGCGGCGTGATTAAAGTGTCGAGCAGGCCGTCATGACGATTGAGTAAATCAAAATATTGAGCCGAACGGGAGATAGATTTCAAAAACCTATCAATGTTCTGCAAAGCAATTTCGGTATCCGCTTGGCTGTCTATGACGCGCGCCAACAAACGGCGTCCAAGAGCTCTATATTCTGCGCGTGAAGACGATGGCAGGCCGTGGGTGTCAAACCCATTTTCCCACGATTTTATGATCGCCTCAGCTAGCGGTGAGGGCGTGTCAGGGTGAAAGCTGGGCGATGAGGTCGTTCGCGCGTCATCCGCCTCAAAGAGTGATTTAAAGCGCGAATTAACGAAACGACGTATTTTTAAAATATCTTCACAAAAAATTTCCCATCCGTCATGGTCGGCGTCATATCCGGACAGTGATAACAGCCGGGCTTTGTCGGCCTCGTCATTTGGCACCATATGGGTTTGCTCATTGCGCATCATTTGCCGCGCATTCTCAACACGCCGTAAAACCATATAGGATTGGGATAAGTTTTCTGCGTCTTCGGCGCTCATATGTCCGAGTTTGGCTAGAGTTTTCAGGGCGTCCAAAGTAGACGTTTGGCGAAGCTCTGTTTGTTTCCCGCCCCAGACTAATTGCTGTGCATTAGCGATAAATTCGATTTCTCGAATGCCGCCCGCCCCTAATTTTAAATTAAATCCTTCAGGGTTTTTTATAATCGGTTTGAGTTGCTGTCTTTCATAAGACAGGCCGGGATGTTCATTATTAATCCGCGTTTTCAAATCCGCTAAATCATCCAAAGCGCGGAAGTCCAAATTCTGTGGCCAAATAAATGGGTTCAAAGATTGCAGGAAAGTAAGACCTGCGGTTTTGTCCCCTGCCACAATGCGGGCCTTCATCAGAGCGAGGCGATGCCAAGGCAAAGCGCGAAAGAAATAGAATTTTTCTGCTTTAGCCGTGGAGAGCGCCAAGCCTGTGCCGGAGCTTTCTGGACGCAACCTCCAATCTACTCGCCAGATATGATCGGGGGAATTCCGCGGAGTTAAAATTTGTGTTAAGGTTTTCAAGCATTGATTGCTAATGTAGGCTTGGCCTTTATTCGCCGAAACGGGCAAAATATCGGCGTCGTAAAATGCGACAAGGTCAATATCTGAGGAGAAATTCAGATCATTGCCGCCGAGCTTCCCTAACCCTAAAATAAACAGACCGTGCGGCGTGCTGGCTTTAATTGAAAAGCGTTTGCAGGTCTCCGCCCAGGCCATTGTGAGTGCCGCCTGTATCGTGGCATCAGCAAAATTTGATTGGGCTTGCCCTAATTTTTGAAACGTTTGCAGGGCATCGACGGCAGCATGGGAACCGGCTGCCTCTCTCGCGGTTAGGGCCTCTACACTCCATCTTAAGGCAAATTTATTCTTGAGTAATTGAAGCGCGTCTCTTGTCTGCGTAAGACGAGCTACCTCTGTGAGAGCGGGTAAGCTTTCAGAGACATCACCAAATTCATCGAACAGCCCCGAGAGATAGGGGCTGCGTTTAATAAGAGAGAGTGTCGTCTCTTTTAGAATAAGAGACGAACGACAACGCGTCCTGTATGGCGGATGAACCCGTCGCGAATTTCGCTGTCAACGTCAAAGCCAATAGAGGAATAAGCAGATCCAGCTGCAACAGAGAAACCGACCAAGAAACCGCTATCAGGGAAGGCGAAGGAGTCGATTGAAGAACGGTTGCCGCTTAAGCCAGCAAAGGCGAAATCGGTGGTTGTCGGGTCATTGATAAAGGCGTGACGGTAGCCCACCCGCATGGAAGGCCTGATCCAAGTGCGTTTGCCTTGGAATTTCGCGCCGACATTAAAGAGAGCCGAGGCGGTCGCGCGATCAGAAGATCGGCTGGCAACATCCAAGGCAATGCCTTCATTACCCGTTTCCGTGTAAGCATCCTCGTTTAAACGAAGATAATCCAAAGATACTGTTGGGCGAATCCAGAAGCGATCGCTGAGTGCCATTTCATAACCCGAACGGACCGAAGCATTAATATGTGTGCCCGAATAATCAGCAGCGGCGCGACCAAAGAAGTCGTTGATGCGGACCCGGCGTTGCTGCTCAAAGTTATTATAACCGCCGCCAATGTAAAAATCAGTTCCGAGAACACCGTTCGCCAACTCATTGGCCAGACCTGCATAGAGGCCGCCTTGAACGGTTACGACATCGAGGGGCTCATCCTGTCCGACAACGTCTTCGATTTCTGTTGAGGCAAAACCAACACTCACGCCCACGGCGTGGAAGGGGCCGATGGCTGCGTCTAAACCTGCTGCCAAGCCAAAGCCTGCGCCGCGATATTGTTCTGAAAGACCCGCGAGGTCTCTATCTGCAAAATAAGCGAATTCCTGCAACCAAGCACCGCCCGGCTTATCGGGAGAACGACGCGCTGCGTCTAATTGGTTGGCAACTGCGCCAACTGCGCCGTCAACATTGGCGACAACAAATTCACGCGCAGCAGCAGAGAACTCCGGCATGAGTTGGTTGAAGGCATCATTAAATTCTGTTTCGCTTGTAATATTGGCAATCGCCGTTCCTAAGGCGCTATTCGCCGCAAAGGCTTCAATGGCTGGCTCAAGAACGTTCGATTGTGCGGCGTCGAGTCCTAGTTGCTCGGCACTGCGTAAATCGACTGTGACAACCAAAGTCTCTCCAATCTCCTCATAAAGGAAATCATAAAGGAATGGTAAAGCGTCTGAGCCATCAGCAGAGTTTAATTGCGCTAACGTCGATGCCGCCAAGTCCAACGTTGCTGCATTGGCGATGGTAAAGGAGACACCGTTGACGTCCGACACGATGGAATTAAAGCGAGGCGCAATAACGGAGCCTTCGGCAAATGTAATAGCGCCGCTTGCATCCAGAGTCGTGGCTGTTCCGTCTTGCCCGTTAAGTGTTGGCAGGAAGGTTGAAGTTCCGTCAAATGAAGCATCTGCGACGGACACAGGTGAAGACCCTGTCAGAGCCAGACTACTGCCGTCGCTGACGTTAATTGTTAGGTTGTCGGAATTACGAATTTCACCCGTATAGGATGACTCGCCCGATAGAGAGAGCAGGTCTTGCCCTGTTCCGAAATCAATATCTCCGGAAATAGTTCCGGCTGTCGCCATGATAACATCATCGCCCGAACCGAGTAAAATATCACCAATCAAGAGGGGCGCCGGTGGTACAGCGTCATCCGTTAAATCGTCATCCGCCGCACGTTGTTGTGTAAAGGTGAAACCGCTTGTATTGGCTGAAACATCTAACGCCACTAAGGAGAAAGTTGTTTCTTCTTCTCCTACGGGATCTGAATTTTGCCCAGAGACAAACACAAAACTCTCATTTGTGAAGCTGGTTAAAGAGCCAGAGGCATCACGAATGGCATAGGCCTCGCCATTTCTGCCGACAATAACGGCGCTGATAGTGCCGACATTATACAAAGAACTGGCTGTTGCATTTGCGCCAATATCAATCGCGACGGCTTCGATATTCACAGAAGCAAGCGGATTATCACCGTCTGCAAATACCTCATCTACGGCTTCGGAGGATTGAACGGTAATAATACCCTGGTTGTTAATGGCATTTACAATGGCGCCGTCGCCCAGAACAATCGCGCGAGCTAAGCCTGTGCCTGCTGTTACGCCGTCAATTGTTCTTGTTCCGGGGCCGCGGAAGGCTGAAACCGTCATTGTTCCTGAATTCAGGATGCCGCCTTCAATTTCTGCATTAGTAATGGAGAGGATTGTGGCATCAAAATCATCGAAAATGCCTTGTGCATTGATGGCGCCTTCATTGATGAAGCCAAATTGTAGATTTTCGTCGAAATCTGCGTCGGCGGGGTCCGTAATCTGCGCGACGCGTCCAATGGCGATAGGTGTGCCTTCGCCGTCAATTAAAATCGCAGGCGCGCTGCCAAGCTGGGAGATATTGGACTGAGAGGTTGTCGTGAACACGCCTGTTCCAACGCCATCGTCATCCAAAATTTCTTCACGGCGGAGATCCAAATGCACCCCTTGTGTTACATTGCCTCGAATGGCGATGGCGGAATTTGCTTGTTGGAGGTCTTCGGCCTGAAGGTCTTCTCGGCCCGTTAGGTCTCCGCCAAGTCCCAAACGACTGTCAAAACGGAAGCCATTTGCTCTGACCGACCCAGCGTTAACAAACCCGCCTTGGATGTCGCCGGTTACATTATATCCGTAAGAGTTAGACCCTAAGATTGCTATTGTTCCGGTGTTTTCGACATTGCCAGTCACATTGCCTGCAATATTGAAGCCTGCTCCATTATCCCCAAGGAGTGAAAGTTGGCCTGCATGGGTCAAATCGCCCGTCAGACCTCCTGCTGCCGCAACATTGACACCGAAACTCTCACTACCTTCCACGCGCACAATGGAGGACCCGTCGAGGGTGACGTTCCCCTCGAAAGGAGACGCGCCGGAAATGAGGATGCCTGTTCGGCCCGAACCAACGGTTCGTGACCCATCAATCGTTCCGTCACCATCCGTATCTTCGCCGGTAAAGTCTTCATTTACCAGAATCGATCCGGAATTGACAAAGCCGCGATTAGTGCCGCCTTCGAGTGATACGCCGGTAGCGTTATCGACATCGGAGATCGTTATTACCCCAGCATTGGTCAACGTATTATCAGAGTTAACTGTTACAGCAGGGCCTGCATTATCCGTTAAAGTAACCGAACCCGCGCTTGTTATGGTGACATCATTACCCTCATCATCTGTCGTGACAGGGGCAGTACGTGCATCCGTAATTTCGACTTGCGCGACCGCGGAGTGACTCAGACCGAAGGCAAGAGCAGCCGTGCAAACACCGCCCATAAGGCGCTTAGCATGAAAAGCAGGAAAGGTCGTCAGAGTGTGTGTCGACATAAGTCAATTATCCATGGGCGAGGGCGTGTTGATGGCTCAACCGCAATTGCTTTTGAAATGGTCTAACGGGTCAGGTCCGCTTCGCCAATGATATATTGGTTACAAATACAGACATTTTCATATCAAATCCGTAATTTTCGGGTCATGTCGGCGCAATCCGCGCTCAGTGGCCCCACATTTGCTGGAATAACTTCGGATATGCCGGCAAGAATGGGGAAGGAAGAGAATTGCAAAACGGATTTAATCATGGCAAGCCGCGCAAAATCAAATATGAGGCGTCACCTGTGTCCGAAAATGAAATTCAAATCGACGACCGCAAAGGTGTTTGGCTGAAATTTGGTATTCTTCTGCCTATATGTGTTGTCATTTTTGACCAAATTACAAAGTATGCCGCCATTAAGTTTTTCAAAGTCCCCATCAATATTTGTGAGCTTAATCCTCAGATTCGACTGAAACACGAATTCAGCCCGATCGTTGACCTCAGCCTTCTATGTAATCAGGGGATTAGCTGGGGGCTATTACAAGGCGATTCGTCCTTAAAGCGGTGGGGGCTCACAATTTTTGCCCTCGTCATGAGTGCACTTTTATTTTGGATGTTGGGCCAAACGAAGGATCGTTTGTCACGTTGGGCCTTCGGTCTTGTTATCGGCGGCGCTATCGGGAATGGCATTGACCGATTCTTATTTGGCGCGGTGACTGACTTCATCGACTTCAGCGATATTAAATTCCAATATGTCTTTAATATCGCCGATAGCGCGATTACGGTCGGCGTCATCGGGCTATTGGTAGGTTCTTTTTTGACCCACAAAGACGAAAAATCGACTTCTGCAGCAAAGAATACTGATAAATAAAATTTTGGTCACTTGGCCCCTGCTTTATTTGAGGCTATGTCAGGTTAAATTTTTGATGAAGGACGGACATTATGCGCCGGATTATCGCGCCTCTTATTCTTGTGACAGCCAGTTCTGCTTTAATGGTGGGCTGTACATCAACTTCCAAAGCTTTGGGCCTTAAGAAAGAAGCTCCGAATGAATTTAATATCCTGACGAAAGCGCCATTGGTGGTGCCGCCAGAATATAATCTTCGCCCGCCACGTTTAGGTGAAAGCTCATCAGAGAATAACTATTCGCAAAAAGCTGCGCGTGAGGCCCTAATTGGTAATGTTGACGCCGCCGAGCCGACACGCGGCGAGGTCGTTCTCATGACCAAAGCGGGTGTAGGTCGCGCCAATCCTGAAATTCGTATTGAAATTGATGGGCAAAACTCTGTCGAGCGTAAAACAGACGGATTTACTAGCCGTATTTTGTTCTGGCAAAATGGACAGCTTGTTGATCAGGACGGAAAACTTGTACCGCTTGACTCTGAGGCTGAAGCCAAACGTATCGAGTCAATCAATAAGGCAACAGGCGGCGGTGAAGTCACCATTACCAAACGTCCGGGCGGGCCGAAACTCCCCGGTCTTTAAGGGCGCGCCCGAACCTTTCACGTCCACAGCTTTCGCTGTTGTAGAACCCGAACCTTTCACGTCCACAGCTTTCGCTGTTGTAGAATATGGCCTAACGACCTCGTTATCGTTAGGCTTTTTTTATGAGCGCTTCCCACATTTCGATTCGGCGATTGCCCAATGAAACGGTCAACCGTATTGCGGCGGGTGAAGTTATCGAGCGCCCTTCCAGCGTTATCAAAGAGCTAGTGGAAAACGCCATTGATGCAGGGGCCACTCAGGTCGACATCCGCTATGAAGATGGCGGGCGCACGCTGATTTCCATTACGGATGATGGGCGGGGCATGAGCCCCGAAGAACTACCGATTGCGATAGAGCGCCACGCCACATCCAAACTCGCCCCGAATGCGATGGGCGAATGGGATTTATTGAATATCTCCACTATGGGCTTTCGCGGCGAGGCTTTGCCGTCCATCGGATCTGTGTCGCGCTTGAGCCTGCTCAGCCAGACCATGGATGCGGATAGCGCGTGGGAGTTGCGAGTCGAAGGCGGAGACGTCAAACCTATTCGCCCTGCTGCCCGTTTCGGTCTTCACGGGACACGGGTCGAAGTGCGAGATTTATTCTATGCCACGCCTGCGCGTTTAAAGTTCCTGAAATCTGAACGTAGCGAAGCCATGGCGATTTCTGATACCGTTAAGCGTCTGGCCATGGCGAACCCATCTGTCGGAATGACTTTGGGAACGCCTGCGCGGGTGAGTTTGAAGCTCGCCGCGCAAAGCGATGATGCAGACGGGCGTTTGGCGCGTTTGGCCGGTATTTTAGGGCAGGATTTCAGCGCAAATGCGGTCGCCATAGACCAGATTAGAGAAAATATTGCTCTAAGCGGCTTTGCGGGACTGCCGACTTATTCGCGGGGTAATTCCCAACATCAATATTTATTCGTCAATGGGCGACCGGTCCGGGACAAATTACTGCACGGCGCAGTGAGAGGGGCCTACCAAGACTATCTCGCTCGTGACCGCCACGCTGTCGTTGCGCTCTATGTCGATCTGCCACAAGAGCATGTCGATGTGAATGTGCACCCCGCCAAAAGCGAAGTGCGCTTTCGTAATCCGGGCCTTGTGAGAGGTTTGATTGTTAAGGGAATACGGCTGGCACTGGAAGAGGCGGGACATCGCGCCAGTACAACGGTGAGCGATTATGCTTTAGGGCGTATTCAGGCAGGGCAGGGAATCGGCGGTCAGGCAATGGGCGGCCAAGCAGCAATGCCCTTACAAGGCAATTACAGCTCCAATCGCGGAGGCTATGCGCCGAACTACCAAGCGCCTTATCGTAATGACCCGGCCTTGCAGCCCCTAGTCGATGGATTCTCGGCCAAGGTGGAAGAGATGGGAGAAGCTTATGAGGGCAATCCGCCTAATCCTTACGCGCCATACCCTTCGCCTGATAGCGACTTGACAGCGAAGCCCTTAGGTGCTGCGCGGGCTCAATTGCATGAGACTTATGTGGTTGCACAAACTTCGGACGGGATTGTTATTGTCGACCAACACGCCGCCCATGAGCGTCTCGTTTATGAACGTATGAAGGTGGCGATGGCCGATAAAGGGGTGGAGCGACAATCACTCCTCATTCCCGATATTGTGGATTTGGGTGAAAGCGATGCGGCAAATCTTTTGGCGCGGTCGGAAGAACTCGCCGAAATGGGCCTCATTATTGAACCCTTCGGGACAGGAGCTGTCGCAGTACGCGAAACGCCTGCTTTGTTGGGCGAGATGGATATCCAAGGTCTGCTTCGTGATTTAGCCGATGACATTTCAGAATATGACGAAGCACTTAGCCTCAAAGAAAAATTTGAACATGTTTGCGGAACCATGGCATGCCACGGCTCCGTCAGGGCTGGGCGCAGGCTAAACGGCCAAGAAATGAATGCGCTCTTAAGGCAAATGGAAGCCACCCCGCATTCGGGGCAGTGCAATCATGGCAGGCCGACTTATGTGGAATTGAAGCTGGCCGATATTGAGCGGTTATTTGGGCGGCGTTAGGGAATTAATTAATTCTTACGGATTACGGACACGCTTAAGTGTTCATAGTTAGAGTCTATATAAAGCATAACCACATTATATTTTCGCTATGTAAATTTCTTCTTTATCCGGCGCGCGTAGATTACTGATACATATGCAAAGGAATTTTTATGTCGTTCAAATCTGTTAAAAAGCTCATGATCGGTGTGGGCGCATCTGCGTTAAGCATGGCTTATGTTGTCCCTGCTTATGCGGGAGATGTTGAGGATCCGTGGTTAATCCGTCTCAGAGCTTTGAACATCGTTCCGGATGAGAGTGCAGAAATTGATACAATCGGCGGCGAGGCTGAAATCTCTAACCGGGTTGTCCCTGAATTAGATATTTCATACTTCTTTACGGAAAATATCGCAGCGGAACTCATTTTGGCGACGAACCCGCATGATGTCAGCGTAAGAAACTCTTCCTTGGGTGATGTTGACTTAGGTGATGTCACACTTTTGCCGCCAACGATTAATCTACAATATCACTTTAATCCGCGCGGCGCGATCCGTCCTTATTTGGGCGCGGGTGTGAACTACACATTCTTCTATGATAATGATCCGGGGGATGCGGTTAGTGTAAATTACGACAATACTTTTGGATTGTCATTGCAGGCGGGGGCGGACATCCCTGTGAATGACACTTACTTTTTTAACTTGGATGTGAAGAAGGTTTTCCTTAGCACGGATGTGAATGTAAATGCAGGTGCCGCAGGACGTGTTGCAGCCGATGTGGATATTGACCCGTGGATTTTCGGTGTTGGTGTCGGACGACGTTTCTAGGTCTATCCGATAAATATTTTATGAGACCGAGCCTGAAAGGGCTCGGTTTTTTCAATGAATAACTCCGTTATCACTTGATGTATCGAAAATGAGTTTCACGGTTTGTCGACATCTTCGGCTCTGATGCTTGTGTGGCTTTTTAACTGTTTGTTCCTAATGTCGTAAGCGGGGGAATGCCCTCCAATAAAAGAGCCGGAATTGTCAGTAATCCACCCCCAAGGGCGATGGAATCCACAATACCGGTGATTTTATGCAGATGTCTCTTGGCGTAGAAACAAAACACGTGCCGCGCCCCAGGTCTTATCTGCCAGAACCTCGAACCCCCGCGCATCAATCTCCGCGTCTTTGCTTTCTTCTAAAATAATCACGCCGTTTTCAGCGAGCAAGCCTTGCTCTTTCAGGCGAGATAGAACCGGTTTCCAGAGGCCTTTATTATAGGGTGGGTCCATAAAGATATGTGTGAAGGGGCCGCGGAGGTTTCCGGGAGCGATTTTTAGCCGCGTGGCATCATGGCGGTGCAGGCGCGTGCATCCGAATAGCCCCATTGTGTCGATATTATCGCGAATAGCGCCGCGCGCTTTGGGTTCTGTTTCAACAAATAGACAAAATTCTGCGCCGCGTGATATAGCCTCCAACCCTAAGGCACCAGAGCCTGCAAAGATATCGGCGACAATGGCGCCCTCTAATTCAGGGGCCCAGTCTGCGTGTGAGAGGATATTAAAGATAGATTCGCGCGTTTGGTCGCTTGTGGGGCGAGTTTTTCGCCCAGCAGGGGTAATGATGTTCCGCCCCCGTAATGACCCCGTGACTATTCGCATCTATTTCTTGCCTCGTCCCTGACCTCTTGGCGCGAATTTTCCTGACATTTTGCCGCCCGGTTTACCATACGCCTTCCCTGCATTGTTTTTTGGCGGTCGCGTTCCAGCTTTAGTTTTCGGCTTAGTCACGGCCTTGGCGAAGCGCCCTCGGCCTTTGGGCGTCTTGGCGTCTTTGTCAGTGGACGGCTTATCCTGAAACCGTTTAGCACTGGCGAAGCTGCCGCGTTTGGGTTTTCGGATAACGACTTTTTCCTCTGGAATGTCAATCAAGTGACCCACTTGATCGCGCAGAACACGGGTTTTAATTTCCTCGCATCCGCCCTTACTCAAATCCCCCAACATATAGGGGCCATAAGAGACGCGGATGAGGCGATTTACTTGGAGGTTCAGCGTTTCAAGAGCGCGGCGGATTTCGCGGTTTTTGCCGTCATGTAACGTCACATTAATCCACGCATTATCGCCTTGCTGGCGATCTAATGTGGCGATGATTTCGCCTGTCGGGATGCCGTCAATGACAACCCCTTTTTTTAAAGTGTCCAATTGTTCCTGCGTGACTTTACCATAGGCGCGCGCGCGGTAACGGCGGGACCATCCGGTGCTGGGCAGTTCTAATTGGCGGGCGAGTTCGCCGTCATTTGTAAGCAGGATGAGCCCTTCGGATGTGAGGTCAAGACGACCCACAGATATAACGCGCGGCATATCTGTCGGGAGGGCTTCGAACATGGTGCGCCGTCCTTGCTCGTCCTTATGGGATGTCACCAGACCATCGGGTTTGTGATAACGCCACATGCGCGGAATATCTTTCTCTGCAACAGGCGCATTATCGACGAGGATTTTTTCTTTTCCGGTCACTTTGAAAGCAGGCGTCGTCAGAACCGTGCCGTTCACTTTCACGCGGCCTTCTTCAATCATGCGTTCTACATCGCGGCGAGAGGCGACGCCGACGCGCGCCAGATATTTCGCAATACGATCACCCGGTTTTTGCGCGAAAGTTTCCTTTTTACCGGCATTCTTCTGTTTTTGCATATCGGGCATGACTTGACCGTTCGGGTTTTCGCGTCTCAAAGAGCGCTATGACTGATGAAGACTATATGCGCTTGGCTTTGGCAGAAGCGCAAGCGGCAAGTTTGAGGGGCGAAGTGCCTGTCGGCGCGGTCTTGGTCAACCCCGAGACTGATGAAATCATCGCGCGCACCGGCAATGCCCCCATTGGTATTTGTGACCCGACGGCTCATGCAGAGGTTTTGGCGCTCAGGGACGGGGCTTATAAAACAGGAAATTACCGACTGAACGGGCTGCATCTTTATGTGACTTTGGAACCCTGCACGATGTGCGCAGGGGCAATCGCGAATGCGCGTATTGCCCGGATTATTTACGGCGCGTCTGACCCCAAAGGCGGGGCGGTAGAAAGCGGTGTTCAATTTTTCAATCAAGCCAGTTGTCACCACCGTCCCGACATAAAATCAGGGGTTTTAGCGCAAGAGTGCTCAGACGTGCTCAAACGTTTCTTCAAACAAAAACGTCGCGTCAAACAAAAGCAGAGAAGTAGCACCGCGAAAGACGCGCGCTGATGCGTCCGAATTTTCGTAACACGACCTCCGAAGCTTTACTATCTGAGCCGACAAAGACGTCGACGCCGAAAGAAAGCTGGGCCTATCTTTTCGCCGCATTAGGCGCGATGCTTTATTCTATGAAGGCAATATTTGTGAAGCTGGCCTATTTGCCGGGCGGCGGAATGGCGGCAAATGATTTGGATGCCATTACATTGATGACGCTGCGCATGGGCTTTGCCCTGCCTGTCTATATCGCCATTTTATATTTCAGCTTAAGACAAAAGGGCGGTGTTCCGTTTAAGCGTGTTGTTCAAGCCGCTATTCTGGGTGTCATGGGGTATCATTTTTGTACCTATCTCGATTTCGCGGGGTTGAAATTAATCACCGCGCAGTTGGAGCGGTTGATATTATTTACTTACCCCGTCTTTGTTGTCCTTTTCGGCGCTTTGTTTTTCGGCGGGACGATTACGCGCTCGGGTATATTAGCGATTATTCTGGCCTATAGCGGCCTAGCTATTGTGTTTATTGGGGGTGATATTGCGACGGGCGTAAATGTGCCGCTTGGCAGCGCGCTGATTCTAGGGGCCGCCATTATATTCGCTTTGTTTCAATTGATTGCTAAACGCATGATTGATGCGGTGGGGTCAAAGGTCTTTACCTGTATGGCTATGATTGCTGCCGCGACGACAATTATTTTGCATTTCCTGGCTCAAAGCTTGGCTGATGGTGGTATTGCGCAAGCGCTCGACCTTCCACCACGTATTTACATATTGGGCGCGACCATTGCTTTTGTATCCACCATATTGCCGAGTTTTCTCATTAACATTTCAATTGGCCGCATAGGCGCTCAGACAGTGGCCGTTATGGGCATGCTCGGGCCTTTGGCCACGATCGTCGCCGCGATATTAGTGTTGGGTGAGCCATTTGCTTTGTGGGACGGGGTCGGGACAGTCATAACCTTGTCAGGGATTGGGCTTTATATGTGGCTCAATTCTCGGCCGCCGCTAAAATCGACCCTCACAAAACTCCAACCAAAATCAGGCCTCGGAGAAAATAGATAAACCCGATGACCGTCACGAGCGTTCGCGTAACAGACCTGAAACCGACATCAGAGAACCGTTTTAGCAACTGGGTTCCAAGGAATGTTCCCATCATGACGGCAGGGATGCAGGCTAAGAAAATCCAAAGGGGCGGCAATCCGGCTAAATCACTGGCAAGGAAAAGTGGAATCCCAAAATAGAGGATTTTAACAATATGTGAGGCAAACATGGTCAAAGCCTTGGTGGCCACAATTTCATGCCGCGTCAAAGCTGTTTTAACATAGAAAAAGTCTAGAGCCGGCCCTGCGACCCCTGCGGTCAAATTAAGCCCCATCACCATAGCGCCGCATAAAACAGCGTGTGGCGGTTTCTCCACATCCCCTTGAAGCCAGCCTTTGGGGAGCCAAAGAAAAAGCGGCAACACACCGAGGGCTAGAAAAAGCTGTCCTTTATTAAGGCTGACGGAGGCCCAAAGAAGCAAGGCTGTCATGGGAATAGCGCCCAGGGCCTGCCACGCTAAAATATCCCATCTTAATCCGCCGCGCAGTAGATAGGCTCGGTAACAATTACTGACGCTTTGAACCGCGCCGTGAACCACCATGGCTTCGGCTACCGTAAGGAAGGTAGCAATAATGCCCAAGAATATTAGCCCGCCCGCCATACCAAACACACCGGAAATTCCGGCGGTGATAAAGGCCGAGGCAATAAGGATAATGGCAATCTTCATAAATATATATCCGTGTGCAGCGCCTTATGGAGGGAGGGCTATCATTCATCAAGGGGAGGCAATTCACACACGTTAAGGTTTTTTTAAGAGGCACAACCTAACGATGACATAGGATTTGGAACACCAACGGACTGGTAAGTCAGTTTCGTGACGAGGGTTGATATGAAATTTTTAAAACGTGAAAAAACAGTGTCTCGCGATATCTCAACAGACGAATTGGTCAGGGCTTATAAGAGTCCTGAAAAACGCGAACATTCTGTTGTGAAAGATGATATCGATTTGGCGCAAGATGCTCTTGGTGAATTGTCTGTACAGTTTAAAACAGGCGCCGAAGCTCAGCTTATGGCTGTCAAACGCATGTCTACCTTAACCAAAACTCTGACGAAGATGGAAACTCGCCTGCGCCAACTGGACCGCGTCGAAGCGGATAACCACGTTTTGACAAAAGAATCTGAGCAATTGAACCAAAAGCTCAAGCAGACATCTTTACTTTGCGAAGACCAAGAGAAAACGCTGACAGATTTGCGTCGTCAACGCGACGAATTCCGTACCGAAATGGAATTCGCCAAAAGCTCATTGGCAAAATATGAAGATAAAGACACGACAACGCGTGAAACATTGATGAAGCAAATGCGCGAAATTGACGACCTCTCTACGCAAATCATGCACAAAGATGAAAATCTACAAACGCTGGAGCTAAATAAAGACACTTTGAAAGAAGATTTGGCATCCGCGGGGGCTGATCTCGCGGAAGAACGCAATCGCGCCTATGAATTGCAAAAAGCCAATGAGGAATTAAGTGCACGTCTATCTGAAAAAACTCGCTCAGGCGATAAAATGGCGGCTGAATTGAAGACTGTTCAAACACGCTATAATGACCAGAAAGAGAAACTCTTCAGCTTAAAGAGCGAAGTGCAGTCACTGACTTATAATCTTACGTCTCAGAAGAACAGTTTCGAAGACACGGTTAAGCGCCGTGAAGACGAAGTGCTTACTTTGAAAAATCAAAATGAGCAGCTCAACACGCAGCTTAAAATTAAAGAGAATATGATTGCGCATGTTGAGGAAGAACTAGAAACAGTGCGCGGTGCACTGGACATCGAGCGTAGTCGAACAACGCGCGGCTCAAACGCCCTCCATAATAAGACGGAAGAACTTGAACGCCATAATCAAGCCTTGGAGCAATCCAAAGCCGAATATGCAGAGTTACAATCCAAATTCAGCTTGGCGATTGATGATATTGACACACTCCGCAAAATCATTGCGAACCAAAAGCAGAAATTGGAGCGCTATGCGGCTATTTCCGGCGGTTCAACAGGCCAGGTCTTTGTCCATCAGGAGAGTACGCCGGAAGAGCGTGACTTCACGCCCCACCTCAAAGCTATCTAAAAAACCTGTAAAACAGAGTTAAGACTCACATTTCAAACCCGGCCGATTCGGCCGGGTTTTTCTGTTTTGAGCTTTATAACTTTCAAAAGAACGCTTTAAGAGAGCTTAATTTTAGGCAGAAAAATTAGAAAGCTGTTTCTAATTGATACCCTTAGGTTGATAGGGGCTGCGATTAAGGGGTTGAAAAGACTCGGAATGAGCCTATTTGCCGCCTGTCTTCGAGAAAATCGAAGTGAAAATTGAGTTTTGATGCACTATATGTGGGTTTTTGTCGTGCTTTCGTCAATATTTTGTGTTGGCGCGCGATAATTTTGCAACGGTTTGCACGATTCATGCATTGTAAAGACAAGTAGACGATTACGGTGTTGTAGAGACTCAAACAGGTCTGTAAGGAGCGCGGCAATGAAAAGACGTGCAAACATTTTCGCGGTATGGGGCTTCGGTCTCTTTGCCGCTGGCGCGATTAGCGTCTCTTTTCCGGCCATTGCTGGTAAAGCAGCGGATCACCGCGTGGATGCCCAATGGGCGGAACGCGCTGAGAGTTTTGTAAAAGAAGATATCGAGCGAAATGTTAAAGGGTCTACGGCCTTAATTACGCAAAGCCTGTCTTTCAGGAATATATCCGCATCCCACACAGTTTCATTCGATGATGATTTGGCAACGAAAAGCTTGATGCGCATTAGTCCTGAAATCACGGTCGTTGCGAAACGAGATATGTCTGAGCATCAATGTCTGGCGGAAGCCGTTTATTATGAGGCAAGGTCAGAGACTCGTTCCGGTCAAATCGGCGTTGCAGAGGTCATCAAGAACCGCGTAACTTCCAAACATTACCCGAACTCGATTTGTGATGTGGTATATCAAGGATCAGAACGACGCACGGGTTGCCAGTTTAGTTTTACCTGCGATGGATCCATGGATGATTTGCCTAGGGGAAAAGCGTGGGAACGGTCAAAAGAGATGGCTTCGTTAAGCTTGAATGGTTTTGCTCCTCGACTAACCGATAATGCTACACATTATCACACGACGAACATCAATCCGGTTTGGGCGCCAACCTTGAGATATGACGGGCAAATCGGATCACACAAATTCTACCGATTTAAGTGGAGAGAGCGTCCAGTGAAACGCAGTGTCTCTATGAATGTCGCCCCTCCGATTTAGACAGTTAGCCTCTTTCAGATGATCTAAAGCGCTTCATTCCGAAGCGCTTTTTTTATTGGCGCTACAAAATACTTAATTATTGGTCGTCCATGCCGATATCGAAATTGGGCGCAGAGTGGGTCAACGCGCCGATAGAGATGACATTCACGCCCGATGCGGCCAACCCTTTGACCGTAGAGAGATTTACCCCGCCTGAGGCCTCCAAAATAGGACGGCGATGGGGAGAGCGATCAACCCTTGCAACCGCGTCTTTCAAGGTTGCGGCCTTCATATTATCCAGCAAGACAACGTCGGGTTCATATCGGAGGACATTATCAAGTTGTTCCAAAGTATCGACCTCCACGCTGACCCGCGCCATGTGATCGGCTTCCGCTTTGATGGCTTTAAGGGCGGCATCAACACCGCCCGCCAAAGCGATATGGTTGTCTTTAATCATGATAGCGGCGGCGAGGCTCTCGCGGTGGGTGTAGCCTCCGCCCGCGAGCACAGCTTGTTTTTCAAGCGCTCTTAGACCAGGCGTAGTTTTGCGTGTCGCGGCAATGCGGGTTTGAGTGCCTTCAACTTTCTCTACAAATTGGCGGGTTAGGGTGGCGACGCCTGACAACCGTCCGAGGAAGTTCAGCGCCACGCGTTCAGCGGATAAGAGGCTCCGGACAGGCCCGTTGATTTTGGCAATGATAGTCCCCGCCTTGACGGAATCGCCGTCTTGAATGGTGGGTTTAAAACTCACTTGAGGGTCTACCAAATGATAGGTGAGGGCGGCGGCCTGCAATCCGGCGATAACGCCTGACTCGCGGGCGCGCATCACCAAAGCGCCTTTGGCCGTTTTTGGAACGAGTAGGCTGGCTGTTAAATCACCTGACTCTCCGAAATCTTCGGCCAAAGCCATGCGGATAATGGGTTCGATAACAATCTGCGGTAGGTCGGGAAGTGTTCTCATTGTTTTGGCTTAGCCTTAGGTGAGATATTTTTCGAGGAAAAACTCAACCCGGATACGCCTTTTCCCATATATGGGTCGTAAACAGTTCATGTCGAAAATCCTGATACCGGTCTTTGCCGACCAACTTACAGAAAATTTATCCTCTCTGGCGGTCAGTGACCGTGAAGACAGCATAGTTTTGATGATGGAAGTAAAAGAGGAGGCCGTGACCGTTCCGCATCACCGCACCAAGCTCGTCTTCCTTTTCTCCGCAATGCGGCATTTTGCTGAGACACTTCGGTCACAGGGCTGGACAGTGCGTTATATCAAACTGACGGATGCTGAAAACACAGGCAGTTTTAAGGGTGAGGTTGAACGCGCAGTCCAAACGCTAAATGTTGAAACTGTCCGCGTTTGCGAGCCGTCTGAATATCGTGTGCTCGAAGATGTTAAGTCGTGGCAAAAGGATTTGGGGGTGAAGGTTTCCATCACCCATGACGACCGCTTCATTGCCACCAAAGAAGAATTTGCAGAGTGGTCCGAAGGACGAAAGCAATTCCGCATGGAATATTTCTACCGAGAAATGAGGCGTAAAACGGGTCTGCTAATGGATGGGGACAAACCGGAGGGCGGGCAATGGAATTATGACAAAGAGAACCGTAAACCCCCGAAAGAAGGCCTGACTTTCCCCGAGCCGCTTAGGGTTATTCCAGATGCCATAACGCTTGGCGTAATAGATATGGTGAAGGCTGAGTTTGAAACACGTTTGGGCAAGGTCGATGAATTTTTCTATGCCGTGAATAGAGAAGGGGCTCAAAAGGCGCTTACTTATTTCCTGCGGCATAGCCTGAAAAAGTTCGGAGACTATCAGGACGCCATGGTTTCGGGGGAGGCTTTCCTTTTCCACTCACTCCTCTCGCCCTATTTAAATATCGGATTATTATCCCCTATGGAAATCTGCGAAGCGATTGCGGATGCCTATAAAAAAGGAGAGGCTCCTCTCAATGCGGCCGAAGGCTATATTCGCCAAATCATCGGGTGGCGAGAATATGTGCGCGGCATTTACTGGTTGAAAATGCCGGGTTATGAGATGCAGAATTTTCTCGAAGCCGAACTGGCTTTGCCGGATTTTTATTGGACAGGCGACACAGAGATGAAATGCTTGTCTGAGTCAATAAAACAGACTTTGGACTATGCTTACGCCCACCACATTCAGCGCCTTATGGTGACAGGCAACTTCGTGTTATTGATAGGGGTAGACCCCTTTGCCGTTCATGAATGGTATTTATCCGTCTATCTGGATGCCTTTGAATGGGTTGAGCTGCCGAATACATTGGGGATGAGCCAGTTTGGTGACGGGGGGCTGCTTGGCTCAAAACCCTATGCCAGTAGCGGGTCATATATTAACCGTATGAGCAATTATTGTAAGGACTGCCACTATAACGTGAAAGACCGTGTGGGCGAAAAGGCATGTCCATTCAATGCGCTCTACTGGCATTTCCTTGACCGTAACGAAGACAAGTTACGCGGGAATAACCGGTTAGCCATGCCCTATAGAAATTGGGACAGGATGGATGAGGACGTTAAAGGTGCGCTCATTGAGCAGGCGAGTGACTTTATTGCGTCTCTGAAGCCTTCACAGGCCAAACAGTATTTGTGAAAACTGATGCGTTGGGGAGCTGAGTTTTAGAGAGGGGGGGGGCGATGCAGTCTACGCCTGACGTTCTTTATCCTGCACAGATTTGAATAATGAAAGAGACATTTCGTTACATCTAAAAATTGATCATTGCAATTTCGTGAAACACGTTAATAAAGGAATTTCAGCATCTAGATTCATTAATTTGCATATATCAAAGGACTGTCATGCTTCTTAGTAAAAACCTCAAACGTAATCTCTTTATTTCCACATCCACGGCGATAGCCATGGCCACAGGCCTTATGATGGCACCGATGGCCAATGCCGTAGTGCCAAACGATGGTAATGAGGGCGAAGCTGCAATTGATAATGAAGGCGGTGTGAACGGTATTGGCATGATGTTCACGTCTCAAGGTGGTGTTTGTACTGGCACATTGATCAATCCTCGAACCGTTTTATTTGCGGCCCACTGCGTCAATAGTCGTCCAGAAACGGATTATGGCACGGCCATCGATATGTCCTTTTCTTTTAATGTCGATAATTTTCCGGCTTTACTAGAGTGGTTTAATGGTGGCCGTCTGACGAATGTTGCGAATAATATTTTCTCAGTCAATCAAGTTCAGTATCATCCTGACTCGCTTCTCAACCCACAAGCACGTGGTTTCCTTGAAGCAGATATTGCTCTAGCCACGCTTGACACACCAGCGGCGGACATCCCGACTTGGGCTTTATTGTTCTCTGCACTTCCGGCACCGAATCAACTCGATAATGTGACCGGAACAGGCTACCATGTGAATATCTCAGGGTATGGCCGCACGGGTAATGGTACATTAGGTGATTTCCAGGGGATTGATTTCCGCCGCCGTGCTGCTGAAAATATGTTGGGCGCGCTAGCGTCTATTGACGACCGTGATGACAATCTCTTCGGCCCTGGCGCTCCGAACCTTCCGCAAAATGTGTATTGGACAGATTTTGATGATCCAGCGTCCGCAGATGGTCGTGATCTTAACTTATTCCTAGATGAACCTTTGGAGCGTGAGGGCACAACAGCCGGAGGCGACTCCGGCGGACCTCTTATTTTGGATGCGGCGAATAATGATATTGCGGACATTGACCTTCAAATCGGTGTATTATCTGGTGGGGGCGGTTTCTTTGGAAATAACAGTGCGTACGGCGAGTTTTCAATTTACCAACCACTATACCTGTTTGCAGATTATATCGCTGCAACCAATCCTTATCGATATGTGAGTTCACAAGCGGGAGATGGTAATTGGGAAGACGCCAGTCACTGGCAGACAGACACGGACCCGAATTATTTTATTATAAACTCTGACGGTGCAGTCGAGAATGGCTTCCCGGATGAACAGCCGGATGGAATTAACGGAACTGACGGTGATTTTGGCGCGGTCTGCATTGATTTTCATCCTCGACAAGACCCCCAATCTTTGGCCTGTAACGATCTGAGCACGGGCCAGCCAGTGGCGCAGCCTGATCCTGATCCGGCAGCGGTGACGACAGGTATCAGTAATAATCTTGGATACGTTGATTTTGATGCACTTCGCAATGGTGAGGTTATAAGCAATGGCGGTGATAACATCGTACCTCTTGGGAATGGTAATTTCCAACAAGGCATCAATTCACAGTCTGCGGGTCCGATTATTGCTGCAGGGCCACTGCCTGCCCCTTCAATAGATAACGGATTAGCGGGCGCCACAGACTTTGTGCCGGATAATATTGACCCTGATGCTGCAGCGAACACACGCGGGCGTTACTTTGATGTGACCCTTTCTGCAGACGGAACAACAACACTCTCCAGTGACGTTGAAATCGATCGACTGACACTCAATGGCGCTGGAGCGCGTCTTGATGTGGCTTCGGGCGGCGCGCTGACAAGCCTCATCGATATCCAACAAATGAGTGGTTGGGTTGATGTGGACGGACGCATCACGTCTGTCGGAGATTATTTATTGATGTCCGGTATGTTGAGCGGAACAGGTACTGTTGAAACGCCATTCCTGACAAGTGTCATGGGCGTTATTTCGCCCGGTGCTGAAATGGGCGAAATCGGCACGCTGACGATTGACGGTAGTGCCGTGTTCTCTTCCGGGACAACACTCCTGATTGATTTGGCTGAAAGCCAGAACTCTGACCGTATCATTATCACAGGTGATTCCAGCCTGGGCGGACAGGTTCTGTTCAACCCCACGGCTGACACACGCAATGGTAACGTATATGAGTTCCTTGTAACGCAAGGCTCGCAGACGGGTGAGTTTACAACACAAGGTATTAGCCCGCTTTTGGATGTCGAATTATCTTATGATAACGACACTGTAATTGCCAAGATTGTGGCTGGGTCTTTTGACCGCGTCATTAATCCTGACAGTAAGGTTCAGAGTAGCTATGCTCAGCTTTTAGATGACTCTCGCGGATTGGGCGCTTTCAACGAAGTGCTGGCAACGCTCGATTTATCGACGGCAGAATCTATTCAAAGTGTCTTGGATAGCTGGGCACCTGTGTCCGAAACCACAAGCCGCAGTCTGGCTAAAACGACAACAGACCACGTCGCTCGTCTACACAGAGACCGTCTCGACGGTATGATGTCAGATAGCTGGGGCGGAAAGATGACCGTGATGGGTAGCCCTATTCAAATGGCATCTAATGCACAATATGCGACGGTGATGTCTGATGTGGCGACACTTCAGGCGGCTGAAGGCCAAATCATGCAGACCAATGTCAATGTTCCGCACAATTATGAAATCTTTGTCGCAGGTGCTTTCATTGATGGTGATGGTGCCGCCATGCCGAATAATCAAAGCTTGGGCCGAGAAGACTTTGATGGCTTCTCTATCGCCGGCGGTATCGAGCATCGTGTTTCAGACCAGGTGAGTTTTGGTACGTCTTTGACCTACACAACTCTCGACGCTGAATCCTCTTTAAATCAGTCTGTGGAAACCGACCATCTTGCAGCGTCTTTCTATGCTCAGGCGCGTTCAAAGAAGAATTTGGTTCTGGACGGTCAACTCCGTGTTGGTTCGTTGAAAACTGAAACTCTGCGAAACGTGGCGTTCCCAAATCCGATTTCATTAAGGTCTGAGAGCACAGATACGACTTATGGGTTTGACCTTCGCGTGTCACGTCCAACAACCTTGGGCCAGGCTATTGTGACTCCGCGTGCGAGCCTTCAGACGAACCTTATCAAATATGATGATGTTGAAGAATTTGGTGGTTTCCCTGGATTAGCCATTGACCGTGACCAACATCTAAGCACGCAAGGCCGTTTAGGCTTGGCAATTAAGTCTTCTGATGATGCGAAGGTTTCTGTCAACACATATGCCGATCTCGTAACCGAGCTTGGCGAAATCGATGATGATTTTGACGCCCGTTTTGTTGGCGCTTTCACACCAACGGCAAACTTCGCTTTATTCGGAACGGATAAGACATGGGGTGAATTAGGTGCTGGTATGAACTTTAATATGGACCGTGCCACAATCAGCCTCTCAGCTGACACGACTGTTGGTCGGAGTGATTTGGAAGCTCGGACATATCGCGCCGGAATTTCCTATAAATTCTAGGTTCATGGCACTATGCTATATGAAAGCCGTTCCTTCGGGGGCGGCTTTTTATTTTAATAAATGCATATGAAGTGGTGCAGAAGGTCCAATACAGAAGTGTTCTATGATAAAACCTAGCTTATTTTTGAGTTTATCTGTTGCCCTAGTGGTCATTGGCTGTGCGTCTGCTTCTTCCGATCCGTCAGAGGTCGTGCAATCAGACCCAAATACAAAGACCGCAGCCGCAGCGTCTTCAATTAATACTATGACTAAGGAGACACCAAGTTTGAGTGACGAAAAACAAATCACGCAATATTTTAATGCGGACCATCCAAAAGTTATGTGGACAGCGACCGAGTCTCCGATTTTTGATGTAAGCGGAACAAGAATAGGGGACTTGCGTGCGGGGGCTTATGTCAGAGTTTACGAGGCAGTCGGAGATCAGGCTTATATTATGGCTGACAAATCAAAATGGGTGTCCCTTCTCTCTTTAACAGCAGAGAGACCTCAATTAAAAAGAGGGATGGACACTATTTCGACGGGGCAAGAAAGAATTAACCGAGAGTCTCTTTTAGAACAAATTAGGCGGGGTGAACGGGATAAACCTGCACCTGGCAAATAAGAAACCTTGAAACCCGGCGCATATTGAATGCGCGACTTTATATTTTTACTGCGTTAGAGAGTAAGAATGTTACCTAGCTTTCTAATTCTTGATGATTTTCTGTCAAACCCATATGACGTACGGCGTCAGGCTTTAGGACTGACCTATGACCCGGCCTTTAAAAAAGGAAATTATCCGGGGTTACTATCTTCTAAGCCTCTACCCGTAGAGGGCCTTAATAAAGCGGTTTCAAAAGTCGCTGGCGTGCCACTGAAAGCTGCGCCCAACACAACGCATGGATATTGCCGCTTAACATTGGCCGGAGATAAAGGCGTTACAGGCGTCCACGTCGACCCTTGTTTTTATTCGGGCATTTTGTATTTGTCAGAGCCTAAACATTGTAAAGGTGGCACGGAATTTTTCCGTCATCGCCGCACGGGATTAGAACGTGTGCCGACCACGCAAACAGAGCTGCTCAAAAGCGGGTATACCGACCCTAACACTCTTATCGAAGATGTCGTGAATAAGGATTGCAATAAGGCCTCTAAATGGGAGCGGATTATGCGCGCGCCCATGCGATTTAATCGATTGATTTTGTTCAATCCGATGATGTTTCATAATGCGGCCCCTGCCTTTGGACGCGACGCCGCCTCCGGGCGGTTGGTTTGCTTATTATTCTTCATCCCTGACAAAGGCTAACATCGACGACCACCTTCAACATTTACATTTGGGTCAACATAAATCACAGTCAGGCCGTAGATAGTATCTGCGGGGGAAATATGTCAGCGACCAGCATCGTCTTAATCACTCTAGTGGCCTACAAGGTTTTACTTCTAGGGATTGGTTTTTGGGCCTCGCGGCATGTGCGGTCTGAGAATGATTTCTTTTTAGCAGGAAAGAATGCAGGGCGCGGTCTCGGCGCTTGGACAGCGGGACTATCCTACGCTGCCTCTACCTCTTCTGCTTGGGTCTTATTAGGGTTTACTGGGGCTGTTTATAGCCAAGGCGTGGTGGCGCTTTGGCTCATTCCGGGTATTTTCGGCGGCTATTTAATGACGTGGCTCGTGATGGGTCCCAAACTGAATGCGGAGACAGCCTCACGCGGTCATCTGACAATCGTTGATTTCATCGGCGCTGATGTCGAAGATAAATGGCGTCGGATCATCGGCCCTGTTTGTGCCCTGATGATATTATTCTGTTTTGTTTTCTATATATCTTCGCAATTCCAAGCGGCAGGGAATGCCTTGACCGAGGTGTTCGGCATTAGCGCCGTCGAAGCGATACTTATAGGCGCCGTGGTTATTGTCGCTTATTGTTTGTTAGGCGGGTTCTTGGCGGCGAGTGTGACAGACGCTTTACAAGCGGTTGTGATGATGGCTGCCTGTGTCCTCGTCCCGATAGCGGCAGTGCAAAGCGTGGGTGGGCTGGGCGCTGTCATGGAGACGCTCCACCAAAGCGAACCAAAATCATATTTCAGCGTCTCCGGCGGGGCTGCGGGGATGGCGGGAATAGGGTTAATTATGGGCCTCTTCGGAACGGGGTTAGGCGCGCTCGGCCAACCGCAACTCCTCAACCGTATTATGTCTGTTCGCTCGCAGGCCGAGCGTGTTCAGGGCGCAGCTATTACAATTATATGGGGCGTGATTATTTATTCAGGGCTTATTTGTTTGGCCTTTGCAGGACGTGCGAGCGGGATTGAAACAGGCACGGAGGGCTTGTTTTTTGCAGCTGCGAAAGCCTTCTTACCCGCCGTGTTGGCAGGCATTGTGACTGCGGCTGTTTTATCGGCGGTTATGTCCACAGTGGATAGCCTCCTCCTCGCCGCAGCCTCTGCGGTGTCTCATGATTTGGGGGCGGAGTATTCCAGTCCTGAACGCGCTTTATTATTCGGACGATTGGCGATGGTGGCGATTGCCGTCGTGGCGGTCTTAATGACGCTCTTCATGCCCAAAGATATTTTTAGCCGCGTCTTGTTCAGTTGGGTCGCCTTGGGAGCGGCGTTCGGACCCGTAGTTTTAGTGCGCTGTTTGGGTTGGCGCGTAAGCGGTGGATATATTTTACTCGCTATTCTTTTGGGTTTCTTCATTGCCGTCGGCTTTGCCAATGTTGAGGGGGCCTTTGCGGATGTGATGGAAAAGTGGGTGTCATGGTTTGCTGCGTTGATCGTCTTGAGTGTGGGGCGTTTACGTGAATGAGCGTTAAGATGAACAAGCACTGGCATACGCTGATAATCGGTTCCGGTTTTGGCGGTTTATGTATGGCCGCTAAGCTAAAAGAACAGGGCGATGATGATTTCCTCATTTTGGAAAAAGCTAACGCCATAGGCGGAACGTGGCGGGAAAATACCTATCCAGGCGCTGAGTGCGATGTGCCGAGCGCGCTTTATTCCTACTCGTTTGCGCGCAATCCGACCTGGGATTTCAAATGGGCAAAACAACCGCAAATTTTGCAATACATAAATAGGTTCGCGGATGAGCGTGACTTAAGCCGTCATGTGAAATTCCAATCCGAAGTGGTCTCTGCCTCTTTTGATGGGACTGTTTGGACACTCTGTTTATCAGATAGCAAGACCCTCGAATGTCGTTTTCTCGTGAGCGCTATTGGTCAACTTCATCACCCTAATATACCTGACTTTAAAGGCCGTGAGGATTATGGGGGCATCAGCTTTCACTCTGCGCAGTGGGATCATAATGTATCTCTGAAAGGGAAAAATGTTGCCGTTATTGGTAACGCGGCCAGTGCTGTTCAACTCATCCCCGAAGTCGCTGAAACGGCAGGGAAACTCACTATTTATCACCGCACGCCAAATTGGGTAATACCAAAAGGCGATCGACCTTATTCCAAATTAGAAAAGGCTTTAGGGCGATGCTTTCCTTGGCTGACGAATATTTATCGATTCCACATTTGGTGTTTGGGCGAGTATGGTCTCTGGCCCATGATTAAAGGTAATCCTGTGGCGGCTTGGGCGGGACGGATAATGTCTAAACGTCATCTTCGCAAATCTATCAAAGATAAAAACCTGCGGGATGTTCTGACGCCTGATTATCCGATTGGCGCGAAACGCGTCTTGCTGTCAGACAAATATTTCCTCGCCCTGGCGCGTGACAATGTAGACGTGGTTGATGGGGGCGTCGGAGCCTTTAGTAAAACAGGCGTCGGTGATAAAGAGGGAATAAACCGTGCGCATGATGTCGTCGTTTTTGCGACCGGCTTTCATACAAATCCGTTTTTGAAAGCGATTGAGGTGCGGGGCTCGAATGGGACCACGTTGACGAAAAAGTGGGCAGGCGGGGCCTATGCCTATTACGGTACAATGGTGTCCGATTTTCCAAACCTTTTCATTCTCTATGGCCCCAATACGAATACCGGACACACCTCCATAATTTTCAAATTAGAGCAGCAGGTTGGCTATATATTGAAACTCATGGCGAAGGCGGAGCAAGGGACGATTACCGTGAAGCCCCAAGCTGAAGCCAAATTTAATGATGAGATGCAAAGCCGTTTATCTAAACTGGCCTGGGCTAAGATAGACGCCAGTTGGTATAAGGACGGAGACCGCGTCACGAATAATTGGCCGGGGTCTTCTCTAGAGTTTAAGCGTCGCTTAAAAGAACCAATCTGGGATAATTTTGAGGTCAGTAATGCCAAGTCTTAAATACAAACTCTTCGAAGGACTCTTGCTTTTGACAGGCCAGAGAAACCGGATTTTCAATGACCTTGAAAAACCGTCTATCAGAAGTGTTGGCCCTAAAAAGAAATATAAAGACCGTTTTGTTAAAACAGAGTTTCAAGGGGAGCCCGTCTTAACCGTTCATCCTAAATCCGGTCCGAGCCAAAAACGATATGTGCATTATCATGGCGGGGCCTATGTGTATCGCCTCATGGATATTCATTACCCGACCATAACGGAATTGGCGGATGAAAGCGGCGTGACGATAATTTTACCTGATTATCCGATATACCCCAATTCAGCGCAGCAGATGCACGATTGGAGCTATGCTCATTTGGAAGCGTTAATTGCGGCGTATGGGCTAGAAAACATCGCGATAGGCGGCTGTTCCGCAGGCGGTAATTTGGCTATGGCGCTATTGCAAATGCGTAAGAAAGCAGGCCTCGAAAACCCTAAGAACACAATATTATGGTCGCCTTGGGTTGATTTAACGATGGCGGAATATGCTGTCGCCCATAATCCAAAAGAGGCACTTTTGACGGTCAAAGGCATTGTCGCAGCGGGACAGCGCTTTACCAAAGGCCGCGATCCAAAAGATCCTCTGCTCAGTCCGGTCTTCGCCGATATGAACGGACTTTCAGACTTTCATATTTTCACTGGGCAGAAAGATTTACTCTATCCAGATATTGCCCGCTTTGCAGAAAAGGCCAAAGAGGCGGGGGTTTTAAAAAGCTATGTCGTTGAGCCTAATCTAGGACATTATTGGATGTTCTATCCGACGAAGGAGCGGCATGAGACAATTGCTGAGACGGCCGGTCTTTTATCAGCATAAAAAAAGCGCCCCATCTCTGGAGCGCTTTTCATTATTCAGTAGTTTCAGCTTAAGCCGCTTTCTTGCCGCCTTGTGCATCAAGAATTTTCGCGATGGTATCCGCTTTCAAATCATCGACACTGGCGCTAATGCCCATGGCATTGGCGAGTTTGACAACATCGACCTCAAGCATACGGTTTAAGGCTGACTTTGTATAAGTCTTGGCTTTCGCTTGGCCGCCATAAATCAACTCGCCTTTTTCTGCTTTATCGCGGAACATTTGTGGCGGGTTGAAGCGTGCACCGTGACGCTGGGCCAGCATGTCGGCTGTGGCGACAAAAGCATCCAAACCTATTGTATCAATGTAAGAGAGCGGGCCGCCTGTCCAAGGAGGGAACCCCCATCCAAAAATGGCCCCGAGATCTGCACTTTGCGGATCTGGAACAACATCCTCCGCATAGCAATGCGCTGTCGGAATAAGCTGCGCATACATAAGGCGCTCTTTGACCTCTTCGGCAGTGGGCTGTTCTTCGAGAAGAGGATAATGATCTGTCATGCCTTTCCAGAGGCCAAGACGTTTTCCATTGTCATCATAATCATAGAAGCCTGCGCCGAAACGACGTCCTGCACGGTTCCATTTATTCACCATATTATCCATGAATTCTTCTGTACCAGTGGGGACATATTTATCGCCCATCTCTTCACGCGTTGAAGTCATAATATCAAAGCCAAGCTTTTGCGTTGTGTCATCTGTCACGGCTAATGGACCAATTGGCAGGCCAAGATTGGCGGCGCAATTCTCAATAAGGGTCATGCTAATGCCTTCTGTCACCATCAGGCTGGCTTCATTCGCATAAGGCGGGAAGACACGGTTGGTGAAGAAACCGCGCACGTCTTTCACGACAATCGGCGTTTTCTTGATCTTCCGATTATAATCAAAAGCCACAGCCAGAGCGCGGTCACCCGTGCCGTCATGCGGAATGATTTCCAAGAGCGGCATACGCTCAACCGGAGAGAAGAAATGCATGCCGATAAACTGTTCCGGACGGGATGAGTTTTTAGCTAACCCACCAATCGGAAGCGTTGAGGTGTTGGACGCAAAAACGACGTCCTTACCGATGACGGCTTCGGTCTTTTTAATAACGTCGGCTTTGACATCAGGACGTTCAAATACTGCTTCGATAATGAGATCAACGTCTTTTAGGTCATCGTAATTATCTGTTGGCGTGATACGGGCGAGAAACTCTTCGGCCTTTTCTTTGGTCATTCGTCCGCGAGAGACGCGTTTATCCAAAATCTTTTTTGTGTAAGCCACAGACTTCTGCGCTTCTTCCATAGAGCGGTCGAGGGAAACAACTTGCATGCCAGCCTTGGCCGTTACATGGGCAATACCTGAGCCCATGAGGCCAGCCCCTAAAACACCGACCTTTTTAATATCTAAAGGCGCTATATCTTTCGGACGCGCCGCGCCTTTTTCAGAGGCTTGTTTGTTCACGAACAAAGTACGGATCATATTCTTGGCCACAGGGTCAGCCAAAAGCGTACAGAAGTATTTCACTTCAATGGCGAGCGCCGTGTCCATTGGGACATTTGTTCCCTCATAGAGGCAAGACATGATCGCTTGGATAGCGGGATAGTTATTCTTGCTTTCTTTGACAGCCATAGCATTCGCAGCGACAAAGAACTGATAAGCTTTGGGGTTCATGGCGCCCGCACCGCCAGGGACTTTAAATCCGCGCACATCCCAAGGCGCCAAAACGCCTTTTTCAGAATTAGCTTTGACCCAAGCTTTGGCCGTCTCAATCGTTTTGCCGGGCTCGACAACTTCGCTGATGAGGCCCTGAGCAAGGGCCTTCTTGGGGTCCAAAGATTTCCCTTGCGTGCACATCATAGCCGCGTTTTGTAGGCCAATCAGGCGCGGCACACGTTGCGTGCCGCCTGCGCCGGGGAGAAGGCCAACAAGGACTTCTGGAAGGCCGAGTTTGATTTTCGGGTTGTCCGCGACAACGCGGTGATGACAGGCGAGGGCCACTTCAAGACCACCGCCAAGAGCGAGGCCTTCAATTGCGCAGGCCACGGGCTTGGCTTTTTTACCTTCGCGCTGCATTTGGCGCACCGTGTGCCCGCCTGTTTCCATTCGGCGGAACATGCGGGTTAAGACCATGCCTTCGTCGAAAGCCGCTTTATCGAGCTCGCCGGTACGTCCTTCGAGCATGCGCAGATCCGCACCTGCCAAGAACGCATTATCGCGACCGGAACAAATCACCGCGCCTTTAACTTCATCGTCACCGATAAGGCGATCCAAGAAATGCGGGAATTCAGAGATGAGAGTTTCGTCCCAGACATTCATGCCTTGATTTGGTACGTTGATTGTCATGAGCAGGATGCCGTCGGCATCTAGATCAAGTGTAAATGATTTATAGTCACTCATTGTTTTAATCCTTTCAGAGGTCGCGGCTTAAACGCGCTCAATGATTGTTGCTGTGCCCATGCCGCCGCCAATGCAAAGCGTAACGAGGGAGGTTTCTTTGTCAGAGCGCTCAAGCTCATCGACCATTGTACCGAGGATCATTGCGCCAGTCGCGCCAAGAGGGTGACCCATCGCAATTGCGCCGCCATTAACGTTGATGTCATTATGATCAATGTCGAGTGCTTGCATGAAGCGAAGAACTACAGCTGCAAAAGCTTCGTTGAGTTCATAGAGATCAATGTCAGACACTTCCATGCCCGCGCGTTTGAGCGCTTTTTTGGCCGCAAATTCTGGACCTGTCAGCATGATCGTCGGCTCGGAACCAATAGACGCCATAGATTTAATGCGCGCCCGCGGCTTCAGGCCTAAACGCTCACCTGTTTCTTTGTTTCCGATTAAGAGACCTGCCGCACCGTCAACGATACCCGAAGAGTTACCCGCATGGTGGACATGGTTGATACCGTCGAGTTCTGAATATTTTTGGAGTGCAACGCCGTTAAATCCAAAATTCTCGCCCATCATTTTGAAAGACGGGTTCAATGCGCCAAGGCCTTGCATATTTGTATCGGGACGAATGGTTTCGTCATGGTCGAGCAAATCAAGGCCCATAACGTCCTTAACAGGGACAATTGATTTCTTGAAACGGCCCTCATCCCATGAGCGCTTCGCACGCTTATGACTCTCAACGGCGTAAGCATCCACATCATCCCGAGAAAATCCATATTTTGTGGCGATAAGGTCAGCGGAAACGCCTTGTGGTACGAAGTAATTATGGAATGTGGCCGCAGGGTCGGTCGCCATCGCGCCGCCATCACTGCCCATGGGGACGCGGGACATGCTTTCAACACCACCGCCAATGGCCATATCGCATTCGCCGGCCATCACCTTAGCGGCGGCAATATTAGACGCTTCAAGACCTGAGCCGCAGAAGCGGTTTACTTGAATGCCAGAGGTCGTTTGTGCGTAGCCTGCATTTAAAATGGCAGAGCGTGTAATCACAGCGCCTTGCTCCCCGACTGGCGAGACACAGCCCATCGCAATATCTTCGATGACATCTGTATCAATATTGTTTCGATCACGTAGAGCTTCCAGAACTTGTGTCGCAAGAGCTACCGGTGTGATTTCGTGCAAACTTCCGTCTGATTTTCCTTTGCCGCGTGGTGTCCGTACGGCGTCATAAATATATGCTTCAGTCATGGTAGAGACCTTTCCCTATTCATTCTTGTTTGAATTTGCGTTCTTAGACCGCATTTTTGTTTGGAGATAAAGGGTACATCCCTGTTTTTTACACCTTCACAATTGGTTGCGGTCTCTTCATTTTTGGGTGCATCGACATTTCCGTTGGACACCGTATAGATAGTTACGTCTAAAGGGCTCGCTTTGAGCTTTCGGGCCAGAAATTTATAATAATGATTGGAAAGATTATGCGCGAAGCAGTCCTTGTCTCTACGGCCCGTACCCCTATTGGCCGAGCCTATCGCGGAGCCTTTAACAATACACCGTCTCCGACATTGGCAGGCCATTGCATTGATGAGGCCGTGAAGCGCGCTGGAATTGACGGGGCTGAGGTGGATGATGTGATTATGGGCTGCGCTTTGCAACAAGGCGTTCAGGTCACGATTGGCCGTAATGCCGTTCTGGCATCGAACCTCCCCGTCACTGTGGCGGCGCAAAGTCTCGACCGTCAGTGTTCCTCCGGCATGATGGCTATTGGTATCGCTGCAAAGCAGATTATTGTCGATAATCAAATGATTGCTATTGGCGGCGGTGTTGAAAGCATTTCGATGGTGCAGACCGCAGAAATGCGGGTCGCTCCTGATATGAATGTGGTCAAGAAACATCCGCAAGCCTATATCCAGATGATCGATACGGCAGAGATTGTAGCCGAACGTTATGGCGTATCGCGTGATGATATGGATGAATACGCGCTTCTCTCGCAGCAGCGCACCCATGCTGCGCAAGAAGCCGGTGCTTTCGATGACGAAATTGTACCTATGGCCTCGACCATGAAAGTAATGAATAAAGAGACTAAGGAAATCTCCGAGCATGACGTCACGCTCGAAAAGGATGAAGGTAACCGCCCGTCCACCACACTCGAAGGTCTGCAAGGATTGAAACCTGTTCGCGGTCCTGAAAAAACAATCACGGCAGGCAATGCGTCTCAGCTGTCTGACGGAGCCTCTGTATCTGTCTTGATGGAAGCTAAAGAAGCCGAAAAGCGCGGCCTTAATCCGCTCGGCGCTTATCGCGGTATGGCCGTGGCAGGTCTGGAGCCGGATGAAATGGGCATTGGCCCGATTTACGCTATTCCTAAATTGCTGAAACAAACGGGCCTTAAGATGGACGATATTGGTCTGTGGGAACTCAATGAAGCCTTTGCCGTGCAAGTGCTGTATTGCCAACGCGAGCTTGGTATTCCATTGGAAAAGATGAACGTCAATGGCGGCGCGATTTCTGTAGGTCATCCTTACGGCATGAGCGGCGCGCGCATGGTTGCCCACGCCCTTACCGAAGGCAAGCGCCGCGGCGTGAAATATGTTGTCAGTACAATGTGTGTCGGCGGCGGTATGGGCGCGGCTGGGCTATTCGAAGTTTTATAAATTAAATACCAGGAACGAAAACAATGAGTACAGTAGAATTTAAAGACCGCGTTGCGATTGTAACCGGGGCTGGCGGTGGCTTGGGTCGTACTCATGCTTTGGCTTTAGCAGCGCGCGGCGTGAAAGTCGTGGTCAACGACCTTGGCGGGTCGGTTGACGGCACGGGCGAGTCCGAGACGATGGCGCAACAGGTCGTGAATGAAATTAAAGCCGCAGGCGGTGAGGCCATCGCGAATGGTGCAAATGTCACTATCGAGTCCGAAGTCGCTGAAATGGTACAACAGGCCATCGACACATTTGGCAAAGTTGACATCCTTGTCAATAATGCCGGTATCTTGCGAGATAAATCTTTCGCTAAAATGACGATGGATGATTTTCGCCTTGTCTTGGATGTCCACCTTGTCGGCTCGGCGATTTGTACCAAAGCCCTCTGGCAACACATGCGCGATAATGGATATGGCCGCATCGTTATGACGACCTCGTCTTCGGGCATGTATGGTAATTTTGGCCAGACGAATTACGGCGCTGCAAAGGCTGGGCTTTCGGGTTTCATGCGGACGCTTTGCCTTGAAGGCGCGAAATATAATATTCGCGTCAATTCGCTCTCTCCAACTGCGGCGACGCGTATGACCGAAAACTTAATGCCGCCTGAAATCCTCGCTTTGTTGGATGTTGAAAGCGTCAGCCAAGGCTTGGTCTATCTCTGCTGTGATGACGCGCCCAACCGCACCATCCTTGTGGCGGGTGCAGGCGGATATGCCGCCACGAAAGTGCTAGAGACCGAAGGCGTCAGTTTCGCTCCCGGCGAACAAACTGCCGAAAACATCGCCGCCAATTGGGACAAGATTATCGCAGAAGACACGATGGCCGAATTCACCCAAGGTGGACAACAGGGCGAAAAACTGTTGAAACGCGCTGTTGCACTTAAGTCGTAAATAAAAACAGAGGGAAAGAAGCTCATGAAGACAGTCTCACTCGACGCCGCCACAGGCATGATCGGGCAAGAATCCGGTGTGTCGGATTGGATCACGATTGAACAGGACCGCATCAACCAATTTGCCGATGTGACCGAAGATCATCAGTTCATCCATGTTAATCCAGACATGGCGAAAATGACGCCGTTTGGCGGGACGATTGCGCATGGTTTTCTGACGCTGTCGCTCTTGGCAAAAATGGGCGAGCAAGCCTCTCTGGTTTTAGACGGTGTGAAAATGGGCGTGAATTACGGCTTTGATAAAGTCCGCTTTCTTGCGCCCGTGCCAACAGGCTCCAAAGTGCGCGGCCGTTTTGTTGTCGCCAATGTCGATGAAAAACGCCCGGGCCAAGTCCTCATCACTTATGATGTCAGCGTCGAAATCGAAGGCAATGACAAACCCGCCCTCATCGCCCAATGGATGGGCATGCAGTTTACGGGTTAGGTCCATCCGCACGCGGCTCTGCGTAGCAGGGTGAGTAAGAATACTCTTACTCAAGATTTCCAAAAGCGGCATTCCGATGCCGCTTTTTTTTAGGTACACAAGACCTACGGAAAGATGTGACTCATCTGAAGGCGCAAGGCGTCGAATGTCTCGCGGGCCCGAAAACAGGGCACGACAGCCTCGCCGATATCGCAATTTGCAAAGATTCCGACGGTACGCTGATTGAACTCATTCAAATCTATCCGGAGCGTTGGACAGGGTAGCTGAGTCTTTAGTTTTAAAGGCTCAGCCCAATCACTCAGTTCCTTATGAGGCTCACTCCCTCGAGGGCGTTGCCACTGACCCTGCGAGTAGGCCCCCATCAATCGTCATTTCCGTGCCCGTAATGTAGGCTGCTTCATCCGACGCGAGCAGCACAGCGAGGGCGGCAACCTCACTGGGTTGACCGAACCGTTTGGCGGGCGTGTCCGCTACGCAAGCGGCCATACGGGCCTCGCGGTCCGGGCCATGCCCTATCATCGGCTCCCACATTGGCGTGAGAATGGCAGCGGGATGAATAGAGTTACAACGAATATTGAGCCCCTGTTCCGCGCAATATAGCGCCACAGTTTTCGTATGATTTCGAATGGCGGCTTTGGAAGAGGCATAGGCGGCGGCCTGCGGAATACCCACCAAGCCGGAGCGAGAGGATATATTGATGATGGAGCCGCTGGGACGCTCTCGCATTGCCTTGATGGCGTAGCGGCACCCCAAAAACGTACCGTCCAAATTAACGCGGTGGACAGCTTGCCAATCTTTCAGTGCGGCATTTTCAGGGTCTTGCGGAGCAAGGTTGTCTTCGAAGCCTGTGACGCCTGCATTATTGACGAGCACATCAATGGACGGGTGTTTTTTCGCCAAGGCGGCCCAATGGCTTTCCTGTTCTACATCTAATTCGAAATAGGGCATGTCGACGGCTTGAGCCGTTACTTTCAAGGCTTCCGTATTTTTGTCTGTGAGGATGACGGCCGCGCCTTCGGCTTTAAAACGTTCGGCAATGGCTTTGCCAATACCGCGCGCCGCGCCTGTAATGACACAGGTCTTTTGGTCTAATCGTTTCATGAAATATCCAGTCTGTAAGAGGAGTGCGCAGCGTTGATCGCCGCAGCAAAATAATCGCGTTTAATAAATCGGATTACTTATTCATCGTCTCTTACTCCTTAGATATGCGCATGCGTTACACTGGATTTGGGTTTTTGGCAAGAGCGTTGAGATTTTTGGGGGGCGGCATTGATTGATTGTATTCCTACTTATAGGCTTTTCTAACCGCCGAGGAGCCGATTGAATTCGGACAGATTGTATTTGGCAACTGAAGTGTAAGTGTTACATTAGGGAAAGATTGCCCCGCCTGAAAGCGGGGTATTTTTATTCTAGGTACACACCCGTATATTAGATGGTATATTGAATTTTGAGATTAGGCCAAAAATACGATTACAGAGACAAATGAAGTAATGGAATTTATTTACAGTTTAGTCGATTTTATACCGCATTCTATACGGGGCTCGGTTGTCTGTTTATTGCTAATTATAGGCGGATATTTTCTTTCTAAGATTGCGGCTCTTTTGGTGATTAGTTTGTTCAGGGCCCTTAAGCTTGTTCCGAAAAGTAATGAGCTTCTTATTGATAATAACATTTCTCGTTTTGTGTTTTGGGTGTGTTGGTTTGGGTTTGTTATTTTAGCTTATTCTCAACTCCCTTTAATTGCCAGCACAATGCCTAAATGGCCATTTTCCCTTAACGCCCTTGTCTTAATTTTCATGGCCGCTTTGGTATTGCTGGTTTGCGAAAACTGGATGAGGCAAGCTTGGGCTCTCGTGGCAGATTCATTAAATTTACCCAAACCTCACGGTTTATTTAAATTTGCAGAGAGAGCTTTGCTATATTTTGGATGTTTAATTTTTATTCTGGTAGGAAGTCTTACGTCAGAGCAAATTAGTAGTACTGGTGTAAGGGTTTTTGTAACAGCTTTTGTTGTGGGGCTCGGTTTTTTGTTCGCCAATATTGTAAAGAGTACAGTGGTTGGTGTTTTCAATCAAAGCCCAGATTCTGAACCTATTCTGGCTCGGTTCGCATTTCATATCACTATTGCTGTCTTTTTAATGGCGGCCAGTAGCCTTTGGTTGGCACCCATAAATTAAGCGTTATCAAGCAATAGGCGGCAATTATAAGCCTTATAATTTTATTTCTTTTCTTAACCTCAAAGGTGTTAAAGGCGAGGACATAGCGCAGTATCACTTTTGGCAGGGCAATTTTTTACTCTCCTTAATTGCCACTTCAGCCTGGTGTCGTCTCTTCAAAAGCTGAAGTGAAAAGCACTTCACCATCACGGGCGGGTGCTGCGAATGTGACCCTTTGAACGAATTTGCGGTCCAAACCTTTATAGGTCAGGCCCGTTTCGTTAATGAAACCAAAGCGTGAATAATAATTTGGATCGCCAATAAGAACGCACCCTTTTGCGCCGCCATCTTTTATTAATTCCAATCCCTTGAGAACGAGTGCGCTACCAATTCCTTCTCCTTGCTTTTCGGGCAGCACTGATACTGGGCCCAAACCGAACCAACCCTCATGAACGCCGTCAATGGTGACAGGAGAAAAGGTAATTTGCCCCAAAATTTGATCGCTGCGAATAGCCACGAGTGACAGTGTAAGCTGATTGTCTTCTCGTAATGTCTCAATGATTTTTGATTCTGTACCGCTGCTGAAAGGCATGGGGGCGAAGGCTTTTTCGGTAAGCGCCCTTATGGTCTCTATATCGCCTTCAATCTCTTTTCTGATTTCCATAGCCGCGTTCTATATCGAACAGGTCGTCTTTGTCCAATAACCGCCTTTTAAGACTTTACTCCTGCGCGCCAATCAGTGTCTCAGGCGCTGTCCCGGGTAGCGATCCTGTTCTCTGATTATTCGGCTTTATTCCGCGATAGGTTCCGTCAATGTAATCTTTGATTGATTTATTTTGTTGGGGGATGGGACCTGTGGCGTCAATTAATTGATCCAGAACGATGGACTTTGTCGCGCCGTTTAGCCCGATAATGAAGAGCGGAACATCCGCGGCATGGGCGAGACGGAGATAGCCTGTTTTAAAGCTGTCTCTCGGACTGCGGCTACCACTCGGTGTAATGGCCAAATGGATATTATCCGTGTCTTTCAAGACCGTTTCGATAGCGGATACGGCATCTTTGCCTTTTTGACGTTCAATCGGCACGCCGCCCATCCATTTGAAAAATCCGCCAAGGGGCCAAAAGAAGGCTTCCTTTTTCATAATATATGACATGCGATAACCGATAGATTGCGCCGCCATCATTATTAAAACGAAATCCCAATTTGATGTGTGAGGTTCCCCAATTAAAATAACTTTTGGAACATTGGGCAGGACGCCTTCAACTTTCCATCCCGTTAGTTTTAATAAACCGCTGCCGATCGCGCGCGTCACGGCATTGCCCATGCGCGGGCAATTATCATTGATAATAGGGTTGTTGAATTTCACCTGAAGCCTCTTTTGAACACCGTCCTGAGAGTGGGTGCCTCAAGGGTATGATAGTAACCTGTCTAAGCTAAAAGATAGGCGGGGGACATTAAATTACAGAAAATTAGCTGCGCAAACGTCCGCCGACTTTCATGACGCCAGAGATAACCTTGTCACTCACCGCGTCGATATCTTTTTCTGTCAGCGTGGCGTCTTTGGGCGATAATGTCACCTCTATGGCGAGGGATTTATGACCGTCTTCCACGCCTTGCCCTTGATAGACATCGAACAAGCTAACCTCGGAAATTAGGGTTTTGTCGGCGCTTTTAGCCGCGCGTAATACGTCCTGTGCTGATTTATTCTCGGGCACGATAAAGGCAAAATCGCGAATGACAGGCATTAGTTCCGACAGGTTGAGGGCCGATTTTGATTTAGAGGCGGATTTTTTGCGCGGCGCAGGCAGGGCTTCGGGCCAGATCTCAAAGGCGACAATACGGCCTTCAATGCCCATGGCTTTGAGCACGCGCGGGTGCAACTCCCCAAAACTGGCGAGAACATTTTTCGGGCCCATGCGCAAAGAGGCCGAGCGTCCCGGATGCCAATACTGACCAATCGCGTCGAAAAGCTGTAGATTGGCGGTATTCGCGCCCATAGCCTCTAGGGCGGCGAGAGCGTCGGCTTTGGCGGTTAAAGCGGTTATCTCTTCCGCGCCGTTCCAATGGCGCGCACTTTCCACGCGGCGCATACCGGCGAGGCAAAGGCGTTGATCGGCTGGCTCTTGTCCTGCAAAGACCGGACCGAGTTCAAACAGGGCCGCCCCGGGATAACCCTTATCGGCATTGCGTTGCCCCGCGAGGAGTAAGTGAATCAAAGCGCTGGGACGCATGGTGTTGAGGTCACTTGAAATGGGATTGTCCACGCGCAGGCTGGCATCCGTTCCGCCGAATAAGGCGGCATGTTCGTTCAATGCAAAGGACCATGTGACAGCTTCGGATAGGCCATTTAGCGCCAAAGCGCGGCGCGCAAGGCGAGTGCGGTTTTGCGTGAGTGTTGCGGTAGGTTCCCGACGGCCCGGTAAAGGCGGCAGGCTGACCGCTTTCAAATTATGAAAACCATGCACGCGCGCAATTTCTTCGACGAGGTCAGCGCCTTCTGAACAATCACGGCGGAAGCTAGGGACAGTAACGCTCCAAAGCGAACCGCGCTCGACGGCGAACCCTAAATCGACTAGGACTTTCTCCATGGCGTCATCCGATAGAGTGAGGCTCGTCAATCGCTCGACTTGCTTTGGGTCAAATTCAATTGGGGAAGGGACAGCAGGTATTTCGCCTGCGACCGTAATCTCGCTGGCTTCACCGCCGCAAATATCCAGAACCATTTGTGTGGCCAATTCGACACCATCGAGTAAGCCTCCTGTATCGACGCCGCGCTCAAAGCGGTATTTTGCGTCTGAATTCACGCCTAGGCGCTTGGCCGAACGGCGAATGGTGAGCGGGTCGAAGTAGGCGCTTTCAATTAGAATGTCGGTCGTGTTTTCATCGCATCCGGACGTTGTGCCGCCGACAATACCGCCGAGGCCCAAGACACCTTTTTCATCTGCAATCACCACGTCTTCGGATGTCGCTGTGTAGGTCTTGTCGTCTAGGGCGCCGAACGTCTCATCATCCCCGCGCCGCACAATGATAGCTCCGTTTAGCTTGGACACATCATAAAAATGAAGCGGCCGCGCGCGGTCATAAGTAATATAATTCGTAATATCGACGAGTGCCGAAATGGGCCGGAGTCCAATGGCTTTTAATTGGTCTTGCAACCATTGCGGAGAGGGGCCGTTCTTCACGCCGCGAATAACGCGTCCAGCAAAAGCTGGACAGCCGTCTGTGTCGTCAATTCTAATCGCTTGAGGGTTTTCAAGTTTTGCCTCAGTATTGGGAATGGCGGGACTGATGAATTTACCCAAACCAACAGCTGCAAGGTCGCGCGCAATAGAATTAACGCCGAGCCAATCGGGGCGATTGGGTGTGACTTCAAAATCAATCACGGGGTCGTTGAGGTCCAGCGCTTCGGCCAGAGGGGCGCCCATTTCTAAGCTTTGCGGCAAATCTAGAATGCCGTCCGCGTCTTCATCAATTTCCAACTCCTTGCCCGAACACATCATGCCGGATGATTCGATGCCGCGAATTTTACGCGGCTTTTTGTCGAGGCTGAAATCAAGACCCGGAATGTAAGCACCCAGCGGCGCATAGGCCACTGTCATATCCGCGCGCGCATTGGGCGCGCCGCAAACGATTTGCTTTGTCCCATCACGCGTTTCCACTGTGCAGATTTTCAGCTTATCCGCATCAGGATGTTTTTCCGCTGTAAGGACTTTGGCAATGGAAAAGGCTTTGAGTTTTTCGGCGGGGTTCTCCACCTCTTCCACTTCAAGTCCGGCCAAGGTCATTGCCTTGACAACTTCATCAATCGTAGCCTCTGTCTCGAGGTGTTTTTTGAGCCATGAGAGTGTGAATTTCATCAGGAAAGCCCCGTTGCGAGGTTAGCTTGTAGGAGCGGATCAAAACCATAGTGACCTAGCCACCGTGTATCGGCGGCGAACATATCGCGTAAGTCCGGCATGCCGTATTTCAGCATGGCGAGGCGGTCGACGCCCATGCCAAAGGCGAAACCTTGATACTCATCTGGGTCAAGGCCACAGGCCCGAAGCACATTCGGATGCACCATTCCGCAGCCGAGGATTTCCATCCATTTCTCGCCTTGGCCAATTTTAATCGCCGCTCCATCGCGTTCATAGCGCACATCCATTTCGGCGGAGGGTTCCGTGAAAGGGAAATGATGCGGGCGGAATTGCACATCGACATCTGTTTCAAAAAAGGCACTCACAAAATCCATTAACACCCCTTTGAGGTGGCCCATATGAATGTCTTTGTCGATGACCAAGCCTTCGACCTGATGG
>CAZMEN010000002.1:0-47712 GCA_964565335.1 uncultured Algimonas sp. | reverse complement strand
CTGTCACAGCGATAGGTCCGGCCGGGCGCGATAATGCGGATCGGCGGGTTTTCATTGATCATCGTTCGGATTTGAACCGGAGAGGTGTGTGTCCGCAGAACTTTTTTTTCTTCATCGCCAATGGCGCTCATGAAGAATGTATCATGCATATCTCGCGCAGGGTGTCCGGGCGGGAAGTTTAGCGCCGTAAAGTTATGGAAATCATCCTCGATGTCAGGGCCTTCGGCAACAGAGAAACCCATATCAGAAAAGATAGCCGCCATTTCTTCCATGACTTGCGGCACGGGGTGGAGCGTACCTTTGGTTTGCCGAAGTGGCAAAGACATATCCATTGTCTCGGAGGCTAGCGCCGCTTCGAGCGCCGCATTTTCAAGCTCTGATTTTTTCGTTTCGACCAAAACATTTAAGTCATTTTTAAGTCCGTTTAGAGCAGGGCCCATGACCTTTTTCTCCTCGACGCTCATCTTTCCGAGTTCACGCATTTTCAGGCTGACTTCGCCTTTTTTACCCAGAGCTTCTACGCGGATGTTATCCAACGTGGATAGGTCTTCGGCGCCCGAAATAAGCGCGGCATATTTGGATTTTAAACTGTCAATATCGGCCATGGCGGCGGGGCTTTCAGTGTCAAAAGTGACGGGCAATAATATCCCGAGAAGTGCCGCGCGTTTTGGCGTCTAATCGAGACTTCGTCAACCTCATCCTTACAGGCGAATTGAATGGCGAACGGGCAAATGAATTGGAGTGAGCTAAGTATAGGAAGTTTTGAGGAGGTAAATAAAGGACGCCGTCAGCTGACCCCTTCAAGGCGAAGCAACTTTAGGCTCGTTTTTTCGGGTCAGTCTTGCGAAAGGTTGTCCGCCCATTTGGTTTTTTAACATTCGGGTCTTCGATGGGCGCGATATCTTCGACAATCACTTCACGTTTTTTATAGAGACCTTTGGTTTCTGGCACAGTATCAAACCCGAAATTGTAATTATTTAGTGTTTCATTGGTGCCTAGCAAAAGGAAACCTTGAGGCAAAACCAAAGAGGCCAAGCCGCGCAAGACGCGCAGTTGCGCCGTCGATGAATAATGTGGCAAGGAGCCTCTAAATAAAACACCATGGAATTTCGGCAGTTTTCCTAGGTTTGAGAGCAGATGAACGTCTTCAAACCGGACATAATTTTTCAACGATGATTTGACGACCCAATCCGTTGATTGTGGTTCGGGCACAGGCTCGAAAAAATCAACCAAATCTTGGGCCGATAATCCGCGCTGGACTTCGAAATGTGTGTAGCGACCTTGACGCGCGCGATCCAAAGCGGTTGAGGGGTAATCGACACCAATAATTTCCAGACTTAAATTTGGAAAGTTATTGCGAGCGCGCTCAAATGCGATGGCCATACCATACGCTTCTTGTCCGGTGGCGCAGCCGAAAGATAGCAAACGCAAATGCCCCCCGCCTCTGACGGCATAAAGCTCAGGCAGTATTACATCTGTGAACAACGAAAAGCTTTTTGTGTCTTTGTTAAAATGCGTGTCCCGCTCCAGAAGGGCTGAGACGACTTGAATGGCTAATTTGGGTTGGCCGGTTTTAAATAACTCTTCGACCAATGCATCCAGCGACTCAAACCCTTCTTTCCGGGCCAGAGCCGAAAGGCGCGTTTCAACCAGAAAAGCATGGTCGGACCCCAAATTTACGCCAGCCAATTCCAGCGTTAGCCGTTTCAATGCTTCATAATAAGAGGCGTTGAGTGACAGCACGGACGACATGCTTAGAGAAGTCCTGCCAGTTGAAACTTGCTCTCGATAATATCAGAATCGAACGGCTTCATAATGTATTCGTTTGCGCCGAATTGGAGGGCTTGGGTGATGTGGTCCACACTACGCTCTGATGTGCAAAACACGATGACGGGCTTATCGCCTTCCGGCTCGTCCCGCAGGGCTTTCAAAAACCCGAAGCCGTCCATGACCGGCATGTTCCAATCCAGTAAGATGGCGTCCGGCATGTTTCCCTGACAGAGTTGTAGGGCTTCTTTTCCGTTACCGGCTTCTTCGACATTGAAATTCATGTCTTTGACAATACGGGAGGCCACGCGGCGGATCATTTTGGAATCATCCACAATCAGGCATGTTTTTGTTTGGCTCACAATCCGGCCCTCACAGGTTCAAACGCAATAATGGACGCGTTAGCGTCACTGATATCCGTTTCCATCAATGCGCTTAAGCGCGCGCCAATACCTTCTTCGACGGGAAGTTTAGCGGGTGAGAGAGCCGCGGCTTTCTCAGCGTTTTGAGAGAACAGCTCTGATAAAACCAATTCCAAATGCCCCGTCAGAGCATTTTCGTTTTGATGTATAGTGGCGTTGTCAGAGGCGGTGTCTAAAACCGATTGCGGAAACGGGGCCGTATTGGCCAGTAAACGCAATGTTTTGTTCTCATAACCAATATCGATATGCGCCAGAGAGTCAGCGTCCTGATTAGCGGCGAGGTGGGTGACTAAATGCCCAATCCAATATTCCAGACGGGTTTGCACTGAGAGCGCGTCTTCTGTGCCTAGGGATAAATTGCTGACATCATAGGATAAACTGAGGGTCAGATTTTGTTGCCGCGCTTGGGTCAGGCCGAACTGGATGATTTCGCTTATAAAGCTCTCTGCGGCGATTACTCTACCTTCCGCTTTAATCGCTTCGATTGGGGCCGGAGCGGATGGCAATACTGAATCCACTTCTGGTAGGTCTGATGTTTCCAAAGATTCTTTTGTGTCTGATGTTTTTGTTGTTTGGGCCGTCGAAAGGGCCAGAAGTTTGGACAAGGCCGGATGCTCTGAATCATTAGCGTGTTGTAAGCTCGACGATAGTGCGTCTATGGCGCGGGCCTGACGGGCTTCGCCGGAAAACTCAATTGGAATAATATTGACGTCTGGGCTGGCCTCATTGACGGGTAGATCGTTATTGGGGGTTTTTGCTTTTTGAGCGGCTTCTTCTTCGAGGCCCTCAAGCTCAATCAACCCTTCTTCATATTGGGCAATCAGGCTGGCAAGGGACGATATATGCGGAGTAATTGTTTTGGCTGCATTCAGCGCGTCTAGCGTTGTTTGCGCGGCGCGGTAAATAGCGCGGGCATTGTTGAGTTTAGCCGCAGATTGAACGTCGGCCAAGGCTTGGGCTGTTTCGTGAGGGCAAGGTTTTGGGGCAGCCATTTCTGCTTCGTTGGCAGGCGCTTGAGCATTTGATTTAGCAACGACACTGTCCTGCGTCAGCGCGGCAAGGGCCGTGTGACATTGGCGCATAAAAGTGCGTGCCTGTTTGGTACTGTCACCCATAAAGTGCTGATCCGAATTCGTTTTCATCCTAAAGGCGAAGGAAACGAGTCGAACGCCTTAAAGATATATGCCCAGAAAGGGTTAAGACGGACTAAAGCGGGTGAAAGTTTTTATTGTTTGTGTGAGGCTTGAAGTCGCGATTTTGAGTGCGACGTGCCTTAGCCTTGGGCGGGGCTTACCTTGAATGTCACGCTATCTTCGTCAGCCGCAACGTCTATCGTGCTTTGAAGTTCCCGTGCAATCATGCCCGTGTAGAAGGGTTGAATGGTGCGGCCGTCAAATCCGTCTTCAGGCGCTTTGCCAGACAGAGCGGTTTCGACCTTGGGATCCAGGTTAGCGCGGCGGCCTACGCATTTAAGCTGCATATTTTCGCCTTGGCCCGTTTCCGTTATGGTTATGTCACCGCCGCGCGGGATAGTATTTACGGCCAGCATAGCAAGGTTCATTAAAAGGCGCGATTGGCCTTTCGGTAGACCGTCACTGGAGAGATTCCAAACAAATGTGGCTTTGCCGTCTTGATACATCGCCTCGGTTTTCTTCTTTACGTCATCCAGGGGGATTACACCCGGTGATGAGCCTGCCGCCCCGAAAGCGTCGCGCAGAAAGTTTAGCTTGGCATTGGCTTGGCGCGAGGACGTACGGATAAGGTCAATTGCGTCTTCATGCATATCGGTATTGGATTGATCGCTGAGTACTTCGAGGCCCGTATTGACCATACCAACCGGGTTTATGAGGTCATGGCAGACCCGCGAACACATTAGGGCGGCGAGGGTAGACGGTGTTAATTTGATAACGGCTTCACTCATGGCTTACCTTTTTCGTTTCAGCGTTTGTATGGCGTATTAGGCTTTAAAAGTCTTTTGGAATGATTTGCTCAAATGAACAAATAAAAAAACCCCGACACGGTGTCGGGGCTTTCAATTTTACATGTCTCAGGCGATTTACTTCAAATCATCCTGGTCAATCAAACCGTCATTGGCGATTTTTTCTTTATCGAAATAATCTTTTGCCAGTTTGAATACGACCGGAGACAGCAATATTAGGGCAATCAGGTTCGGCGCAGCCATGAGGCCCGTCAAACTATCCGCAATTAACCAGAACGTTGCTACAACCATATTGTCTCCCCCTGTTTCAAATGACAGGGCAAAGGTCGAGGCGAAAACAGCCAAAATCCAGAAGACACGGAAGACCGGAATAGCGCGCTCTTTAAAGATAAAGGCCGCGCAGCGTTCGCCGTAATAAGACCAACCGATAATTGTTGTGAAGGCAAAGATAGCCAAACAGATTGTGACGATGTGACCGCCAAAGCCGACCAATACGGAATCAAAGGCCTGCGCTGTCAGCGGGACGCCGATTTCGCACCCGGCGGGAGTTGAGCCGCTTTTGAGCATTTCTAAAATAGCGGGGCTGGCCAAGCAATCCGTCGTCATGACACCCGAGGTTAGGATAACCAAAGCTGTGATAGTACAGATGATGAGCGTATCAATAATCGTCCCGAGCATCGCAATCATGCCTTGATTGACGGGGTCATTATTTTGCGCCGCCGCATGAGCAATCGGCGCTGAACCTTGTCCAGCCTCATTTGAGAATAGGCCGCGGGCGACTCCTTTTTGCATGGCGAGCATCATCAAGCCAATGGTAATGCCTGTACCGGCTTCTTGCGCGCCGAACGCCCCTTTGAAAATCAGGCTAAACGCGGCCGGAACATTTCCGATATTGGCGGCAATGACTACGAGAGCCGCGACAATATAGAGAACCGCCATAAAAGGCACGAGGCGCGAGGCAACGGCGCCAATGCGTTTAATGCCGCCAAAGATGACGCCCGCCACTAAGAGTGACAAAACAACGGCGACAATGCGCGGGTCAAAATTATACTGGCTTTGTAAGGCATCCGCGATGGAGTTGGCCTGCACGGCGTTCCCAGTTGAAAGTGAGCCAATGATACCGAAAAGAGCAAAGGCCATGGCAAGCCACATGAATTTCGGCCCTAATCCGTTTTTGATATAATACATCGGCCCGCCGACGCGATTCCCGTTTGCGTCAATCTCGCGGTAACGCACCGCCAAAACACCTTCCGAGAATTTCGTTGCCGTACCCAGAATAGCCGTAACCCACATCCAGAATACCGCACCGGGACCGCCAATAGCGATAGCAGCCGCCACACCCGCGATATTCCCTGTCCCGACTGTCGAAGACAATGCCGTCATCAGCGCTGCGAAAGGGGAGACATCACCCTCTTCAGCTTCGCCAGACCGTTTTTTGAAAAGTTGTTTAAATCCGTAGCCGACTTTTACAATCGACAAAAACCGTAAGCCCACGGTCAAGAACGCCCCAACACCTAAGAGCAAAATCATCATAGGGGACAAAACCATTTCGGCAGAGCCCCAAACCCAGCCATTTAGTAACGTCATCCACTCGTTAAATGTTTCCATCCGTGTAATCTCCCGAACACCCTCTTATCTCGAAGGCACAAATTTTATGTTTGGGCGACCATAGGGGAGGCAATTGGGCCATGACAAATAAAAAAATGTCTTTCTTCGGGGGTAAGTTGCGATTGCTGACTTTAAAATGAATAGCCAGTGCTGTACGCACAAATCTTGAACTTAGCGCAGCAGGCTGTCTGTTGAGGGAAGACTCTTATGTTTGAATATCTCGTACCCCGTGCCCCTGACGCCATTATGGCACTTATGGAAGCTTGCAAAGCGGACACGAACCCCAATAAAATTGATTTGGGCGTAGGAGTTTACAAGAATGAGGCCGGACAAACCACGGTGATGAAAGCCGTCAAGCAAGCCGAACAAGAATGGTGGGCTGAAGAGCAGACTAAGACTTATGTCTCCACGGTTGGGCGCGCTGATTTTCGCGAGGCCATGATTGCCATGATGTTCGGCGCGGATAACCCTGTTATTACCGAGGGCCGCGTGGCAACGGCGCAGGCAGGCGGCGGTTCAGGGGCTTTGCGTCTTGGCGCGGAAGTCATCAAATCCGCCGCGCCGGATGCGACTGTTTGGGTCAGTACACCGACTTGGGCTAATCACACGCCTCTTATCAGTTCTGCCGGGCTGAAAATGGAAAATTATCCTTACTATAACCGCGAGACACTGGGCGTAGATTTCGACGATATGATTGATTATCTGCGCGCCAATGCGAAAGCCGGCGATGTCGTTTTGCTCCACGGCTGTTGTCACAACCCGACGGGTGCTGACTTTTCCAAAGATCAATGGGATTTCATGGTTGACTTCATGGTCGAGCGCTCTTTGACGCCTTTCGTGGACTTGGCCTATTTTGGTCTTGGACGCGGCATGAAAGAAGATGTTTACGGCTTGCATAAAGTGCTCGCCAATTGTCCAGAAGCTTTGGTTGCGGCGAGTTGTTCCAAAAACTTTGGCTTATACCGCGAGCGTGTGGGTTTGATTGCGGTTGTTACGAAAGATCAGGACGCAGCGAAGATTGCTCAGAGCCAGCTTGGGGCGATTCAACGCAAAATCATTTCCATGCCGCCTGATCACGGCGCGGCTCTGGTGGCAAAAATTCTCGGTGATGAGGCTTTAAAGGCCCTGTGGATTGAGGAACTCGACGCGATGCGCAACCGTATGCTCGACTTGCGGCGTCAACTCTCGGCGGCGTTATCTGTCCAAGGCTCCGAAGTGATGGCGAATGCTGTGAAAAATCAAAATGGCATGTTTTCAACCCTGCCTGTCTCTAAAGAACAAGCCGAGGCGCTCCGAAATGACCATTCTGTTTATATGACGAATTCCGGACGCATTAATATCGCTGGCGCAAATTCAGATAATATCCCACGCTTAGCGAAAGCCGTGTTGGACGTACTTTAACGGCCTCATGGGTGGTGCTGGCTTAGATTAAGAGGCTGTTGCCTTAGGCTCGAACGCATATCCGGCAGAGCGGACCGTTCTAATTGGGTCGGGCAGTTTCGGCGCGCCGAGTGCTTTGCGAAGGCGTCCGATGTGGACATCCACGGTGCGGGCTTCGACATAAACATCACGACCCCAGACGGTGTCCAGTAATTGCTCTCGCGAGAAAACCCGTCCCGGGTTTTTGATGAAATGCTCTAACAAACGAAATTCCGTCGGGCCAAGGTGAATGATTTTATCACCGCGTTTGACGCGGAAGGCCTGCATATCAACTTCGATATCGCCCTGAATAATCACGTCTTGCAGAAGTGCTGGCTTGGCTCGCCGAAGTAGAGAGCGCGTCCGAGCAAAAAGCTCGGGCATGGAGAAAGGCTTCACTAAATAATCATCTGCGCCGTAATCCAGCCCAGTAATTTTATCCGTTTCATCACCGCGCGCGGTTAACATAATTACAGGTGTCCGGGCTGTTTTCTTTTTGCGGCGTAGGCGGCGGCAAACTTCGACGCCGGAGAGCTTAGGCAGCATCCAATCGAGAAGAATCAAATCCGGTGTGCGTTCATCGGCCATAAGTAGCGCTTCTTCGCCATCTTCGGCAATCGCTGTGTCATACCCTTCTTTGGAGAAATTATATTCGAGTAGAGTCGATAGCGCGTCTTCGTCTTCAACGATTAAAACATAAGGCTTCATAGGGGTGCTTACTCTCTAAAAGAGGTTTATTTCCCGCCCGTGCGGGCGTTCTCGATACGCTTATCGCGAATGAGCTGTGTCCCATTCACCGTAAAATAAATCGATTCGCAAATGTTTGTCGCCAAATCACCCACACGTTCCATATTCTTGGCAATGAACAAGAGCGAAGCGCTGGCTGTAATTGTGCGGGGGTCCGCCATCATATAAGTCAGGAGTTCACGAAAGATAGAGTTATACATTTCGTCAACGTCTTCATCCGTGAGCCAGACCTGAACCGCCAAATCCGTATCTTCGCGCAAAAGGGCATCCAAGGCGCGTGATAATTGGGCTTTAACCAATTTACCCATGCGGGCGACGCCTTTGGCCAAACTTAATCGGTCAACTTCGTTTAAAGATAACGTTCTCCACGCAATGCCCTCGGCCAGGTCACCGACACGTTCCAAATCATTGGCCACACGGACGGCGCCCATAACACGGCGTAGGTCCGATGCCATAGGATGGCGCAAGGCCATAATCCGCAAAGCATCTTCATCAATTTCTTCTTGAAAACGATTAACCTGTGCATCGGTTTTGATGACCGCATCAGCCAAGACATTGTCGCGTTTTTTCAAGGAGCGGATAACGTCCGACAACATGCTTTCCGTCAAGCTGCCCATTTCGGACAATTTGGCATTCAGGGCGTTTAAATCGGCGTCATAACCGCTGACGATATGGTTGGCTAACATAGTCATACTCCTCATCTCGGGCCGCCCTATGTCATTTTTGCAACAGTTTTATGACGCTCGGAACACAGCTCTATGACAATTCGCAGGGGGGAGCGCAAAAGAACTAATCTTCGAAGTACCCGAGCCTTAGTTTTTAGTCTTGCTCGAGAGGTGCGGCAAGACCACGGTAAATTCCGTGCCTGTTTCTCTTTGGCTGCGAATATAAAGCCCCGCCCGATGACGAATAATAATGTGTTTTACAATAGCCAAGCCGAGACCTGTGCCTTTTTCCTTGGAAGATAAGTCGCCAGCAATACGGTAGAAGCGCTCACCAATCCGGGGCAGGTGTTCGCGTGCGAAGCCAGGGCCTTTATCGCGTATTTGTATCTGCCAAACTTTTCGCTCAAACGTCGATTTAGCGGGTTCTGCAATACGGCGGCTGGGGGTATCCACGGGCAAACCGCTGTCGCGAAAGGCAACGGCAGGTGACCAGTCCCGAACTGAAGACAGTTTAATTTTCACGGACTCGCCCCGAGGCGTAAATTTTACGGCATTATCAATCAGGTTTAGGAAAAGCTGAACGGTTTCATCTGTTACTGCGCGGGACATGGCAGTTTCTGGGCCTTTATAACTGAGGGTGACACCGCGTTTGTCGGCCATTGGTTTGACGGCTTCCATGGCGGCTTTCACGGATTGATGCAGATTCACCATGTCCTCAGGCGCGATGTGTTCAATCTGCTCGATTTTCCGCAGGGACAGCAGGTCATCAATCAGTCGTACCATGCGCTCGGCTTGATTTTGCATTATACCGAGAAAGCGTTCTCGTGCATCTGGGTCATCCTTGGCGTGATGTTTCAGTGTTTCAATATAGCCCAAAAGCGAGGCAATTGGCGTTTTTAATTCATGAGAGGCGTTCGCTAGAAATTCAGCTTTTTGCATTTGGCTGACGCGGTCTTCAGTAATGTTTTCTATAACAGCCAAGAGGTAACCCTGACCATTGCTGGGCCTGACCAAGCTGGCTGTCGTGAGAGTGACCCGCAAATAACGTTCTTCCGGCATAAGTTTTAGGATTTCGACGGGTTGGGTCGAGTAGCCGGCCTGGGCACGTTCCAAGGCTTTAACAATATCAGAACCCCGCAGGAAGCTTGAGAGGGGGAGACCAATTTTATCAATCGTGGCCAAATCCTGTGCCCGTTCATTGGCATGAATGACTCGCGTATCCCGATCAATCAACGCGCAGGCCACGGGCAGGGCGTCGATGACATTAATCCAGCTGTCTAATTGGCGGACGACTTTGCGGTTGCCGCCAAACCTAGCTTCGGCTTTGCTAGCCCGAGAAGAAGAGAGTTTGTGTAATAAATACGCTGTGATCGCAAACAGACCCGTAATCGCCAGAGTGATGAAAATAGGCGCCTGAACAATGATGCCTAATGCGGTAATCGCGATAATCGCGAGGAATGTCAGTAAACCGATTTCGGGGCGAGATATCATTACGTAGTTTCTTGACGGATTTTAATAAGAATTAACAATCTTTTTTCTGCCCATATCGGTAAGAGAGCACAAGCTAAAGCTTTGAAATAGCTTTCTCTCCCATGGTTACAGCCCTAGAATTCACTTTTATTGTTAATATAAGCAGAAAATCGCTTAAAATTATTGTTTTTCGATAATCATTCGTTGACTTTCGACATATTGAGGGCCTATGAAAGGCTTAAGGAGTAAGAGATGTCAATTTATGGAAAAGCTATGAGATGTGTGCCAGCGTCACGTTCGCTTTTGTTGGGTGCGGCGGTCTTGTCATTGACAGCGTGCCAGACAATAAGAGATTTCGGCCCCGAGCCAACCGTTACCGATGTAACTGCAGAAGTTCCCGTTAAGCCTGATTGGGTGGAATTGGCTCCGAATGATTTGCCCAGCACGGATTGGGTCGCGGATTTTCAAAGCCCGGCACTAACCTCTTTGGTCGATACGGCTTTGGAAAAGAACCCGACCATCGGGCAAAATCTTGCGCAGTTGGAGGCGGCTCTGGCCAGTATCCGCACAAGCCGCGCGGATCTTTTGCCAACCTTAAATTTCAGTTCGAGCATCACGCGAAGCCGCGGCGGAAACGATTTTAACACAGATAGTACTAATTATTCATTGGGTTTCAGTTCCGGTTGGGAAGTGGACCTCTTTGGCCGTATCAGAGATCGGGTCAATTCCAGCGAAATGGGGGCCGCAGCAAGCTCCGCCGACTTAGCAGGGGTGCGCCTGTCAATTGCTGGACAAGTCGGACAAACATGGTTCAACATCATAGAGGCTGACCTTTTGGTGGATTTATCCCGCCGTGAAATTAAAACTCAAGAACGTGCTTTGCGTCTGACGCAGCGCCGTTTTGATAACGGCTTATCAGGGTCGTCAGATGTACGTTTGGCGCGGTCTTCAGTCGCAAATGCCAAAGCCTTACAGGCTACGCGTTTACAAACACGAGACCAGCTCATCCGTAGCCTAAAAGTGCTCTTGAGAGAGTATCCTGATGCGGCGATGGACATTCCAAGCGACTTGCCGCTTTTACCGACACTGACAGGCGCAGCTAATCCGGCCTATCTGCTACAGAAACGTCCCGATGTGTTGGCTGCGGAGCGCCGTATTGCACAGGCAGGATTGAATGTTGATGTTGCGCGAAAAGCGCTTTACCCTTCACTCAACTTGACCGGGTCAGTTTCTGAGCAGCAGCTCTCCAGTGATGGTAATCCAAATTTTGATTTGTTGGACTTATTTGATCTACAGGAAATGGCGAAACGCCTAACAGCGCAGCTTACAGCGCCAATTTTCCAGGGCGGCCGATTAGACGCGCAAATTGAGTCGCAAAAAGCCGTTTTGCGTCAACGCATTGAAAGCTATGTCAGCACTGTGTTGACGGCTTATCAGGAAGTGGAAAATGCTTTGGATGCCGAGGGGCGTCTGGCCGAGCGCGAAGCGGCGTTGCGGGAATCGCTCAGTGAAGCTCAGCAAGCGGAAGACCGTTTGGAAACTCGCTACGTAGAAGGTTTGGCAACCATCTTGCAGCTTTTAGATGCGCAGACCCGTCGATTAAATGCTGAAGGACAGTTAATCGGAGCGCGGGCTGAACGTTTAAACAATCGCGTGCGTATGCAAGTTGCCTTTGGCGGCGGACAATATGGCGCAGAAATCCAGCCGGTTGAGCCGCCCGAGACTGAAAGCTTTTTGGAAAGACTTATACCAGGGAATTAGGGCCTCCGATATTTCGGACAGGTTCCCTTGAGGTAAATACTAGGAAATAAGAATGGCACATCAAAATTCTTTGGACGTTACCGTTGATGGCACGAAAGAAAAATACCCGATCTTTCGGTCTATTTTCTTCTCTGTGCTTGTACTCGTTGGATTACTTATCTTGACGAACATCGTTGTCAAAATGAACCAAAAGCCTGAGGAGAAAGAGCGAACCTTTAATACGCTCGCCGTTATGGGCGCGAGAGCCTATACGGGAGATGTACAGCTCACCGTTGAGACGCAAGGCGAAGTTAGGCCCAGAACAGAGATTGACCTTGTCCCCGAAGTCGGGGGCAAAATCGTTTATGTGTCGCCGAATTTTGTCGAAGGCGGTTTTTTCAGAAAGGGTGAAACACTCGTTCGTATCGATGATTCAAACTTCGAAGTCGCCCGCATTCGTGCGCTTGCCGCCGTGGCGCAGGCAGAGCAAACCGTCGCGCGCGAAGTCGCGGAAGGCGATATTGCTCGCCGTGATTTTGAAGAGCTGGGAAGTGGTGAGCCAAGCAATTTGGCCCTACGTATTCCGCAACGCCAACAAGCGGAGGCTGCTTTGCAAGCCGCGCAAGCTGACCTGCGAAATGCCGACCTTCAGCTTAGCCGCACACGTGTTGTGGCGCCGTTTACAGGTCGTGTTCGTTCGAAGTCTTCTGATGTAGGGCAATTTGTAAGCCCTGGCGCGCGACTAGGCCGCATCTTTTCAACGGATAGCGTAGAGGTTCGCCTACCTCTTACAGATGCAGATTTGTCTAAGGTCAACCTGCCAATCGCCTTCAATGCGAAATCCAGAAAAGACGCCCCTGTCGTGACATTGAACTCGACTATTGCTGGCAAAAATCAGGAATGGACAGGCTACATCATGAGAACCGATTCGACCTATGATACGCAATCGCGTGCCCTGTTCGCAATCGTCGAAGTGTTTGACCCTTATGATAAGGGTGCGTCTGCATCGGGTGTGCCTCTGGCTCCTGGGTTGTTTGTGAACGCTCAAGTTCAAGGCCGTAAGATGGAAGATGTTGTGATTGTCTCCCGTGACGGTCTGCGTCCACAGGATGAAATTTATGTTGTCGATAATAAAGGTCAGGCGGAAATTCGCAAAGTTTCTGTGTTGGACACGAACCCTAACCGAGCTGTCCTCGCTTCGGGTGTGGAAAGCGGCGAGCTTGTTGTTGTATCACCGATGGAACGTTCGCGAATCGCCATGCCTTTGAAAGTTTTGGACGTCAATGATCCAAAAACCATTATCGTTGACCCCCCTGAACCAGAGTGGATGAAAAAAGAAAAGGCTAAAAAGGCCGCCGCCAAAAAATCAGATGGGGAAAAGAAAAAAGGTTTCTTCGGACGTAAGAAAAAGGACGATGATAAAAAGTCTGACGAAAAGAAAGAGTCTGATGGCAAATTAGAAGAGGCTTCTGCCAATAGTGCTGACGGATCGGGAGAGTAGTTATGAAGGGCCTTATAACTTGGTTTGTTAGAAACCCCGTCGCCGCGAATTTGATGATGATAATCATGTTCGCCGCTGGGGCTTTTGGTTATTTTTCATTAGATCGGGAGTTTATCCCGCAAACGACCATTAACGGAATGTCTGTTTCTGTGTCTTGGCCCGGCGCCAGCCCGCGCGATGTTGAGCAGCAACTTATTACGCGTATCGAAGAAGCTATCGACGGTCTCGACGGCATCGATTATATTGAAAGTTCATCCCGAGAGGGTGGCGGCAATGTCAATGTCCGAACGAAATTGACCGTTGATTATGAAAAAATGCTCGATCAAGTAAAGGCTCGAGTCGACTCTATTCAAAACCTACCTCCTGATGCTTTCCGTCCGCAGATTACACGATGGGACGCGCGCGCAGATATTATGTATCTGGCGCTTTACGGCGATACAGATCGCCTGACGCTGCAGCGTGAAGCTGTGGCCTTGCGGCAGGAACTGACCAAGCTTCCAGGACTGCAGCTAACAAACCTAATTACAAAAGTACCTGAGCAGGTCACAATTGAAATTTCTGAAGAGGCGCTTCGTCGTTATAATTTGACATTTTCGCAAGTGGCTCAAGCTATATCTGGGTCATCTGTCAACTTGTCTGCCGGTACGGTGGAGACAACTGGCGGTAACCTACAGCTGCGCGCCCGCAGTCTTGCTAACAGTGAAGATGAGTTTGAGAAAATTATTATTCGCCAGACGGCGGATGGCGGTACGGTACGGGTCCGAGATATAGCCTCAGTAATTGACGGTTTTGAAACCGAAGATTTCAGCTCGCGTTTCCGCGGTGAAGAAACGGCTATATTCCAAATTGTCTCTCCTGATGAGCAGGACATTACGGCATCCGGAAAAGCTATTCGTCAATTCGAAAAAGATATTAAAGACCGTCTTCCGCCGAATTTGAATTTTGCCATTCATTTTGATGGCTCCACAATGTTTGATAGCCGGATGAGTTTGATTGGCAGTAATGCCCTGTCCGGTATGATATTGGTCTTGATTACCTTGATGCTGTTCTTACGCCCTGCTGTCGCGGTCTGGGTCACGGTGGGTATTGCCGCCGCTTTCGCAGGGGCCCTCGCGATTGCCCCCTCTATCGGCATTTCGCTGAACATGATCAGCCTTTTTGCATTCCTTTTGGTGATTGGTATCGTTGTTGATGATGCCATTGTCGTGGGCGAGAGCATTCATTTCCATGTTGAGAACGGAATTTCCGGCGAGCGCGGTGCGGTTGCCGGTGCCTACATGGTGGCAAAACCAGTCTTCTTCGCCGTGATTACGACTATTTTGATGTTTGTTCCGTTCATGCTTTTGACGGGGCCTGTTCGGGCGATTACGGCTCAGATCAGTCTGGTGGTGATTGCCGTTCTGATATTCTCGCTCATAGAGGCCTTCTTTATTTTGCCGGCGCATTTACGGCATTTGAAACATGTCGAGCCAAGCAATAACTTCCTTTTGCGTTTTCAAAACCGCTTGGCCGAAAGCCTTGTGACATTTGCTAAGCGCTACTTCCGCCCTCTCGTCGCCTTTTTGATGAAGTGGCGGTATGTGACAATGACGGCCTTTGTCGGCCTGTTTATCATGTCGATGACTTTCTTGACGCAAGGGATTGCGCCAAGCGCCTTCCTGCCCGAGGTCGAAGCCGATATGATTGTCTTTGACTCCAGTTTCCCTGAGGGCACCACGTTTGAGCGTAAGCTTCAAGTGCGTGAACAAGTGGATGCGGGTATTGATGAGTTAAATGCCAATGTTCAAAAAGATTTCAGTATTGATTGGCCGCTGATCACAAGACCAGCTACATTTGTGGATCGCCGTGGTGTGGAAGGCTATCTGGGTATTACCAGCGATCGTCCGGATATTTCGACAAAAATGATTGCGGATAAACTTGAAGAATATGTTGGGCCCATTCCTGATGCTTACCGCGTTAATTACGGAACCACAGAAGGCGGCTCAGGTAATGGCGGAGGTATGCGATACGGCGTCGCTTCATCAGATGCTGATGCTTTGCGTGTCGCCTTATTGGAAATCAAAGATCAGATGGAAACTTATCCAGATGTCCCGCGCGCTTGGGATAATATGGAAAGCTCCGCCAGCGAAATTCGTTTTAATTTGAAGCCCGGCGCAGAAACATTAGGCATAACTTTAGCCGATGTTACACGTCAGGTCAGAGAAGCTTTTTATGGTCGTGAAATTCAGCGACTTCCCCGAAATGGTGAAGACGTTCGAGTTTTGGTGCGTTACCCAGAAGCGGCGCGCGAGAGCATTGATAGTTTGGAAACCTTGCGTATTCGGGCCGCTAACGGCGTAGAAGTTCCGCTCTTTTCTGTCGCCGAAGTCTCCTTTACCGAAGGGGTTGGCCGCATTAACCGCCGTGACCGTAAACAGGTCAATTATACAGGCGGGCGTGTGCGTGGTGAGCAATCCCGCGTGGCAGAAATAAAAAAGGATATGGAGGAGAATTTCTTCCCGCAATGGGAGCTGCGTAACTCCAAAGTCAGCCGCATTGAAGTGGGTGATGATCAGGTTGAGGTCACGATGAAACGGGAGCTTTCCGTGTCTATCTTGGTCATTCTTGGATTGATGTATGTGCTTCTCGCCATCGCTTTTAAGTCTTACGCTCAACCCTTCCTCATCATGGTGGCTCTACCATTTGCCCTAGTCGGAATGATATTTGGCAATATTGTCACCGGAGTACCGTTTGGCATGTTCTCAATCTTTGGATTGGTCGCCGCCGGCGGGGTAGCCGTGAACGATAACTTGGTGCTTATCGATTATGTCAATCGATTGCGGGCCAAAGGTGTCGGGGCTTACCAAGCCATGCTAGATGCGTGTGTCGCGCGTTTCCGTCCCATTTTGTTGACGTCTGTCACCACCTTTATCGGTATCACGCCCATCTTGTTTGAGACATCCAGCCAAGCGGAATTCCTTAAGCCTATGGTCGTGGCCTTGGCCTTTGGTGTCCTATTTGATTTCTTCCTAACCTTGATGCTGGTGCCGGCTATGTATGGTATCGGTGTGGATATCACGCGTTTCTTCCGTGGTTTGTGGCGCGGAGAGAGACAGCCCGGTTTTGGCTCCAGTTATGACCCGGATATGGTTCTGGCGCTTGAGGGTATGGAATTGGAAGGCGATATTGTAGTAGGTAAGCCCGGCGGAACAGGCGGCCCTGTGCCACTGCCTGCGGAATAATATACCTGCGACCTTTCCATGGATTGGTTATAAAAGAGAGATTTGCCCGGCTTTGTCGGGCAAAAAGACTAGAGAAAAACGGAAACTAAATTGGGGTTTTAAAATGAAAACAATGAAACATATATTGCCGAGCTTGATGGTCATCGGTTTGGTGGCATGTAATTCTGGCGGAGACGCCGCGAAAGACAAAGCTGAAACAGCGGTTGTCACTGAAATGGCGAGTGCTAAATTGGGCGATTTCGGTATCGCTACCGACCATATGGATGTGTCTGTCGATCCTGGTGATAACTTTTTTGAGTATGTAAACGGCACTTGGTTGAAAGAAACAGAGATTCCGTCTGATCGATCCCGTTATGGCAGCTTCTCTATCCTCAGAGATCAAGCCGAAGCCCGCGTTCGTACAATCATCGAAGAGGCAGCCTCCAAAGAAAATCCAAGTGCAGATGAGAAACGCATTGGCGATTTTTATAATGCCTATCTCGACACTGACACGATTGAAGCTAAGGGCCTCAGCCCATTGAAGGCTGATTTAGATATTATTCGCTCGGCCAAGTCGCATGAAGATATTGTGGATTTAATGACAGATATTCGCCTCGGTCTGGACGCGCCTGTTGCGCCTTACATCTATATTGATGCCAAGAAGAATGATGAATACACAGTCTATCTAACGCAATCCGGTCTGGGTTTGCCAAATAGAAATTATTATTTCGATGAGGGCGAAAAGTCCGATACCATTCGCGCGGCATATGTGGATTTCGTGGCGAAGATGTTGACTGAAGCCGGTGTAGATAATGCGGCTGATCGTGCTAAAGCCGTGATGGGATTTGAAACCGCTCTTGCAGAGGGTCATTGGGAACGTGTGAAGCAACGTAACCGCGATTTGACATACAATAAAATGACCCGTGCTGAGTTAAATACACTCGCTCCCGGCATGATGTTCGACAAAGCCTTCTCCAATATCGGATTGAGTGGTCAAAAAGATGTGGTCGTGCGCGAAAAATCAGCGGTAGAAAATGCTGCAAAGGTATTCGCAAATACCGATGTCGATGTATTAAAAGATTACCTGACGGCGAATTTGCTGTCTAACCATTCTTCTTATTTGCCAAAGTCTATTCGTGATGCGAGCTTTGATTTCTACAGCCGCACGCTTCGCGGTCAGGAAGAGCAGCGCCCGCGTTGGAAGCGCGGCGTCTCGCAGGTCAACGGCACGTTGGGTGAGGTTGTCGGCAAGGTTTATGTCAAAGAGCATTTCCCGCCGAACTCAAAAGCTCAAATGCAAGAACTGGTTGAAAACCTACGCGCGTCTTTCAAAGACGGTATCGATAATCTCGAATGGATGGGTGAAGAGACCAAGAAAGAAGCACAGTATAAACTCAAGAAATTCAATCCGAAAATTGGCTATCCAGATCGGTGGGAGACTTATGATGGTCTGAATGTTGATAAGAGCGATTTGCTAGGCACCGTCAAAAGTGCGCGTGAGTGGTCTTGGAATGATGAGTTAAGCCAACTCGGCGGCCCAATTGACCGGGACGAATGGGGCATGACGCCGCAAACCGTCAATGCGTATTATAACACTGTTTTGAATGAAATTGTCTTCCCCGCCGCTATTTTGGACGCGCCTTTCTTTGACCCGAATGCTGATCCAGCCGTAAACTATGGCGGTATCGGTGCCGTAATCGGTCACGAAATGGGTCATGGTTTTGATGACCAAGGCCGTAAATCAGACGGTAATGGTATTCAGCGTGATTGGTGGACTGAAGAAGACGCCAAGGGATTTGAAGCTCGCGCGGCTGATTTAGCCACACAGTATAGTGAATTTGAACCGCTTCCGGGGGAGTTCCTTAATGGCCGTCTGGGATTGGGCGAAAATATCGGTGATTTGACCGGTGTGACCATGGCCTACGATGCATATAAGCGTTCGCTTGGCGGTAAAGAGGCGCCGGTCATTGGCGGCTTTACAGGAGACCAGCGTTTCTTCATGGCTTGGGCGCAGGTCTGGGCGATTAAATGGAAAGACGCTGCTTTGTCTGCTCAAATTAAAAACGGCCCGCATAGCCCGGGCGAGTTCCGTGCAAACGGTATCGTGCGTAACTTCGGTCCGTGGTATGATGCCTTTGACGTCTCGCCCGAAGATGCCATGTATCTGCCGCCTGAGAAGCGCGTCAAAATCTGGTAAGCGATTTTAAAATACGGAAGAGCCCGCCTTGCGCGGGCTTTTTTAATGAGAGCATGACGGGGCAACAAAGTTGTGACTTGAGACAAAGCCTTCGCTCTGCCAGAGGCGAGTTAAGTTATATTGATGGGAAGACACATATGAGTACGGAATGGGTTTTGGGCATAATAGGCGGGTCAGGCCTTTACGATATTGATGGGCTGACTAATCCACAATGGATAGAGATAGATACCCCTTGGGGCGCGCCGTCTGATGCGATTTTATTTGCAGAATATGAAGGGGTAAAACTTCGTTTTCTCCCGCGTCATGGCCGCGCCCATGCTTTGTCTCCGTCGGATTTGAACTATCGCGCAAATATTGATGCGATGAAGCGCGCAGGTTGTACCGATATCTTATCTCTTTCTGCTGTGGGGTCTTTGCAGGAAGCTTATGCTCCGGGTGATTTCGTCGTGGTCGATCAATTTATTGATCGTAGCTTCAAGCGCGAAAAGAGCTTTTTTGGAGAAGGCTGTGTGGCCCATGTGAGTGTGGCCGGCCCTGTCTGCGAACGTTTGGCCGGATTAGCCACCGAAGCGGCCACTAGTACGGGGGCTAAAATCCACAAAGGCGGCACCTATCTCGTCATGGAAGGTCCGCAATTCTCAACAAAGGCTGAAAGCCATCTCTATCGCCAATGGGGGTGCGATGTTATCGGTATGACGAATATGCCTGAAGCTAAGCTCGCGCGCGAGGCGGAACTGCCTTACGCGACAATCGGCATGGTAACGGATTATGATTGTTGGCACGAAGATCACGGCAATGTTGATGTCGCCGCTGTCATCGCAGTTTTACGCCAAAATGCCGATAGGGCGCGAGACACTGTGAAGGCTCTCATTAAGACATTAGCTGTTCAAGAACGCACGCCGTCCCCGCAGGGGATCGAAACCAATTTGGACGTGGCCATAATTACGCCGCCAGAAGCCAGAGATTCTAAGCGTTTAGCCATGCTGGATGCTGTCGCAGGCCGCGTTTTGAAATAGATGTATTCCGAAAGCCATAAAACGGTGACTCTCAAAACAGTATAAAAGGCTAAATTATAATGCCATTGCCCCATAAACGATGGAAGCAATAACGGTTAAAACAGCGGTTAGAAATGCAAGACTCAGCATGTCATTTCTCCTTAAATAAGCCCTTCGAGTGCAAGATACCATTACAAGTCTTTTGCGCCCCAAAGATGGCGGTTTGTTGCCCAACCCCTTATTCCATTCCCTGATTTAACGCGGCACCATCCATTTTGGTTGCATTCTTCGAGCTTTAACAAAGCTCCAGCATCCGTTGCCGCGATAATTTTTGCATTGGTCTTTGGTTTCGACCGCAAAATCGTTTCCGATGTGGTCATCACAAAGCGTTCTCCGGAGAGAGCTGGGCGTCTGACCCAAGCTTCGTCGCCGTTAACATCCCTAACTTTGCGCCACATTTCGGTTTCGGCCACAATGACCAATGGTAAACCCCTGCGGCGATATTGCCACGCAATCGAATGATCGCGGCTAGGGCCTGTCCGTCCGTTGACCTTACCAAATTTCAAACTCACATAACGCGGCACGGGAAAACCCGAAGGTGTTTCACTGGCCGCTTTCCGAAAATAGTTTTCGTTCTGCGCCTTCGGGATATCCTCCCGAATGATACGCGTTGATTTTTTTGTATCGGCTGTTGCCTCGGCTTGCACCTCTTCGTCCACAGACTGCAGCTGCGCAGAAGCTATACCGACGGACGCAGCGATTATAACCGCGAAAACAGCCCAACGGGATACATGTTTTACGCGGGGCTCGCGGCATCTATACGAGGCGGTCATGTGAGAGCCAATTTTAGACATGAAGCAGTGAGTGCCGCGATTCGCGTTAATCTTCCGTTAAAGGGGTGAAAATTCGCGCTATTTTCGCTGTATTTCACTTGAGTTTTCGCCTTTGAAGGCGCTTATTGTGCATCAGAGAGAGCCCTATGAAACAAAAGCCAACCGTTTTCGTCACTCGCAAATTGCCCGAGGTTATTGAGGCCCGGATGCGGGATTTATTTGATGCCCGCCTACGCACAGAAGACACGCCCCTGAGTGAGCAGGCGTTAAAAGACGCGATTGCGAACTGTGATGTCTTTGTGCCGACCGTTACCGACGCAATCACCAAAGATGTGATTGAAGCCGCCTCTGACCGCTTGCGTTTGATCGCGAATTTCGGCGCTGGCACCAACCATATTGATGTGGCGGCGGCTTACGGTAGAGGCATCACCGTCTCAAATACACCGGATGTCCTCACTGAAGACACAGCGGATTTAACGCTAGCACTCATTCTGGCTGTGCCCCGTCGTTTGGTGGAGGGCGATAGACATATGCGGGCAGGTGATTTTAAAGGCTGGGCCCCAACCCATATGTTGGGTCATCGGGTAAAGGGAAAAGCTTTGGGTATTGTTGGAATGGGCCGCATTGGTCAGGCCGTTGCTCGCCGTGCCAATGCCTTTGGTCTGTCCGTCCACTACCATAATCGCCATCGCATACCTAAAGGGATCGAAGCCGATTTAGGGGCGCAATATTGGGAGGGTTTAGATGTCATGTTACAGGCGGTGAATATTGTCTCCGTTAACTGCCCGCTAACCCCTGATACCCACCACCTCATTGATGAAAGACGCTTAAAATTATTGGGACGGGATAGTTATATTGTGAACACATCCCGCGGCGAAGTGATTGATGAAAAAGCTTTGGCAAAAGCTTTATCTGACGGAACCATCGCAGGGGCGGGGCTTGACGTTTATGAGAACGAGCCTAAAGCGCATCCTGATTTGATGGGCCTGCCTAATGTCATTTTGGCCCCGCATATTGGCTCTGCCACGCATGAAAGCCGCCGAGAAATGGGCGAGAGGGTTCTCATTAATATTCAGGCGAAAATGGATCATCATGCGTGTCCGGACCGGGTTTTGCCGCCTGGTGCGCGGATTAGTCTGGCGTCTTAAAGCTTACACATCATCGTGATTTGGACCCGGGCGGGTGAGCGGGCATAGGTCTGCCCATGACTGCGTTACGTATTAAAACCATATATCCCGCAGAGCGGCACGCTATAGGAGGCGCCAAAATGTCCAAATCCCTCAAATCTAGGTTTATTACGCTCTCATTGGCGCTCTGTGTCTCGGCAAGCCTTAGTCTTCCCGCTAAAGCACGCCATGATAATCATACTGAAACCCATCAAGCCAAGGCCATAAAAGATAAAGCGCCTGATATTTCGGCGAAGAAACTGGCAGATAATTTTTACATGCTGGTTGGGCCCGGTGGCAATATCGGCGTGAGTGTAGGCGAAGACGGTGTCTATGTTATCGACGATAAGTTTTCTCGCTTTGCAGACCAAATTATCTACCGCATTGGCGAGATTTCTAATGAGCCTATTCGTTACGTGCTGAATACGCATTATCACGGTGACCACACAGGCGCGAATGCGGAAATGAAAGAGACGGGTGCGACCATTATGGCGCATGACAACGTGCGTAAGCGTATGGGCATGACCTTTGAAAATAAAACATTTGGCCGAACGGTAAAGGCGGTTGATGCCTCCCTTTGGCCGACTTTGACCTTTTCTGACACGGCAACACTTCACTTTAATGGTCAAACCGTCAAAGCTATTCATGTTCCGAAAGCTCATACTGATGGCGACACGATCGTGCATTTCGCGCCAGCTAATATTATTCACATGGGCGATAATTATTTCAATGGCATGTTCCCGTATGTCGATGTCGACGGAGGCGGCAGTTTGCAAGGAATGATTGCGGCGCAGACCAAAGCGATTGAGCTGTCCGATAAAGAGACTCAAATCATCCCAGGACACGGCCCCATGGCGACGAAGGCTGACCTTACAAAAAGCCGCGATACGCTCGTTGATATTTTAGCCCGTGTGAGCACGGCCAAAGCCAAAGGTCTTTCCATGGATGCCGCCGTTAAAGCTGTACCTCTCAATGATTACAAAGATTTGGCGTCTTTTATCGACCAAGACAAGATGGTACGAACTGCCTATCGTACAATCGATTAATAATAAAAGAAAAATAATGGGGTTCTATGTCTTACGGTTCTCATGCTTATGTTGCTGACGCTCGCAATGAGACGGTTTATTTTAATATAAATGGAGAGATGAAGCGGCGGAAGGATGCTGTCGTCAATGTCTTTGACTCAGGGTTTATGCTCGGCGACGGAGTCTGGGAAGGTTTGCGCGTTCATCAAGGACGAGTCGCATTTCTGCAAGACCATCTCGACCGTCTCTGGGAAGGGGCTGCGGCGCTGGATATTGATATTGGCGTCAGTCAAACCGAAATGAGCGAGCGCATCTATGCCACGCTTGCTAAAAACGAGATGGTGGAAGATGTCCATATTCGCCTTATGCTAACGCGTGGTTTACGCTCCACACCTTATCAGGACCCACGGGTTATTGTCAGCGAGACAACAATTGTTATCGCGCCGGAGTTTAAAAAGGCAGATCCAGCAACAGCTGAAAAGCCGCTATCTCTTTATACTGTGGCGGTAAGGCGAGGGCGCTCCGATGTTCAAGATCCAGGGTTAAATTCCCATTCCAAAATCAATTGTATCACGGCTTGTATTCAAGCGATTAAAGCCGGCGCCGATGAAGGTCTTATGCTCGACCCGCAAGGTTTTGTCGCCACCTGTAACTCGACCCATTTCTTTGTCGTTCGAAAGGGCGAGGTTTGGACCTCGACAGGGGATTACTGTTTGGGCGGGATTACGCGCGGGAAAATCGTTGATCTCTGTCGTGCTAACGATATTCCAGTTTTCGAAAAGAACTTCTCACTGATGAAATGTTATAGCGCCGACGAAGCCTTTACCACGGGCACATTTGCAGGGCTCGCGCCCGTGGGGGCGATTGACGGACGCCAAATTGGCGACGGCAAAAGGGGGGCAATGGTAGAGCGGCTGCAAGCGCTTTATCTCGAGCTTATTCACAAAGACACCGCTGCATAGAGGGTGGGCGTGGCAAAGATTATCGCCATGTGGTCAGGCCCGCGGAATCTCTCGACTGCGATGATGCGGAGCTTTGGCGCGAGGGCGGATTGTTCTGTGATGGATGAGCCCTTCTTTGCGCCTTTTCTGGCGGCGTCGGGCAAAGAGCATCCGGGGCGGGAAGAGACGTTGGTGCGGCATGAGACTGACCCTAATCTCGTGGCAGATAAATGTGCGCATCCTGTGACCGAGGCAACCTATTCTTTTCAAAAACATATGCCGCATCACATGCTGGATAGCTTCCCTATGGATTGGGCAAATGCGGCGACTCATTTTTTCCTCCTGCGAGAACCTGCGCGGGTCATTGCATCCTATGTCAAAGGGCGCGCGGATTTTGAAAGAGAAGATTTGGGTTTTGCGCCCCAGAGGCGTTTATTCGATCAGCTTGAGTTACAGACAGGAAAAAGGCCGCCCGTGATTCATAGCAGCGATATATTACGGGCGCCTGAAAAGGCTCTTCGTGTTTTATGTAAAGCGATAGCCATCCCTTTTGATGAGGCCATGCTGTCTTGGCCCGCAGGACCGCGCGCAGAAGACGGCGCATGGGCGCCTTATTGGTATGCCTCCGTGGAGCGCTCAACAGGCTTCGGTCCACCGCCTTCTAAAGCCCCTGATTTACCTACGGAACTCGCGGAAATTTTGCGGGTGTGCGAAACTGATTATGAGGCTTTGGCCTCTCATGCATTAACTATAAATTAACCACTGCACGTAAATTTTTCATGCCTTCGCCTCTTGGGTGCAAGCGCTGGAGACACGTTTATCTCCCTGTCATCAAAGCTCTGAAGAGGAGTTTTGAGATGAAAAACCTGACTTTTAAATATGCCGCTGTAACCGTGGCCGCTTTGGCTTTCGTCTTACCGGCCCAGGCGCTAGCCGCCTGTGGGCAGACAAGCGGGTCTTATGTTGTGACGTGCGAAAAAGGGGTTCAGGTCTATCGCCATCAGGCGAAATCCGCCACGCCGCAATTGATGCAAACTAATAATAGTGCCGCCTCATCGAGCGCGCGGGGCTACAATGCAACAGCTCTGCAATTAGAAGCGCGCCGCATCAAAATTGAGGAACGCCGTCAGGCCGCTGAGCAAAGCGACCTTATCCGTACTCGTATTGGCTATAATCGCGGACGCTTGCAATCTCGCCGCTTCGTTACAACAAGCGGGCAGGGATATTCCCGAAATCGATTTAATACAGCGCGGGCGCGCTTGAACACCCGCAATCACGTTAAGGTTCGCTACCGTTAGAACATGCGGCAAGTTTTGACTTTTCAACCCGCTTGAGTTCTCTCAGGCGGGTTTATTTTCGGGGCCCACGTGAGCAAGCGGGGCAATTAGGGTCACGGCTGAGTTTCAAGGTGCGGCTTTCGGCTTTCAGTCCGTCATAAATCCAGAGCCGCCCGGCCAAGGTCTCGCCCGCACCCGTAATATGTTTAACCGTTTCCATCGCCATGAGGCTGCCGACGACACCGGCCAGCGCGCCCATAACGCCGACTTGAGCGCAAGACTCTGCGTCTGGCGGAATATCGGGGACGAGGCAGCGATAACAGGGCCCCGTCTTTTGGCTGTCAAATAGGCTGACTTGTCCGATAAAACGTCCCAAAGCCCCTGATACCAAGGGTATGCCTAAGGCGAGACAAGCGTCATTAATAGCGTATCGCGTGGCAAATTCATCAACACCATCCAGAACAATATCATGCCCTATCAAGAGAGACTCCGCATTCTCAGATGTCAGCCGAGCTTGTTTCGGAACGGGTTTCACATCAGGATTTAACTCAACCAATGTATCCGCCATGACGGCGGCTTTAGGCATACCGCGGTCTATATTCACAAATTGAACTTGCCGCTGAAGGTTGGACGCTTCGACGACATCATCATCAATAATCGTAATATGCCCGACACCTGCTGCCGCGAGGTATAGCCCCGCAGGTCCGCCCAATCCGCCTGCACCGACAATGGCGACTTTGGCGTCCAATAAGGCTGCCTGCCCCGGCCCGCCAATCTCTTTCAAGACCAAATGCCGAGCATAGCGTTCTATTTGTTCGTGGCGCATGGCGTTTTGGAGTTAGTCAAATAATGGCGTAGAAAGATAACGCTCGGCGAAGCTTGGGATAATTGTTACAATGCGTTTGCCTTTCATTTCGGGGCGTGCCCCGACAATAAGGCTTGCCGCAATCGCCGCGCCTGAAGATATCCCAACGGGCACGCCGTCAATAGCCGCCACATGTTTGGCGGTGCCGAAGGCCGCATCATTATCGATCGTCACAACATCATCAATAAGGTCGGTATTGAGCACATCAGGAAGGAAACCCGCGCCGATACCTTGGATTTTATGCGGGCCTTTTTCGCCCTTGGAAATCATGGGAGAGCCAACGGGTTCAACAGCGATAATCTGGCAGTCCGGGTTTTTCTCTTTCAAAAACTTCCCTGTTCCTGACAAAGTTCCACCCGTGCCGACACCCGAGATAAAGGCGTCGACTTGCCCGTCGGTATCGGCCCAAATCTCCGGCCCCGTTGTGGCGTAGTGAATGGTGGGGTTGGCGGGGTTGACGAATTGCCCTGCCTGTACAGCGCCGGGTGTGGCCGCGCAGATTTCATCGGCTTTGGCCATAGCGCCGGGAATGCCGCCTGCCGCTTCGGTCAAGACTAATTCTGCGCCTAAGAGCTTCATCATCTTGCGGCGCTCGATTGACATTTGTTCTGGCATAACCAAAATGGCTTTATAGCCTTTGGCCGCCGCCGCAAACGCCACACCGATACCCGTATTGCCAGAGGTCGGCTCAACAATCGTTCCGCCGGGTTTCAACTTGCCGGATTTTTCTAAATCCTCAATCAAGGCAATACCGATACGGTCTTTGACCGATGCAATCGGATTGAAAAACTCCAACTTATAGACCAGATCAGCAGGCAGGCCCTCGGTAATGCGCGGGAAGCGCACAAGCGGCGTTCCGCCCATCGTGTCCATGATTGAGTCGTAAATTTTTCCACGAGGTGATGATGGCATTAAACTCTCCTATAATATCTTTGTCACTATATGGGGAGGCACACTTAAAGTGAAAGGGATTGGAACGTGAAAGCCTTATGGATAAATTGCAATCTCTGCTTATATAAATACCATGATCGACGATCTTTATAATACCGACATCCTGAGCCTCTCAGCCAGTTTGCGAAATGAGCATCTGGAGGTACCGCACGGCACATCTCGGAAAGTCTCTAAACTCTGCGGCTCATGGGTAGAGTTGGATGTGAAAATGGAGAGCGGCCATGTATCGGATGCCGCCTTGCGCGTGCAGGCCTGCGCCTTAGGCCAAGCCAGCGCCGCCATCTTAAAAGAGGCTATTATCGGCGCAACGTGGCTTGAACTGTTGGGCGCCAGAGACGCTCTAAAAGCCATGCTCAAGGAAGAGGGGGAAGCGCCTGCAGGACGGTTTGAAAAACTGCAACTGCTCAAAGGCGTCAAAGCCTACCCCGCCCGCCACACCTCCACGCTTTTAGCTTTCGAAGCGGCGGTGGAGGCGGTAGGGGTTGCGAAGGCGTTATAGGGGAAACCATGCGAATATTGGCGGCTTTAATTTTTGCAATTGTGATGGCTGCTTGTTCCGATGAAGCTTCCTTCGTGAAAATCGAGGGTGAGCCTAAAGTTTGGCATGTGCAAACGCTCTCTCTTGAAGGGCCGATGGTGAAGGAGGAGAGATCTACCTTTACGGATTACCGTCTTGATGTGGACATAACATATCTAGCTGATGAAAATGGTCATAGCGTAGCTAACAAAGACGGTTACAACGATTTTTTTGTGGTCCCAGGATATTTCGCCGGTGATGGTAATGCGGCAAATACAAATGCTTACGAAGGAAATATCTGGGAAGCAAAACTAGTATTCCCCAGACCAGGAAAGTGGGAAGTAACCACATATTTCTATTTTGATAAAGACGCCAATGTCAGGAATTATCCGTATCATGGTTTTGAAGACCATCAGATTATAATCCGGTCGAAGAAAATAATAAATATTGATCCTGCAGATTTAGACCCTTCTGCATTAGATTTTAAAAACAAAGGCAGGCTTCAAGACAATAAAAGTCGCTACCTCCAATTCGCAGGTACAAAAGAACCTTGGATAAAAACAGGCGCGGGATCACCTGAAAACATTCTCGCCTATTCTGATTTTGATGGGACTTATGATGTGGGTGGACCTAATTATCCGGCCCTCGGCAAGAACCAACTCCATGATTTTGAGCCGCATTTAAAAGATTGGAACAAAGGTGACCCGACATGGGGAGACGACAAAGGCAAGGCGCTTATCGGTTTGGTGAATTACTACGCTGAAGTCGGCGTAAACAACCAATATATGGTGACGATGAATTACGAAGGCGATGGATGGGATGTCTTCCCTTATGTTGACCCGAAAGACCCCTATGTATTTGACGTGTCAAAACTTGCGCAATGGCAAATCGTTTTTGATTATATGGACGATAAAGGTGTCGCCAAAAACATCCTGCTGACCGAGACGGAAAATGAAAGTTATTTCGAAGTTATGGACGGCGTCGAAGTCGGCAAGGACTTCGCCGATAGCCGCAAGCTCTATTACCGGGAAATGGTTGCGCGCTTTGGCCATAATCTCGGCCTCGTTTGGAATCTGGGTGAAGAAAACGGTGTGATGGGCGTTGGCGGAAATGATCCTTATCGCCAACCCACAACCACTGCACAACGGCGAGAATTTGCGCAATATATCCGTAATTTAGACCCTTATGCTCATGCAATTGTCAGCCACAACTGGCCCGACAATGAAGAAGAGACTTACGCAGCCTTACTTGGCGAAGAATATTTTTCCGGCATATCCTTGCAAGCTCATCATAATTATTTCGACAAAGTCGCTGAATGGACAGCACGTTCGAAGGCGGCAGGACGGCCTTGGATGGTTATGGTTGATGAACCGCAGGGATGGGCATATGGGGCGCAGCCCGATACAGAAGTAGACAATCATGAACGCGCGATAGAAGGCGTGCTATGGCCGAGCCTGATGGCGGGGGCCGGCGGCGTCGATTGGTATTTTGGGTGGCAGAATAATGCGCCAACGTCCGATTTGTCTAATGAAGACCAACGTTCCCGTCATGACCTCTGGGTTGCTTCCGCCAAAGTCAGACGGTTTTTCAAAGATAACTTTGACCTTACCTCTCTCTCGGCGAAACGTTTGGGTGATAACATTATCATGCGCGGCAAAGATAAAGCGGGAGGAGATATCATCCTTACGGCTCTACGCGAGACACCGATAATCCCCGAGGGTGAAGGGCACTTGCCATGGGAATATACGCTGCTGTCACTGACTTTAGAGCAGGGTGGAAAGATACGAGAGATTGATCCGATGGACCCGAAATAAACGGTAAATTGGCTTGGTACTGGATTTCGAGTTGAACTGAAGAATCGGGCGGGCCACAATTCGACGGTAGCGTCCATACGTTCCCTTTCGGGGCAGACCGCAAATGGTTACTCGGATAGAGGCATCTTTGTTACCTCTGTTTCGCAGAGCGATGTTCGGTTGGTGGGTTACGCGGATGGTTGGATTTGACCAAAGAATTCTGGGCGCTACCCAAGGCGTTAAAAAGGGTTTAGTCCTTACCTTGTGCGAAAACTGTTTTCATATCCCATGCTTGGCTTGCTCTGGGTGTATCGGCGCTATATCTCGCCGTTTTTATCATTATTTGGCGTAAAGTGTCGGCATTATCCGTCTTGCTCAGCCTATTCGATGGAAGCGATTCAGCGGCATGGCCCTTGGCCTGGAGGGTGGATGACGCTTGCGCGATTATTACGATGTCACCCAATTCGCTGGTTTGGGAGCACAAGCGGGGTTGATAATGTGCCCGAACATATTACGAAGGCGCCTTTATGGGCGCCGTGGCGATATGGTCTTTGGCGCGGTACGAATAACGACCCGAGAAATACGGATAAACCATGACAGTCAATTTGACATTTCCTGATGGCGCAATACGCAACTATGATAGCGGCACCACGGCGATGGCAGTCGCCAAAGGTATCTCTAAGGGTCTGGCAAAAAAAGTTCTGGCCGCAAAATTGGACGGTAAATTGGTTGATGCCAGCCTGCCGATTGAGAGTGATGCGAATATTGAATTGGTCACAGCGGAGGACGCCGAAGGCCTAGAATTAATCCGTCATGATGCGGCGCATGTTCTGGCCGAAGCCGTGCAGGAACTTTTCCCGGGCACACAAGTCACAATTGGCCCCGTGATTGAGAACGGTTTCTACTATGATTTTTATCGGGATGAGCCTTTCTCTAATGAGGATTTTGCCGCCATTGAAAAGAAAATGGCCTTTATCATCAATCAGAATAATAAATTTGAGCGCGAAGTTTGGGGCCGTAATGACGCGATAAAGCTGTTCCGGGATATGGGCGAAGAATTCAAAGCCGAGCTCATCGAGGATTTACCCGAAGACGAGACCATTACAATTTATCGCCAAGGTAAATGGTTTGATCTGTGCCTCGGGCCGCATTTGCCAAGTACAGGTAAAATCGGAAAAGCGTTTAAATTAATGAAAGTCGCGGGCGCATATTGGCGCGGAGATTCGACCAAGACTCAGCTTCAACGGATTTACGGCACAGCGTGGCGCAGTCAGGAAGAGCTGGACGCGCATCTAAACCGTTTAGAGGAAGCAGAACGCCGCGATCATCGCCGCCTTGGAAGGCAATTGGAATTATTTCATATGCAGCCAGAGGCCCAAGGCATGGTGTTTTGGCATGATAATGGGGCGACGCTTTGGCGACAGGTCGAAGATTATATTCGCCGGCGTACGCAGGGCGCGGGCTATCAAGAAGTTAAAACACCGCTCTTGATAAATAATAAGCTTTGGCAAGAAAGCGGGCATTGGGACAAATTTCGTGAGAATATGTTTGTCTCTAAAGTTAAACATGGCAGCCACGAAGAAGTCCATGCGCTTAAGCCGATGAACTGTCCAGCCCATGTGCAAATTTTCAATCAGGGTATGAAGTCTTATCGCGATTTACCTTTGCGTATGGCAGAATTTGGCTGTTGTCACCGGAATGAACCAACGGGCGCTTTGCATGGTATTATGCGCGTGCGCGGCTTTACCCAAGATGATGGTCATATTTTCTGTTCCGAAGATCAGATTACGGAAGAGACAGAGCATTTCATCACGCTTTTGAAATCTGTTTATGATGATTTTGGTTTTGAGGGATTGAAAGTGAAGTTCTCTGATCGTCCCGAGACCCGCGCAGGGACAGATGCCACATGGGATAAATCTGAGACCGCGCTGATGGACGCCGTCAAAGCTGCAGGACTTGAAGTTGAGCTTAATCCTGGCGAGGGCGCTTTTTATGGCCCGAAGCTCGAATTTGTTCTGCGGGACGCGATCGGGCGTGATTGGCAATGCGGGACATTACAAGTCGACTTTGTCGTACCAGATCGGTTAAGCGCGAGTTTTATCGGCGAAGATGATCAGCGCCATGTACCCGTTATGCTCCACCGCGCGATTTTGGGTTCAATGGAACGTTTTATCGGAATTTTGATTGAGAATTATGCAGGCCGTTTCCCGCTCTGGCTTGCGCCTACTCAAGTCGTGATTGCAACAATTACAGGCAGTGCCGATGGGTACGCAGAAGAGGTTGCCGAGAAAATGCGGTCGGCGGGTCTGCGTGTGGAAACGGATTTGCGCAATGAGAAGATTAACTACAAAATTAGAGAACTGTCTGCGGACCGTAAAATCCCCGTCATTGCCGTTGTCGGTATGAAAGAGGCTGAAGAAGGCAAAGTGGCTTTGCGCCGCTTGGGTAGTCGCGACCAGACAATTTTAGATCTGGACAAAGCGATTGAAACCTTATCGCATGAGGCCTTAGCCCCAGATTTGAAGCGTTGAATTCATCGCCTTAATTTGTGCATTGGATGACTTTTATGACGCGTAAATCGACAGTGTCGCCGCGGGAATAATTCATTCCTTCGATGCGCGATAATTCAGCGGTGCAGGCCTTTTGTTGTGTTTGCGCCGCTTGAAATTGAGCCCAAACATCCCCTTTTTTATGGAGCGTATCGACGATGAAAATACGTCCCGTTTCCCATGTTTCGGAAACCTCCAACCGCGTTTGATCTCCGAGCCTAATGTCTTTGCCGAAATTGTAAACAAGGCTTGGTTCTGTAAAATTCAAGGCCTGCACAACAGGCCCGCCCTCTCTAGGTAAAGCTACATCATTGGCGTCAAATGCATCAACTAATTGGTTTGCCAAACGTAAATCGGTCAAATTAGGCAATATCAGACTATAGGCGGTTCCATTCATGACAATCGCAGACAAAGCCGCAGCGAGAAGGGACGTCTCAATCTTCCGTCTCCATAAAGACGCCGCAGAAATGACAGCCGTTATGCCTCCCAATCCCAGTCCTGCAAAAATTAAAGCCTTAGGTGCAAAATCTGCATAAAGTGTCAAACCTGTTGCCAAAGCGACAATGAAAGCGAAATTAACGATAAGAAAAAGAACCGCACTGATACGGCGCGATCTGCCAAATTCATTCTCCCGAAAGAGAGCGCTTGCCGTCAACCCAATCAGCAAGCAAAGCGCCGGAAAGAGGGGGAGAACATAATGCGGCAGTTTCGTTGGCATCAATTCGATCAAAATCCAAAAGGGAATAATCCACGCTACACAAAGCCGGGTTAACTTCGTAATTGAAGCCTTAGGGTTTATATTGGTTTTCAGAGTGTGGAGGACAAAAGTAAAAGCAGGCAAGAGGAGAAGCGTTGCAGGCCAGAGTATAAGATTGATAAAGGCAAGGTAATAGCCAGGCGGGCCGGCATGGCTTTCCTGGGTGCTAACAATCTTGCCGCCCAGATCATCCCCAAGGCTTTCGCTGAAGAAGGCTCCATTTGTCTCAACACCGATGGCAATGGCCCAAGGCACAAATAAAAGCAGGGATAGTGTTATTGCCGGAATATTAATGAGTTGCCGAATTCCGTAACCTCGTCGCTCCCAAATTAAAAGTGTAGTGCAAGAGAGTGCAACGAGTGTGGGGACAACAGGGCCTTTAATTAGAATCGAGCCGCTGAAAGCGAACCAGAAAAGCCAGACGGTGGGCCGCGGTCTCCAAAGTGATAACCCTGAGGGTGTGTGCCGAATATGAGCGAGGGAGGCAAAACACAGAGCAGCAAGCCCGCAGAGCATGGCATCGGTCTTGGCGATATGGGCTTCGAATACCATCATCATAGAGAGGGCAAGGGCAGCCGCACCGATGAAAGCAGGCTCTCTTCCGATGAGTTTGGCGCCTCCCCAATATGTTGCAAGTACGGCGATTAAGGCGCCCAAAACGGAAGGCAGGCGCTGTACCCAAATTTCACGCTCACCATCTTTTGACAGAGCCTTAATTGCGGTAGTTTGAAGCCAATAAATTCCGGCAGGTTTCTTGTTTCGCGCCTCGTCTTGGAAACGGATATTTAGAAGATCTCCGCTTTCCGCCATTTGCACACTGGCTTGAGCGAATCGGGCTTCATCGCGATCAATAACAGACAAGGTCGCCAGACCCGGTAGGGCGACAGACAGAATCAACAGAAGCAGACATAGGACATGCCCTTTCTGCCTGAATGAAAATAGTGGTGACGCCCCAGCTCGCATAGAGGGGTATTAGCGCAGAGTGGGCAGAGATGTCGCGTAAATTATTATGACAAAGTTACATCCGCGTTTATGGAAGGGGCGTTACAATTCGCTACGCTCTGTGATGCGTCACACCGCTTATGTGAATTGAAAGCGCTCACCTGTCATGCGAAAGAGAGGTCATGTCAATTGCGCAAAAAAATCTTGGGGCTGGTGAAGCTTTGCAAATCTCTGTCGTCGTTCCGGTTTACAATGAGGCCGAGAATGTCACCCAACTCGTCGGAGAAATCGCGCAGGCTTTATTCGCGACACCCTATGAGATGATTTTCGTAAACGACGCGAGTACAGATGAAACAGCGGCTGAACTGTCAGAGCTGAAAAAGGCATATCCAGAATTACGCGTGTTAAGTCACCGCGCCAATGCCGGACAATCACGGGCTTTACGCTCGGGTATTCTGGCGGCGAAGTCGGAGCTAATCGCCACATTGGATGGTGATGGGCAAAACAACCCTGCCGATTTACCGAAATTGCGCAATCAATTTTTACGTGAAAACAGACCTGAGACCCTTATGTTGGTGGGTGGCCGTCGGATGAAACGCCAAGATAGCAAAGCAAAATTATGGGCGTCGAAATGGGCCAATGGCATTCGTAAAAAGCTCTTGAAAGATGAGGCGGATGATACAGGATGCGGCATTAAAGTTTTTAACCGTGAAGCTTTTTTGCGGCTTCCTTATTTTGATCACATCCATCGCTATATTCCTGCATTGATGTTGCGGGAGGGATACGACATTGAATTTGCCGACGTGAGCCACAGGGCGCGAATAGCAGGCGAGTCAAAATATACAAATTTCGGGCGATTAATGGTGTCTTTTTCCGATTTACGGGGTGTGATGTGGCTCAATAAGCGGGCAAAAAATCCGCAAGGTTGGGATGAGTTATAATCCAAGAAAATGCTTCAGAACTTTGCGAGAAAATGCTCCTGTGTTAACCTTTTGCAAGCCATTATCCTTTAGAAAGTCTTAAGTTTTAACCTAGAGCGATTTTGTCGCCTGATATTTGCGAGGAGTGATAAGAGATGCGGTTCTTTCTCGTTTTTCCCCTCATGATTATTCCTGTAGCGCTTTATAACGTGGTCGCAATTAGCGGGTCTACTTTTGCATCAGCTGAACAAGTGCGGGCGCGTTTGGATCAGGACTTTCTGGCCGTTGATATGATATCTGGCTCGCTATGGCTTATCACACCCGGGCATATGTTGATTGCCTTGTCTCTTTTGATGTTATTTTTTGAATTAATTAAATCCACGGGCACCGATCATTCTGCCGTAATGAACCACGCTTTTTCTATGCTCCTATTTATTATTTGTTTGGTTGAATTCTTAATGTTCCCTGCTTTCGGGACATCTGTATTCTTCCTCATTGGTTTAATGGCATTATTGGATGTAATGGCCGGCTTTATGGTTACCATTGCTAGTGCTCGCCGTGATTTTGCTGTGACGGATGGGGGGTAACCCGCGTTTTGACTCACTCATTCTCTCTTTCGCCACTTTCTTTTTTCGGGGCGGCCTAAACGTGGTTGATACCCTAGTAGATATCACCTCCTTGACGCATAATGGCATGCAAGGGGCAGAGGCTCAATCGGGCCACAGAGACGACAGGGATTTAGGTTTTGACCTTCTTCGAGCCTGCGCGTTCCGTATTTATGGAGATAAGGTAAAGTGGGTCTCGCCCGAGCAAGCGGCAACCCTTCTGCGATTGCCGCCTCATAAACTACCGCAAGATTGGACTGATTGGCAGAGTTATTGTGAGGATGAAGATAAAGCCTCTTTGAAATGTGCGCGCACAGCGCTTACTTGGGAGGGTGCTAAGTCCACTCTGAGTTTTTCCTCCCACAGGTCAGATGAGAGCCGCAGAAATTTAGAAATGACCTTGTTGTGTCAAAGCGCTGACGCAGTAGGAGACAATCATATTTTTGGGGTCTTAAGAGATGTGACAAAAGATAGAGAGCATTTAGAAAAGGCCGTAAAGTTTTCCGACTCTGATCCTGTAACGGGATTGCCAAACAAAAAAGCTTTCCTCGAATCCGTCAATCATCTGTCTATGATTGCGCATCGTTTGAAAACCCAAGGGTATCTATTTCGCCTGCACCTAAAAAATCTCGAAACAATTCAAACAGTTTATGGTTACGAAACCTGCGACCGTGTTCTTTGCGCTTTTGCAGACCGCTTGAAGATTATTATAGATACGCCTGATTGCGCAGGACGGGCAAGCGAAGGCGATTTCTTAATAGGCGTGCTCGGTATTGGCGGTGTCGATGGCGACCCTGCGGTTCTCGGCAAACGCCTTAAACTCGCTCTGTCCGAACGTGCTTTTGTGACGCCGCAGGGTAAAATTAAACTACATTTAGAGGTGTCCTATACATCCTTTCCACAAGCCAAGCGGAGTCTTGATACATTATTAGCGCAAACCTCGCGGGCTTTACAGGTCTCTGATGACGCGCCTGTCGCGGCCTATAAACCTATAATGGGACTGCAGAAAAATATTGAACCGCAGGGCCTGCGCGCCGTTGATATTACCGCTGCGTTGGATAACGATAGAATTGTGCTGGCCTATCAGCCCATTGTGTCAGCCCAAGACGGGACACTGTCTCACTATGAATGTTTACTACGATTGAAGCGGAGCACAGGCGAAGTGGAAAGCGCCGGTCGTTTTATCATGGCGGCTGAAAAGCTAAGGTTGGTTCATTTGCTGGACCGGCGCGCTTTTGATATTGCAAAAACTCGGTTAATCGCTGATCCAACTTTACGTGTATCTTTAAATGTTTCAGCAGAAACAGTGAAAGATAAGAAAGCGGCGACTTCGTATCTAGAAGCCTTAAAAGCCTTAGGCAAACCGACAAAACGCATCACCTTAGAACTTACTGAAACGGCGGCTTTGAATGACCCGTCATTGGCCGCACAATTTGCCAATGAGGCGCGGAGTTTAGGCTGTGATTTTGCGATTGATGACTTTGGATCGGGACATACGAGCTTTAGAAATTTAATGGCCATCGAAGCCGAAACAATTAAAATTGATGGGAGCCACATTAAAGGCATTTCTACTCAATCTCATATGCAAACCTTTGTTCGTATGATGGTGGATTTGGCGCAAACTTTCTCGGTGAAAACGGTGGCGGAAATGGTCGAAGATCCTGCCGATGCTGCGCTATTAAGGCGTCTTGGTGTCGATCACTTCCAAGGATACCTCTTCGGTATGCCGATGAGTGAGCCTTCATATTCCAGCCCTAAATAGGCTTTGTGAGACTCGCCGTTTCACGCTAGAATAAATGCGTGCGAGAAAGTGTCCTCAGGCTTGAGAAGTTTTACGCCAGTCCTCTGGGCGAAGCAGCGCGGGATATGGCGAGCCGAAGACTGAAGAGTCTGTGGCCGGACTTATCTGGCCGAAATGTCTTAGGGTTTGGCTTTTGTGGACCATATTTGGCCCCTTACCAAGCAAGTGCTAATCGGATTGTCTTGGCCATGCCGGGCGGGCAGGGTGCATTGGCGCATAAAGGTAAACGCGGGGTTATGTCCTGCCTAATCGAAGAGGACTGTCTGCCTTTTTCTGATTCGACATTTGATACGATTTTATGCGTTCACGGCGTTGAAGAAACCCCGAGCTTAAAGTCCCTGATGAGTGAGCTGTGGCGTATTTGTCGACCGGAAGGGCATATTGTTATTATCGCCTCCAACCGCGCCGGATTATGGGCCCGTTCGGATAAAAGCCCGTTTGGTGCAGGGCGTCCCTTTTCTCGTACACAGATCAGAGGGGCCATGAGCGATGTTGGCTTTCACCCTACGATCTGGTCCGGCGCACTCTACGCGCCGCCTCTGAAGGTTTTTGCGAAGAGCGGTCTGTTAAAGGGAGCGGAACGTTTTGGTGAAACAGTTTGGCCCGGTTTTTCGGGATTAATTTTAGTGGAAGGTATTAAGCGCCTCTATGTTGAGCCTAAGCGCGGGGAAAAGGTAAAATCTCTCGTCGCCGTACCGCGATTTGGAACGTCCCCCATTGCCAATCGAACATCATCCCCGCATAGAGAGCGCTAAGGATGGGAAAAGCCATGAATGATGTCTTAGATATTAATCAGGTTCGGGCCGAAATTGACCGCGTGGATAAAGCGCTCTTAAAGTTGATCGCAGAACGACTTGAATTATCCAATGCTGTCAGGCAGGCGAAATCCGGTGTGCGAGTTTGGAGACCCTCCCGCGAAGACAGCCATGTCAGGGAATTGGCGGCAGCGACATCTGATACACCGCGGCCTTTGGTCAGTCGTATCTGGGCGGAGCTCATGAGTGCGAGCCTGGCCATGCAAGGGCCGATGGGTCTGCATGTGGCTTTAGAAAGCGATTCGATGGCGTCTCTGACTTTGGTAAGGGACCGATTTGGGGCGTCTATACCGACTTATACCTATCCTACGGCCAGTAGCGCTTTGGCAGCAACTTACGCTGATCCTGAAGGTGTCGCGGTTCTGCCGTCACCGGGCGGCATGCAGACTTGGTGGACGGCTTTGGGGCCGGGTGGAGCGATGTCGGATATGCATATTTTGGCGGGATTGCCCCGTACAGGCGTATTGGGTTGGCCTATGGCAGTAGCTGTTGCGACTGCGGATATTCAACCTTCTGGCAATGATGATACATTGATTATTTGTAGGGCTGATTTGCGGGCTATTAATTCCGAAGCAGAAAAACGCGCCGAAGCAGGTGAGTTTTATCTATTCACGCTCCCGGGGTTTTTCGACTCCGTGCCGAGGGATGTTTCTAATCTAGACCCCAAAGCGAAAATAATCGGCGCCTTACCGCGCCCTATTGGTTAACTCGGCTTTACATTTGAAACGACTAAGAAATTTCCTGGAAAACAATTCTTATGACCTTGGACACACTCTTGATTGTCGGCGGCGGCTTAATCGGCAGTTCGATTGCGCGGGCTGCGAAGGCTTATGATCAGGCTAAAACAGTTTACATGATGGATAATTCGCCGTCTGTCTGCGCGGCAATTGAACGTTTGGGGTTTGCCGATGGCGTGAGTGAAGGGCAGGCGGAATATTATGCGTCGCAAGCTGACCTCGTCATATTATGTGTTCCTCCTGGGCGTATGGGTGATGTGGCGGAGAAGATTATTCCGAGCATGAAAGCGGACGCGATATTGTCCGATGTTGGCTCGATTAAAGGCGCTGTGATTAAAGACGTTGAGCCGTTTATGCGGCCCGATATTACTTTCGTGGCCGGCCATCCGATTGCAGGAACTGAATATAGCGGCCCTGAGGCTGGATTTTCTGAAATGTTCAAAGAACGTTGGTGCGTTTTGACGCCCACGAAAGAGGGTTTGAAAGAGACTGAAATTCTCAAATCTTTTTGGCAAGGTTTGGGAAGTGAAGTCGCGATCATGACGCCTGAACGTCATGATATTGTTTTGGCAACGACATCTCATGTTCCGCATTTGATAGCTTATACATTAGTTGGAACGGCCGTAGATATGGAAACCGTCACCCGTAATGAAGTTGTAAAATTTTCTGCTGGCGGTTTCCGTGATTTCACGCGGATTGCGGCCTCTGACCCTGTCATGTGGCGAGATGTATTTCTCTCCAATCGTGAGGCAACATTAGAAGTGGTCGACCGTTTTATTGAAGATCTGACAGCTTTGAAGCGAGCTATTCGTTGGGAGGACGGCGAGACGCTATTAGAGCATTTTGCCAAAACGCGGGATATTCGTCGTCGTATCGTGGATGCGGGCCAAGATAGTGCGACACCTAATTTTGGGCGAGATGATTGAAACCTAAAAACCCCCCGAGTTTATTTACTCTTCAGGTTTAGGCAGAGGTACGTCCGGGACACTATTCCTGTTTCTCGTTTCAGTTCCCCGCAGCATGGCTAGGATAAGTTTGGCGTATTCATTACACAGTCTTTTGAAGCGTGCACCATCTGAATACCATGTCTCATCATGGCTGCGGGGAACAGGGTAGGGTGTAATCCGCATTCGGCCCGAAGCCACAGCTATTTCGATTTCTGCCCGCGGCATATGATAAGAAGAGGTAACTAAGAGTATGTGGTCATAACCAAGTGCTTCTGCCCAAATAGCCGTTTCGCGGGCATTTCCAATCGTGTCTTCGGCAGCGTAGTCCAGATCGACACAACAATCCCTCATAGCGGCGTCTAAATCCAATAAATTGAGCACGGTTTCCGATTTTAAATCGACGTTGACGCCCGAAATGAGTAGACGTTCTCCTTTACCTTGTTTCAAAAGTTTAGCAGCCGCTTCCAAACGTCCGCCTCCTGGGCCTGTCCAGACAACAATTCCATCGGCTTTGGGCACAGTTTTAGGCGTGATTGACCCATCGACCTTTTCAGCAAAAATAACGAAGCCACTAATTAAAATACCACAGGCAACCATGAAAAGCAGACCGAAGAATTTTAGCCACCCCCGACGCATGGCTTTTTTCTTAGCCTGTTTTGTTTCTTTATCTCGTCTGACCATATTAGGCCCGCCGCCTATCATCAATCAGGGCGCGCTTGGTGGCGAAACCAGCTGCTAGCGCAAAAAACAAAACATATAAAAACCACAGTCCCCCGAGCCAAAATAAATCTGCTAAACTATCTATTAGACCCGACCAAAAAATGTCTTCACTGATGAGGGAGAACGATAAGAGCGTCCATATAAATACGAGTCCCAGCAAGCCGATACCTGCACCGATAGCGCTTCTCTGGGCGGCTTGGCGAATGAATAATCCCGCAATGTAACCGTCTGTGGCGCCTACCTGTGCCAGAACTGTGATGATAGACCGTTGAGCTGCCATCGAGGCTTGCGTAGCAAATAGGCTCACACAAATAGCGGCAAAAAGCAGCAGAGCCAACAACCCGCCTCCGCTAAGGACAAGATTTCGCGCCGTTTCCTGAATTTGGTTTTCCCAGCGCGAGTGATCATCAACAGATGCGACAATGCCTAAATCTTGAAGTTGTCGTTCCAATGTTGAGGCAGAAGGGAGTGTCGTGCCATCACGCGTTTCAACTGACACAAGGCCGGGGAGTGTCAGGCTGTCTGGTAGGTCTAAATTCCCAATCCATGGTTTTATCAAGGCCTCAGACTCGCGTTTTTTCATAACGGACACGGATATGTTAGAGTCAAGAACAGAACGTATCGTCTGTTCGGCAAAATTCATTTGATTATCAAAACCGTTTTCCTCTGATAGAGGCGCTAATGTAACTTGAACCGTCAAGGAGCGTGATAATTGAGACTGCCAATCTCCCGACAAACGGAGCGTTGCGCGTGAAAATAATAGGGCCAAACCGGCCATGAAAGCCATGATGGCTAGAACAATTATTAGGGCTCGTATATTATGCCCACGGCGAAATAATATAGCTTGTTGAGGCGGAATGGGGGTAGGAGAGCGGCTCATAATACGTCTCCCAAACTTGCGCCTCTGTTAGCGCCTGTTCTGTTAAGGCCTTTATAAACGCGGCCCTCTTCGATGCGTAAAACTCGCGCGTCTAGCTCTTGGATCAAATCGATGTCATGAGTGGCAATCATGATGGTTGTTCCGACGCGGTTCATTTCCGCGAATAATCGAAGCAAGCGACGGCCGATTTCCGGGTCGACATTACCTGTAGGTTCGTCAGCAATCAGCAATTTGGGTTTTGCGATTACGGCCCTCGCAATGGCGGCACGCTGCTTCTCTCCACCGGATAATGTCGGCGGATAAGCCTGCAGTCGATGGCCCAAGCCGACCCATTGTAATAACTCGATAACATCTCGAGAATATTGAGTGCGCGGCTGTCCTGTGACCCGCAAGGGGAGTGCCACATTCTCAAACACACTCAAATGGTCAATCAGAGTAAAGTCCTGCAACACAACACCGATTTTACGCCGAATAGCCTGAACTTCTTTACTATTGAGAAGGGCAGAGTCGGTGCCAAAGGTTGTGATTTGTCCGCGTGAAGGCGTTAGTGCTAAATAGCATAGTTTCAATAAGCTGGATTTTCCTGCACCTGAGGGTCCCGTCAGAAAGGTGAAGCTGCCTTTGGGTAGAGATAGGCTCACATCCGATAGGATTTCCGGACCACGTCCATAACGCAAGCCGACATCACGAAAGCTGATAATGTCAGAGTGCATTTTTTCTCCGGTAACCCCGCATTCTTTATCAGACGTCTTGGCGTTTATGGCAGTCCGTGTCAAAACGTAGTTCAATCCATGAAACGAATCTTATGATACTCACCTGTCCCGAATGTTCCACCCGTTATGTAGCAAAAGAAGCAGCCATCGGGCCGAATGGGCGTACAGTGCGTTGTGCCAAATGCAAAACGGCTTGGTTTGTTGAAAAAAAGCAGCCCGTAACAGAAACACCAGATGATTTACATTTGGCAGATATAGAGTCTGATAGTTTAGGAAATGAGACGGTTTCTGAATTCGGGAAACAGGCTTTCTCCTCCCGCCTCGGTTCAGCCGATGCAAATTTTGGTGGCAGCGATTTTGCGGATGAGAGAGTTGAAGACCCTCACAGTTTAGCGTTCAAAACTGCTGATGCGGTTATGCGGGATAAGGTTGAGGCAAATAAGAGAAAGGCCCGTCGGCGTATAATCCTGCTCATCTGGCTTATTCCGCTCGCTATAATTTTAGGTTTTTGCATTATTCTTTATGCGGCCAAAGAGGCGATTGCCTCGCGTTATCCTGCGAGTGTCCCGTTTTATAATGCGCTCAATATTGATGTTAGTCAGAGTGGCTTACGGGTTGAGAAGCCTTTGATAAAAATATCTGAGCGAAATAATGGCCCAGTCATAGAAATTACAGGAAAGGTCACAAATTTAACAGGAGAGTCGAAACCTTTGAGACCTATTATCTTCACACTTCATAATCCAGCCGATGAAGAAATTGCCCGATGGGAGTATATTTTTGAAGAAACGATTGTCGCTGGAAATGCGCAATTAAGTTATCAAACCGAATTTCCAAATCCACCGCCTGATGCTGTCGAAGTGAAATTTCGGATGCGCAATCAATAAAATATAGAGTGTTCCAGACGAAATGGCCCGTGAAGGAACTATTTATATTAGAACCGCTTTAATAAACGCTCCAGGTAGTCCCTCTCTTCTTGACTGCGTTCTTGTTCGGCCGCTCTACGGCGCAGCTCTTCTAATAACTCGCGTGAACGTGTGGCATTGTCGCGATTATCAATATCGACATCGGAGTCATCTGTTGCCAGTCCGCTATTATCGCGGCCTAGGGGGTCTTGTTCATCGCTCCCTTCAGTAGGTTCTCCAGATTGCGCCATAGCCGCTTCTGCTAATGATTGTCCGGCCTGCCGCAAGGCTTTAATGGCGTCTTCCTGCGCTTCGCTGGCTCCTCCGAAATTGCCTTCATTCAAGGCACGTGCGGCATCAGACATAGCGCCTTGCGCACGGGATAGGGCTTGTTGTGCCGATTCTGACTCACCGCTTGCACCGCCTCCGTCTTCTGTTCCGCTTTGACCCGATGTAGGATCTTCGCCATCATTGTCAGAATTTGAGCCACCGCTTTGTCCTTCATTTCCCGACGGTTCATCGCTTGGGCTTTCGCCAGTATCCGCACCTGGTTGTGCAAGGTTAGCTGCGTTTTCACCCAGTTCGCTTAGAAGGCTTTCGAGGTTTTCCTGTCTTTGGGCCAATTCACCCGGAGTTAGTGCATTACCCTGTTCAGCTTCGCCTGCGCCATTATTCCCTGACTCTCTATCGGCCTCTCTTTGAGCTTCTTCCGTTTCGTCTTGCAATTCGCGTTGCTCACCCAAAAGATCAGCGAGTTCTTCGAGGTTTTCTTTCATTTCCTCGCTCATTTCGCCTTGTAGCCCATCGCCGCCGCCGCTGCCTTGCGAACGGGAGAGTTGTACTTCCATATTCTCTAAAACTTCCGCCAAGCGTGCCAAGGCAAGACGAGCACCTTCAACATCCCCTGCCTTATTGGCTTCTTCGATGGCTTTCAGCAGTTCTTCGATCTCATTTGTGGATTGCAATCCGCTCCCGCCGCCGCCTTCTTCATCCGCGAAATTACCTTCTTCCATGGCCTTGCGCCGGAGCTCCTCGGTGTAAGCATCTACAGCATTATTGTAGCGCTCAAACAGAGTATCGATTTCGCGCTGTGGCGAACGGCGTGCCATACCTTCGCGCAAAGCTTGTTCGGCTTCGCGCATTTCCTGCAATGCTGTCCCTAAAACACCAAACTCAGCCCGCAATGCGATCGACCACATTTCATCCGGTATGGGTTTGAGAGTGTGCGCCTCACGCGTATATCGCAGGCGAGACCGAACATTCCGTAAAGTCAAGTAAACGGTCGGATCTTGGAAAACACCATCTGGTCTATCAGTAACTGCTTCAATTAACAAAGCGGCTCTCTGAATATTTTTGGGTGCTCGATTTAGGCGCAGCTCGGGCTCAAAAGTATCATATACAACACCAGGTTTATATCGTGCCGTAGGTTCGGGGGCGTAACCTTCATCCAAAGCCGATAGAATTAAATTGCGCTGCTCAACAATCGCTTTGGCAAGAGGTTCAACGAATATTTTGTCAGGCACCGTAAAATATTGATTTTCAGAATAGCCAAATTGTCCAGCGCCATCAGATGCGACAAGGCGGGCAACAATTTTTTTCCCTGCCAATACATGACGTGTTAAGTCTAATCTCGCTTCGACTCCCTCTGCCTTTGGTAGGGAGCCACCAGAAAGCGGTATCGAAACACTTTTCGAATTGGAAAAAGGCGCACTATCGCCAGACAAAATTTCCGCCATTTCCAAATGTAGTTCTGTGACGCCGTAATCATCCTCAAATGAATACGGAATGACAAGGCGATCTTGTTTGTCAGCGTCGGGTGTTTCGTTGAAAGAGACGGTGGGGGCTTGATCCGGTACAACATTTAAGTCCCATACTTTGCGTGTCGGGCCTATCCTCCAAACGCCTTTACCAGATTGATTGATAACGGACCGTGCCTCAAAACTCTCAGGGCCTAATTGGGTTATGCGCAAATAACGAGTTTTACCGCTGAGAAGCAATTTCGGACGCGGGGCGTTTTTTGCGCCTTTTAGTCGTGCCACCCATTCACTTCCGGCTGGAATAGCTTTGACGTCCTGTCCTTTGAAGTAAATCGGGGGGCGTCCTGTATATTCGGGCGGGTCAATCCATGCCTCGAAAGTCACGTCATTCGGATTAATGCCGGATTGCCATATGGGTAACACAGACCGCCGCAAACGCTCCATATTACTGCCGGAACCCAAAACCATGGCACCGGCCAATAACAAAGGCACAATAAAGCGCAGATAATATCGATCATGGGGTTTAATGGAAGGAACCAATGTCGGGCGTTTTAGCCTTCGAGCTTTACCTAGCGCATTTTCGTAATGCGGATTCCAACTGTCTTTACCAATGGCAGGTTTGTCTTCCAATACATCAAGCGGTCGATGACTTTGACGTGAGTCAGTTTCCACGCGTCTTTTAGCGTCTGAGCGTGAGGGAATAGGGCGTTTCTGAGCGCGATAGGTGGCCACAATCAGGATGTAGAGTGTTGCTAGAAGCCCGAGGCCGCGCCAAGGATCGCCAATACGTTCCCAAATTCCTGCAAAAACTCCAATAAGAAAGACGCAGAGTGATAAGACCGCAAGTAAGAAAACGGGGACGTAGATCTCCCAAAACAACCAAAGCCGGGCTAAGTTGACATGGCGGTTAAGCCGCTTTTTCAATGCGGGGCTTATCGTTTGTGTGTTTGTGTTATGTTCGGGTGAATCCGTCATTCGCAAAGACTATAAAGCGCCAATTCTCTGTGTCGTGTTAAATTTTGGGCAAGCTACAGTTTGCCGCTTTTTTTTGACAGGCAATTAGTCTAGCCAATCCGGCAATCGTTCAGTTTTTAAAATATCTGCTATCTCTGGTCGTTCTCTGATTATCTCAAACTTGTCCCCTTTAACCAAAACCTCGGGAATAAGTGGGCGCGTATTGTATTGACTGCTTTGAACTGCACCATAAGCGCCTGCGGAGTGCATGACAATTAACTCACCGGCTCGCAGGGATGGCATGTCGCGGCCTTTGGTGAAGGTGTCACCGCTTTCACAAATAGGGCCGACGACATCGTAGGTGGTCTCTTTCACATTTGGGCCGGGCGCCAAAACGGGTTCAATGTCGTGGAAGGCATCATAAAGAGCGGGGCGGATTAAATCATTCATGGCGGCGTCAAGGATAAGGAAGTCTCGATCCTCACCGTGTTTAACATACAAAACTTTTGACAGTAGAATACCCGCATTTCCGGCAATCATGCGGCCAGGTTCAAAAATCATTTCTACATTCATACCGGCCGTGAGGCGTTTTACCATGGCGCCATATTCTGCGGGAGGAGGGGGTGTTTTACTATTGTCACCATAAGGAATTCCTAATCCACCGCCAATGTCGAAGCTACGGATTTTATGTCCGGCTTCGCGGAGGCGAGTGATCAATCCACCAACCTTTGCGATAGCCGCCTCGAAAGGGGCGAGGTCATCGATTTGGCTGCCGATATGGACATCCACACCAACGATTTTAATGCCCGGTAAGCTGCCCGCATGTGCATAAGCCGCTTCGGCAGATGACCAAGCTATACCGAATTTGTTTTCCTTTTTCCCCGTTGAAATTTTATCATGGCCGCCTGCTGTAACATCGGGATTAACGCGAAACGCAATAGGCGCCTTTTTACCAAGTTCCAATGCTACTTTATTCAGGACTTCAAGCTCTGCTATGCTTTCAACATTGAAAATGCGAATGCCCGCTTCTAATCCTGCATGCATCTCTTGACGTGTTTTGCCGACACCGGAAAAGACAATTTTATTGGCAGGAATCCCTGCCAGGAGGGCGCGTGCCATTTCGCCGCCACTGACAACATCCGCGCCCGCGCCCATTTTCGCTAGTGTCGCCAGAACTGCAATATTAGAATTGGCTTTAACGGAATAAGCGACAAGTGCGTCAATGCCCCGGAAGCTTTCGGCAAAAACAGAGTAATGCCTTTCAAAAGTTGCAGTCGAATAGACATAAACTGGCGTTCCGACTGCCTTTTCGATATCCCGTAAGGGCACATCTTCAGCATAAATTTCGCCGTTTTTATAATCGAAATGACGCATGAATCAGTCTTTATCTTAGAATGTTCGGCCCGAAATATAGGGTTTGGGAATGTAATCTCGAAAAAGGTTTAGAATGGTTCGTCATTCTCAAGATAATCATCACTGAAAATATTGTCTTCGTCATTAGTCTTGCTGATCGGACTTTCGTCCAAAACAGAATCGTCCTTTTTGGTTTCGTCTTTCGACGTAGTCTCATCGCCCCAAAGTGGTGGAGGGGTCTCTAAACTTCCTTTAATTCCGCAAGCGGACAATGTCAGAATGGCTACCCCAATGAAAGTGAAGCCTATGGGACGTGAAACTTTTTCTATTCTGATGCGTTGTATAAAGCCGTAAGACATCGACATGTTTCCTATCATTGACACATCTTGGATAATGCGTTGTGTTTACTAGGTCGAGTCCCAAACCGCATATTAATCGATAGAAAGCATCACAAATAAATGAGTTCAATTTTACCGCAGGTCTCCCATTTTTCTTCATGTAAGAAAAGCGCGGTGATTGCGCTTATAGTCCTGAGCTCTGTTTTTAATGCTACTTCTGCGGCAGCGGATAAAACGAAAAAACGAGGAGAGATATTTTGTTTTCCCGCGAAGTCAGTTCCAAAAATCGTTGATGAAATTGCTCAAGTGAAGGAAAAGTATCGGGACGTTGTTGATGTGACGATTGACCCGAAATTCCTGATTAAAGACGGAGGCGTTTGGCCTGACAGGTTTTATCTGGCCAAGGGCAGCGAAGTCGTTACCGAATTACCATTTTCCAAGGAGGATGGTCGAGTGCCTAACTTTATGAGTTCTGTCCGAGCGGCGCCAGATTCGGATATTTGCGTTGAAGACCCGACACGAGCTGATCGTCCTTTTGACGATGAGGGTCTGTATTTCGAAATGGGCTTGTCTCCCTTTTTCCATAACACAACCGGGCAGCATTCTATGAAGGAGCTGGAAAAAGGGACGAAGGACGGGAAGAAGTTCTATAAGAAAATGATACCGGACGTTTTCGCGTTTTTAATGCCTGATACGGATTATTTGGCTGTAAAATATGATGACCCGAAAACAGTGTTGCAGGCTTTTGCCTTTGTGAACGGTGAAGAAGTCGCTTTGTCCTCCGTACGCCACAAAGACTTTGACGTTCTCTCCTGCGAAGATTTGGAAGATATGAACGCGACAGCGTTAATCATTAAGGGAGGGCCTTATCAGCTTCAACCCGTTCCGAGCCCGAAAACAATGCGCCGTTTCGGTTGGGGGCAAAAGGAAGACTCCTGACGCTTTTGTAATTAGCCACTGCGTCTAATTTGTTACAGCAAGTGT
>CAZMEN010000001.1:17363-113382 GCA_964565335.1 uncultured Algimonas sp. | reverse complement strand
TTCATCTTTTGCGCCGGAGATGGCGCGATCAGCCTAAGCCATGGCTTTCACGCCGGTCATACCAACCTCTGGGTTGGCAGGATGGAATTTCCTGCAGGCGACCTTACCACAACAGGAAGAAGTCTTCGGAAAATCTCCGGAAATAGCGAGAGAAATCGACTATTTCAAAGAGACGATAGGGGATATCAAGACCCTTGATGACTTCATGGGGGACCGCCGCGTTTTAAAAGTGGCTCTCGAAGCTTTCGGCTTAGGGGAAGAAATCAATAAAGGCGCGTTTGTTCGTAAAGTGCTAGAAGATGGCGTTGATGATCGGTCCGATTTTGCTGTGCGGTTGGCAAACTCTGATTATATTGCTTTGGCAGAAAATTTTAATTTTACAAATGGGGATCTTTCACTCTCTCAAACAAGTATTGATGAGATTGCAGATCGTTTTGAACGACAAAGCTTTGAGGTCGAGGTCGGAACAGTCAATAACTCTATGCGCTTGGCGCTCAACTTTGAACGCAAAATCGGTGATTATGTTGGACAAGGGTCAAGTGAAGCAGGAGGCTGGTTCGGTATTATGGGGTCTCTGCCGATGAGAGAGGTCGTTGAAAAGGCCTTTAATCTTCCGTCTTCCTTTTCCTCTCTGGATATCGACAAGCAACAGGAAATTTTTTCTGATAAGATGAACGCAAAATATGGTGATAAGTCTATAGAATCGTTTGGCGACCCTGAAATACTTGATGACCTAATTTCGAACTATCTGTTGAGGGAAGAATTAGAGAACGGGACCTCGGCTGTGACGTCCAGTTCGACGGCCTTGTCTATACTTGGCGGCGGAAGTTCCGGGCTTGGGAGCGCTGGGCTCTTTAATATCCTCTTATCTAATGCTTAAGCGGGTCTAACGCTTAGGCAGGCGCCGGTTCTTCGGTAACAGCATCAGAATCGGCATCCTCATGCGTCTCGGTGTCTTCAAGACCTAAAATCGTCTGGAGATGTTTAAAACTATCCTCAATGGACAACGCATCCTGAGTGCCAATAAAATTGTCCAAACCAGGATAAACGGCTATCGCCTCATCTAAACGCGGATCACTCCCCGCTACATAGAGGCCGGCCTGAATGATTGCTTCAGCTTCTTCGTAACGCATTATATGTTCGCGGCCTTTTTGCAGCGCTTGGTTTTCTGCAACATTAGCAGCGGCGGGCAGAGACCGCGAGACGCTGCGCCTTATATCAATGGCAGGGAATCGGCCACGTTCAGCAATTTCTCTCGTTAAAATAATATGCCCATCCAAAATACCTCTGACCATATCTGCAACGGGTTCTTCCATATCTGACCCCGCGACAAGGACTGAGAAAACGGCGGTGATGTCGCCGCTGCCGTCTATGCCCGGGCCGGACCGTTCGCATAGCGCAGCTAAAGAGCGGAAAGTAGAGGGCGGAAACGCTTTCAAAGCGGGGACTTCGCCTGCGCTTAAAGCAATATCTCGGTGGGATTCCGCGTAGCGGGTAACAGAGTCAAATAGGCATAAAACCTGTTTGCCTTCATCTCTGAAATATTCAGCGGTCGCCATAGCGAGCTGGGCTGTTCGCAATTTTATGGCCGACGACATGTCGGAGGTGGCGGCAAAGACGATAGATTTCGACATGCCTTCTTGACCCAAAGTTTCGTCAACGAAATGACGGACTTCGCGCCCCCGTTCACCAATCAGAGCTATGATCGTAATATCAGCATTAGAGGACCGGGCGATGGTGCCTAGTAAAGTCGATTTACCGACGCCCGACCCTGCAAATAATCCTACGCGCTGTCCCTGACATAAGGGCAGAAAGGTGTCGATTGCCGCGACACCGGTTGTCAGTCTTGCGCCCAAGGCTTTTCGTTTAATGGCAGGCGGGGGGAGGTTGTCCAAAGTGACGGCCCGATGTCCCTTCAAAGGTGTTGCGCCGTCTATGTCGACGCCCTCATAATTCAGGACGCGGCCAATCCAATCATCGGAAGGGTAAAATTGCGTATCTTCTAAATGTTCAACACGCTGACCAATTCGAAGGTCACTGGCCGTGCCGTGCAATGTGGCAAGCGCGGTTTGTGGTTCTAAACCAATAACTTCGCCTTTAACTTTTCGGCCATTATCTTGCTGAATTTCGATCAACGCGCCTTGGCCCAAGCAATGATTAAGCCCTGCAATATGCAGAGTTTGTCCCGATATTCTCACTATCTCACCAAATTGGCGGATAATAGGCGAAAATTGAGCTTGTCCTAAGCCTGTTTCTAAACGTGTCATAAGGGGGGCTTGAGGGAAGAGTGTTAATATTTTCTTGGTGTATGTTAACTTATCGTTCAACTATTTGGTGTACGAAGTCTTAACGTGGTTAACTCGACAAGGATTGTCTCGCCATGCTGAAGAGCACAAACATTTTAAATTTGGCGTCGTCTATGGCGTCCCATGCGGCCCAGCGGCACGCCGTGATTGCGGAAAATATCGCAAATGCCGATACCCCAAATTACAAAGCCAAAGACCTGCAACCCTTTTCAGATGTTTTCAAAGCGTCTGTAAGACAGGGCCAAGATATGATGGCGCAGGAATTTCGTGTCATCGAAACCGATGCCGGCGATGCGACATCGCCTAATGGCAATTCTGTTTCTCTCGAAGATCAAATGATGCGGTCCGCGACAACCCAAAACGACCACACCATGGCGTTGATGATTTACAAAAAGTCGATGACATTAATGAAAATGTCGATTGGCAAAAACCTCTAACGTTTAAATTCAAACTTATTTTAAGGGGTAGTCTAGGATGGACAACTCACTCTCGAAATCGCTGACTTCCGCTGCGGCCGGTATGAATGTTCAATCATTCCGCCTGCGCGTGGCGAGTGAAAACCTCTCCAATGCGGACACACATGGCTATCAGCGAAAGACCATCACCTTTGCTCAGGAAATGGACCGGATTAATAATGTCCAACGCGTAGCCGTCGACCAGGTGGTATTGGACCGCTCAGAAGGCGAACAGATTTACGACCCCTCCCACCCACTCGCCGACGCGACCGGCTTCGTCTTGTCGTCTAATGTCGATATGATGATCGAATTGGCGGATGCGAAAGAGGCGGGCCGTTCCTATGAAGCGAATTTATCAACCTTCCGTCAAGCCAACCAAATGTACAAAAGTCTCATTGATCTTCTGAGAAATTAACACACTAAATTTTACAGGAGCTGCTCATGCAACCTTCTTCCATCGGCGCGACGCGCCAATACCAAATCGCAAAACAGGCCATTTCGAACGAAGTCGCTGCGCCAAAAGCTGAGCTTTCGAAATCAGGCGAGGGCAATAACCCGCTTGTGGAAGGCGTTAAGGATTTCGCTAAGGTCTTCGAGAATGTGGAAACGCAAACGCAAATGATGGCTTCGGGTCAGGCGGACGCACACTCTGTGGTTCAAGCCATGGCCAATGCAGAGGTCGCCCTTGAAACAGCCGTAACAATTCGAAATCGCGTTGTTGAAGCCTATCAGGAATTATTGCGGATGCCTATCTAATGACGGACGCAGAAATACTGTCGATAATGCGCCAGTTTTTCTGGAGCGCGGCGTTGATCTCAACGCCGCTTTTATTGTCTGCGCTATTGGTAGGAATGTTGGTGGGCCTGTTGCAGGCATTGACGTCTATTCAGGAAATGACTTTGACCTTCGTACCGAAACTTGGCGTGATGTTGATTGTCTTTATTGCCACCGCCGGATTCATGGCGCGGGTTTGTATTAATTTATTTGATAATGTGGTGATTCCGGCCGTCATCGGCTGAGCAATAAGGTGGAACAAAATTCGTTATGCCTAAGGCATTGAATTCAATCTTTAAGAACCCAACAGTCTTTTTGGCTATGGGTTTGATGTTTGTCATCGTCATGATGGTTCTGCCCATGCCGTCATGGGTTTTGGATGTGGGTCTGTCGGCCTCGTTCGCTTTTGCTATTCTTATCTTCACGATCACGCTCTTTGTAGAACGTCCATTAGACTTTAGTTCTTTCCCGTCCGTTTTGTTAGCCGCGCTCTTATTGCGCCTGTCTTTAAATATCTCTTCAACAAAGCTCATCATTGGGGAAGGGCATACTGGTCCTTCGGCTGCGGGCGGCGTGATTGAAGGTTTCGCCATGTTTGTCATGGGCGGCAATATCTTTATAGGACTTATCGTGTTCTCGGTTTTGGTCATTGTGAACTTTATGGTCATTGCCAAAGGTGCAGGCCGTATGGCCGAAGTCGGTGCCCGTTTCGCTTTGGACGCTATGCCCGGAAAGCAAATGGCGATTGATGCGGATTTGGCCGCAGGGGCAATATCTCACTCCGAAGCAAGCGAACGCCGCATTACGGAACAAGAAGAGACAGCGTTCTTGGGGTCACTCGATGGTGTTTCAAAATTCATGAAAGGTGATGCGGTCGCGGGTATTTTAATCACGCTTTTAAACCTCATCGCCGGTATCGGTATCGGTGTCGGCGTTCATGGTATTTCGCTTGGCGAGGCCGTTAAAAATTATTCTGTTTTGACAGTGGGCGATGGCTTAGTTTCCCAAATTCCTGCCGTTATTATTTCTGTTGCCGCTGGCCTACTTCTCTCAAAGGGAAGAGGCGAAGGCACAGTTGACTTCGCTCTGTTCAAACAGTTCAGTCAATACCCGCCTGCGCTTGCAGCCGTCTCGGGTATCATGATGATCTTTGCTTTTTTTCCGGGCCTGCCTTTTATTCCCTTTATGGGCGGCGCGATAATTTTGGCGACAATCGCTTATTTCGCCCAAAAATCCAAGGAAGCCGAAAAGAGAGAGTCCGAAGCCCCTGCGCCAGTTGAAGAAGAAATCTCAGACTCACAAAAACTTGGCGATGCTCTAGATATTGACGAGATTAGTGTTGAGCTTTCTCCTAACCTTGTCCCCCGCGTTATGGGTGAAGATTTTGGATTTGATCAGCGCGTTCAAAAGATACGGAAATTTATCACCAAAGAATTCGGTTTCATCCTCCCAGCCATTCGGTTGACGGATAACGCGCTGTTGAATGAAGATACCTATAAAATTAAAATTCAAGGCACGGAAATTACGTCTCAGATTTTAAAGTCGGATAAGCTCTTGGTCTTGATGGATCCTGAGGAGCACCCTCAAATCCCTGGCGAGAATACCAAAGAACCCGTCTTCCAAGCGCCTGCTAGATGGGTTGATAAATCCTATGAGGATGAGTTGATGATGTTCGGCTTGACGGTCATTGCGCCTATCGAAGTTTTAGCGACGCATTTGTTAGAAGTCATTCAAGATAATTTCACGAAAATTCTCTCCCGGCGCACATTACGCAAAACATTAGATATCTTTAAAAATGTCAGCGATCCGGAGCGGGCCGAGTCGAATGAGAAGATCATTAAAGAATTCATTCCTGACAAAGTCCCGCTGGAATTACTGCAAGGTGTTTGCCGGTTATTGCTCGAAGAGCGTATTTCGATTCGGAATATTCCGCTCATCTTGGAGTTAATTGCAGAAGGCCGAAGCGCGCTGAATACGACTGAACAATTAGCAGATTTCGTCCGTCACAGAATTAGTTATCAATTCGTCGCCAAAATGAGAGATGAGCATGGTCGTTTGCCACTTGTTCAAATCGGGCCAACTTGGGAGACCCAATTTCAAGAGAACGAACAAGTCGATGAGAGTGGACGGCGTGATGTGGCCTTGCCGCCGGACGAGTTTAACCGCTTAGCCAAAAGCGTGCGGGACCAACTTGATAACTCAGCGCGGCAAGGTGTTTATGCGGCGATTGCAACAACGTCAAAACGCCGCCGTTTTATCCGCTCGGTCCTGAATGCCAAAGGCGTGAAAAACCCCGTTGTATCCTATGAAGAAATCGGAGCGAGTGAACGGCCTGCCGTAATGGGCGTGGCTTAATGGAATTTCTAGACAGTCTGGCTCTGGTTGTTGGCCCCTATATGGGATCAGTTTTTGCCATTCTGGCCGTCTTTACCCGCATGTCGGCCTTTCTGATTATTGTACCGACATTTGGGGAGAGAACACTCTCCACACGCTCCCGCTTATTGGCCGCTTTTATGCTGACGTGGTTGATGCTCCCAGGCGTATTAGCGAGCCCATTGCCCGAGATGTCGACTTTGGGAGGGGCGACTTTGGTGTTCGCGAAAGAAGCCACTTTCGGGGCTTTTCTCGGTCTCATGCTCAGACTCTTTATCTTTATTCTGCAAGTCGTCGGCAATATCGTGTCACAATCCATGTCTATCTCTCAGCCTTTGGGAGAAGGCATTGCGACCGAGCCAAATACAACGCTGAGTACGGCTTTTATGTTGGCGGGCGTCACGCTTTTAGTGACGTTGGATTTTCACATCGAAGCGTTCCGCATTCTCCAAGATAGTTATAAAGTTTTCCCTCTCGGCTCTTCTCCGGATTTGGATGGGTTTGCTTATAGTTTGACTCACAAAGCCGTGGACGTTTTTCGTATAAGCCTGTCACTGGCCTTTCCCTTTGTCCTGTTGAATTTCATTTATAATTTATTGTTGGGTTTCGTGAACCGCGCCATGCCTCAGCTTTTGGTCTCTTTCGTCGGTATGCCTGCGATGATTGGGATTGGTATGGTCTTACTCTCTCTTTCCATCGGCGCGATTATGACGTTATGGCTCGGGCATATGCGCGATCATTCTACGTCTCTTCTCGGGTTTTAGGGGGAGGTTTCATTGAGTGATAATGAAGAATCCGGCTCCGAAGAAAAGGCCTTTGATGCTTCGGAAACAAAAATCAAAAAGTCTAGAGAGAAGGGCGATACGCCCCAATCAATGGAAGCTAACACGCTTTTTCTTTATGTTGGTTTGCTCGTTGCGATTTTAGTTTTCGGAAAAGCGGTAGCCTTTGATACGCTCTTATCTTTGTCCGGCATGTTGGAGCACCCAGAAGATATCGGAGCCAATCTATTACTCGGGGAGAAATCACGTCCGGGCGGGAATGATGCGTCTGATTTGCTCTGGTCGCCGATAGCGGCGTTCGCGCCTTTGTTTCTCTTATTGATACTCGCCGTTCTGTCTTCACTGGTTTTGCAGCGATCGATAGTTTTTGCGCCGTCCAAATTGAAACCGAAATTATCCCGTCTTTCGCCTATTTCCAATGCAAAGGAAAAATACGGGCCCAGAGGTATGTTCGAGTTTGGGAAACGATTTTTCAAGCTTTGCTTCATTGCCGTAATTGGCGGCGTTTTCTTCTATAACTTAATCATCGTCCTTCCGGGCGAGAGCGCCATTCCGACCAATTTAATCGTGCCGGAAATGCATAAGATCGCGATGCAGCTTATTTTCTATATGGTTGTCGCTGTGGCGCTCATCACGCTCATTGACTTGCCGTATATGCAATTTTCTCATTTGAAAAAGCTGCGTATGACGATGAAAGAGATTAAAGATGAGAACAAGGATAGTGAGGGTGACCCTCATATGAAAAGCCAACGCCGTTCGCGGGCTATCGCTCTCTCGCGGTCCAGTATGTTGAACGATGTTTTAGCCGCTGATGTCGTCATCGTTAACCCGACTCATTATGCTGTGGCGATTAAGTGGGATCGCGGCCAAAAATCTGTCCCCGTCTTGTTGGCTAAGGGCGTTGATGAGATAGCATTTCAAATCCGTCAGCGGGCCAAAATGCATGATATTCCGATTTATTCTGATCCGCCTTGTGCGCGTTCAGTTTATGCCGGTGTTGAGATTGGAGAGCCGATTAAGCCGGAACATTACGCGGCTGTAGCGGCGTCGATTCATTTTGCCGATAGTTTAAAACCGTCTGAGTATTAGAGGCTATTAAATGCTAAAAAAGAAACTGACCCTGCTGAATATTGTGCAAATGCATAAGAGGCACACAGAGCAGCGCTTTGCTAAGTCGGTGGCGGAGATTTCCGCATTGGACCTGAAGCTGGAAGCCACCCAGCGCCAAATTGATGAGGCCGAAAAAAAACTGTTTGATGATACTTCCAGCGCGATTGATGCTCTCAAATTTACTCGATTTGAACATTGGCGTTTGATGCAAGAAAAGAAGATGCTCGACATACGCAAGGCCAAAGAGGCTTTGGCCGTGACGCAAAGCCAGATTAGACAAGAATTAAAGAGCCTAATTGTCAAAGAATCCTTTTTTGAAAAGCAAATTAGATTGTTCCGCGCAGAGGCTGCGAAAAGGCACATGAAAGCCTCTGCTGAAAATACTCAAAAAATATGGTTGCAAAACATATCTTAATGCGTGTATAGGGCACCCAAGAAATAACATCGTAATTAGCCTCAAAACGGCAAACGAATCAGTTGTTTACGCCTCACCCATAAAATCATCTAGCTGTCAATACACCTACCTTAGCCGGTATGTATTAACGGGGTATATCTGTTTAGCTTTTATTAACCCCTAGAATATGACCCCCTTAGATTTAGGGGGGCATCTAAGCCATTATGGTTAATTTCTCGCTGTGCCATACAAAATGCATAATAAGGGAAAGAAGGGCAGAACCATGTTAGATATGAATACCGAAACGGCAGTAAGAGCGGAGAGGGCAGGCTATAAGCCCAGCATCGTATATTCTCAGTCATTGACTAAAATTATAGATAAATACCAGCACGTCTGTGATCAACTAAATGAGATAGCAGATGAAGTGCCGGATTCTGTCGATAATGTTGACAGCTTGATTGCCCGAGAGCGCGAATTATTTGATCAACATGCGCGCCTCTTAAACGATGCCATGAAAATGAAAATTCATTCCATGGATGATGTGAAAGCAATTCTGACACTTTGGCGAAACGAAGTGGTCGGTGATCAAAAGACGAAAAGTCTCAGCGCCGGCGATCAAATTGTTCTGTCAGTCTCTAAATTCTTGGAAGGATGCTAATCATGCTAACGAACTCAACACCACGTTCCCCAAATCACGTCGATATTTTTGTCGGAGAAAAACTAACAAAATTACGCCGCGAGCATGATTACAGCCAGAAAGACGTAGCTGATCTTTTGGGAGTAAGTTTTCAACAAATTCAAAAATATGAGCGCGGTAAAAACCGTATCAGTGTCGGCCGTTTGTGGGAGTTATCTGTCTTGTTTTCTGTGACGCCCAATTACTTTTATAAAGAGTTGATAAACGACACAGCGCCGCAAAAGACACAGTCTCTTCGCCCTACAGCGCAACTTCGCCAATATAGCTAGCTTTCCACATCACTCCGGTACCTCCAAGCCGGATTTTGTGTCCCTGAGCGCGTTTTGTTATCCCCTGACAAGACGCGCTTTTTTTATTGGAAATAACAAATAGTTTTACGTATTCGTTAAGGAGTTGGTAAGCTTTTCATCATTATACACCATTGTAGTGTTATTTAAATAATACTCCATATTGAGGCTGAACCATCCATCGGACATAGCTTCTCAATTTCGAGCAACTCAGTTTTCCACATCCTAAACCCCAAATCTGAGTTGCTCGTTATCTTTCCTTAAACACTTCACATTGATTCCAAAGTGTAACCCTCTTCGTCTCGTTTAAAGAGGCGAATGGCGGCGGCCTCGATTTCAAATGCTTCCGCATCTAATGTGAAGGTCTCATCTTGCGTGCCGTAATTCATAAAAAGTCTATAGGAACCAAAATCCTTATATCGCAATCCATTGGGGAGGCGTGTTTGAGTCAGGCCTAACTTTTCAAAAACAGCCTGATAGGCGCCTTCATCCCACCACCCTGTGACGTAGAATAAATTATCCTTTCGAATAAGAGCCGGGTACGAGTCAGCATAGTTTAAAATTACCTCTTCTGACGTCTCAGCAAATTCTCGCCAATGAATAGCTCTGCCGCTTTTTTCCAAATTTACGGATGCGCCGTCTCGCAGACTTTCGACGGCGCGAATTTTAATATCCATACTGGGAATGTCAGGCGGGACGTTTTTAGGGATAGAGAAATCAGATGTTTTTGACCCACTTCTGGGGCCTAAGACAACGCGCCCCTGGAATGTCTCAATCGCTTCGAAAAGCGTATCTGACCAAGCGAAGAGGCCGGGGACGAACACATGAGAATAACCATTAAAGTCATCGGTATCAGAGGGCAGAATATCTACCGCATATCCACGGCGGCGTAACTGAGAGTAGAGATCGAAAACCAAACGAAAATAATCAAAGCTCTGCCCTTGGGGCTGTATCTCCCATGCCCATTGAGAGGCATAATCAAACACGATTGCAATGTCGGCCTTCATCGCAACACCCCCAAGTCTAGCCAAATCTTTTGCGACGGATTTAATCTCATCCATAACAGGCATGGCCCTGCCGTCGGTCGATAAAAGCCCTGCATGGAGCTGCTCTTGCGCAAATGGCGCTTGTCGCCAGCGAAAATAACTAACCACTTCGGCGCCATGTGCAATGGCTTCCCACGTCCACAGTTTGACCATGCCAGGCAATGGCGCGGGATTAAAAGGGGCCCAATTCACAGGCCCGGGCTGTTGTTCCATGACCCACCAACGGCCATTGCCGACGGCCCGATAAAGGTCATGGTGAAAGGCTTGAAAATCTGGATCCCCCTGTTGGGAAAATTTTGATTTGAAAGCTTCGCTTTGATCAGAGCGGTCTTCCAAAAATCCAAGCGGGTAACTATCCCAACTGGCGATTTCGAGATCTTTACCGACCGCGAAATGATCAAAGTCCAAAACCCGCCCCATATAATTATGAATTATGGGAAGGTTTGAATGTTTTCGGATGGCGTTTCCTTGTTCACGGTTCCAAGCCACGACTTCATCAGAGGCGAACCTTCGAAAATCTAATTCATGCGCGGGATTGGGTTCCGTCACCGTCAGGTTTGGAAGATCAATCGCTTCAAAGTCTGGATACTCCATCGACCAGAAGACATTCCCCCAAGCTTGGTTCAAGAATTGAACAGTATCGTATTTGTTTTTGAGCCAATGCCTAAAAGATGACAAAGAGCAGGGGTCATAGGAGAGTGTAGTGTCATGGCAACCATATTCATTATCCACCTGCCATGCCTGAATATGAGGGTTCTTGCTGAAACGTTCGGATAAGAGGCAGGCCATGTCTGCCGCTGCCTGTCTATAGCCCATATGAGAAAAACTATAATGACGCCGAGAGCCAAACTTTCGGGGATGTCCCTCTCTTGTGACTGCGAGCATGTCAGGGAAGCGCGATACCATCCAACGCGGCGGCGTCGCACTCGGCGTACCCAAGACGATTCTTAAGCCTGCCCCGCCGAGTGTCTTTATGGCCCTATCCAGCCAGTCCCATTCAAAACGCCCTTGTTCAGGCTCAATTCGGCTCCAAGCAAACTCGCCAATGCGAACCCACCGAATTCCGGCTTCTACCATTAATTTGGCATCTGTTCCCCAACGGGCTTCGGGCCAATGCTCAGGATAATAACAAACGCCAAGTTCGGGCGCATGGCTCATGATTTTGCGTCGGCCTTATAAAGGGCGAACATGTCGTGTACGGGACGTCCTAATGCCGCTTCGAATTGCGCTTGGTTCGCTTCGGCTTTCAGAGCTTGCGCGTCTCCGTCCTCGCCTAAATTCGATCTGAAAATACCGGCGGCACTAACAGGGAGGAAGTCTTCATAGGTAAGCGGTGTCATTTGGCCTTCGACATTTTTGAAAAAGGCCAAATCTTCCTTTCGCAGTGTTTCCCAATCGTCTGGAAAGTCGCTAAAGTCCTTTGCAGCCAGACATGTGTCATATAGTGCGCGCCCCTTGCGCGTAAGGGCTGCACCGCGTTGCTCGATCTCGCCAAAGCGGGCTGTGTGATGCCCTGTTATCCATTCGCCGTTAGACTGAAAAAGAATAGCCTCGCTCAACGCCTTGAAAGCCGTTTGGCGCAACAGGATGGGGCATCGTCTTTTGGGCGGCCCCTCAATCCTGTCTTTGGCTTTCAATCCGCGAGATTTCATCACGGATTGGGCGGTATCGATATCTAATGTGCGCGGCGTCAGATGATTAATGTGCGGGCCTTTAAAACAAACGATATCGGCCACTAATGTATGATGAGCTTGCAGGCGCTCATATGTTTCAAGGGAGACCTCCGCCTTATCATGCCATTGAAAGGTCGGCAGGAGAGCCGCGACAAAGGCATCCGCGTCACTCTGATTGACCCCCTTATTTTTCTCAGCCTTTTGTAAGGCCGCCATAAGGCTAGGCGTAAAAATATCGCGTTGGTTTAGAATGTTTTCTGCCTCTTGACGCAGCGGCTTATCATCAATGAGCTTGGGCCGCAGCAGCGAGGTAAACATCCGAAACGGGCTTTCGGCCAGCCCTTTGGCGGTGATGGGGCGAAAGGCTGTGGAGTGAATGGGCAAACCTGCCACGCTCAAATCATAATATCCCACAGGCTCCATACCTAAGAGCGCGAAGACGCGCCTTAAAATATTCAAGTCTTTCGGCGTTCCGACACGAATAGCGCCATGCCTTTCTTGTCCTAAGCGAGCGGCATCGACAGCCTGCTCGGGGTCTATTCTGGCGTTCACATCTGCGACAATATCAAGGAGCGTTGCGTAAGCGGGAACTTCTTCGCGATAAAGCGTAGAGAGCGCATCAGAAAAGCGCTGACGGAGGGCGGAGGGCGAAATGAATTCAGTCTGAGTCATACTATCTTTTACGTATTTCCACTAAATTGAGAACCCGGAATAAAAGAGTTTTTTACAAAGCTTAAAACGGACGCAATCTATAGGTCCAAAATAGGGTCTGGCACATCCCAGCCTCGCCGCGCGCAAGCGGCCAAAACGGTATTACGCAATAAGCAGGCGATGGTCATGGGGCCAACGCCCCCAGGAACAGGCGTAATCGCTCCGGCCACTGCCAGCGCTTCTGCGTAGGCGACATCCCCGACGAGGCGCGTTTTTCCGGGCTTTTTAGGATTGTCGACACGGTTTATGCCAACGTCAATCACGCAGGCTCCTGCCTTTACCCAATCGGCTTTCACCATTTCAGGACGCCCGACAGCGGGGACTAAAATGTCGGCACTTCGGCAAACATTGGCTAAATTCTGTGTCCGAGAATGGGCGATTGTCACTGTACAGTTTTGCTCCAGAAATAATAGAGCGGCGGGCTTGCCGACCAGTATTGAGCGGCCCAGAACGACACAATGTTTACCCGATAAATCCCCTAAGGCGGCTTTTGCTAAAATCACACAGCCAGTCGGTGTGCAGGGCCTTAATCCGGGTTTGCCTAAAATCAACCGTCCAGCAGATGTTTCCGTCAGGCCATCAACATCCTTGGCCGGGTCAATTTCTTCAATGACCGCGTCGCTATCGAGACCGCCCGGGAGAGGGAGCTGGACCAATATGCCGTCAACAGCGTTATCGGCGTTCAATTCACGAACGGTTTTGATGACCTCGTCCTGCGTTGCGGTTGCAGGGAGCCTGCGTTCGATGGAGCGCATGCCGCATTCTTTAGTGAACTTGATTTTGGAGCGAACATAAACTTGGCTGGCAGGGTCGTCGCCGACCAAGACAACGGCCAGACTTGGCGCGCTCGGTAAATGCGAGACACTTTCTGCGACACTGGCTCTAACTTTTGCGGCAATATTTTTTCCGTCAATTTTATTGGGCATATCTGAATCGGCGTTCATGGTGTGGGGCCTAACATCGTAAAGCGATTATTTGTGACAATCATATGGTTTTACTAGTCTCATAGCGACTCGCTAGTGTCTTTCGTCCACAATAAAGTCTGCGCGGCTACAAATCGTCTTTTGAAGGTCACTCAGGAGCATAACGTATATGGACACTGGGGCAACTCTACTTGATATTAGCGAAGGGTCAGGGGAGTTAACATGCAGTTTACCAATAGTCGCGGCATTAAGAAAACAGCGCTCATTGCTTTAACAGCAACAGCATCTTGCCTTGTAATATCTGGGTGTCAGCCTGTGACAGCGCCCCAGAGTTTAGAGGAAGTTTATGCCGCCGCCGCGGCTTATGAAGGCATTGCGCCTCAATCGAATCAATCTGCCGTCAGCCGTGTAGATTTCGCGCTGAAACGCATTGAGCGAATAGATCATTCTGGCCCAAAGCTTCAAAGTGTGCTGCTGATTAATCCTAAGGCCCGCGATATTGCGAATTCATTGGACGCCGAGACGACAAAACGTAGCCCGCTTCATGGCGTGCCCGTTCTTATCAAAGATAATATTGAAACGTCTGACATGCCAACGACAGCCGGAAGCACCGTTTTGTCGGCCAATAATACAGGGCGGGATTCGCCTTTGGTAAAAAACTTACGCAGCTCAGGCGCTGTCGTTCTGGGCAAGAGCAATTTGTCTCAATGGGCGAATTTTCGTTCCACGAATTCGACAAGCGGATGGAGCGCTTTGGGGACGCAGACTAAAAATCCTCACGCCCTAAACCGTTCGCCTTGTGGGTCTAGTTCGGGCAGCGGCGCAGCGGTGGCCGCCGGGATTGTTCCCGCCGCCGTGGGGACGGAAACTAATGGTTCCATTATCTGTCCTTCAGCCATGAATGGCATCGTCGGATTTAAACCGACAGTGGGCGTTATTCCCCAAGATCTAATTGTGCCGATTTCTTCGTCGCAAGATACGGCCGGGCCGATGACCCTGACTGTCGAAGATGCCGCTATTATGATGGACGCGATGACCGGGAAGGGCAGTGCGTATCGCGAGGCTGCAAAAGGCGGAACGCTCTCCGGCAAACGTATCGGTGTTTTGAGTTTTGCGCGTGGATCAAATTCCGGTGTGAATACGAACTTTGATGCGGCTCTAGAGGCTTTAAAGGCCGAGGGCGCGGTATTGGTTGAGATTGAAGCTTATGACACGCCCGAAGGATTTTGGAGCGCGGCTTTTGATGTTCTGAAGTATGAATTCAAAGCGACGCTCAATGACTATCTGGCGGAAACGGCCTCGGGCGTAACGGCCCGCACGCTGGCTGACGTCATTCGCGAGACAAAAGACACCCCCGCGGAAATAGCCGTTTTTGACCAAGATATCCTCGAAATGTCTGAAGCGTTAGGGGGGCTAGACAGTGAAGAGTATTTGCAGGCTTTGGAACTGGTGCAAACAGCCACCCGAAAAGACGGCATAGATAAATTTATAGGCAGCGAGTCATTAGACGCTTTGGTCGCGCCCACAGCAGCGCCGACTTTCTTGATTGATCACGTTTATGGAGACAACTACCCTAGCGGCACTGGGGCGGGATGGATGGCGGCGATTGCGGGCTATCCGCATATCACTGTTCCGATGGGAGAGGTGAATGGCTTGCCAGTTGGTCTGTCCTTTATGGGCCAAGCTGGGCAAGATGAAAACATTATGGCGATTGGGTATGCTTATGAGCAGTCCAGCCGCAAACGCATCACGCCAAAATTCATTGAGGCTGTAGAGACATTGCCTGATAGTGGAACATTGTTACGAGACTGACATTAAACAACGCTAACTGGACGTTTTAGGAAAAGACTGCGACAAAAGAGATATGATAGCTTGGGTGAAACAAAGAAGCCAAAAAGGACAAGGTGAATCCTTGCCTCTGGTCATAAGGCTTGTTCAAATTTTGGGTTTGATTGCCTTGGGATGGTTGCTCATCAGGGCGCTGATATTGTTTTTCAATCCAGAATCCGCTTGGACGTCTCTGCCTGCCGTTCCGAATGCCGTGAACGGAAATTCTGCGCAGGTTCAGCAGACATATGCTTTCTCTTCTGACCCTTTTGCTATGGCAATCACGTCTCAAGTCGGCGGTAGTAACAGCATTAGTTTTGATGATGGGTTAGATGTGCCCGAAACAGACCTGAATTTAGTTTTGAAAGGCCGCACAGTCGGCAATCCTGGCTCGGCTGTTCTCCAAACGCCGGATAATCAAGAAAAATCTTACCGTGTCGGCGAAGACGTCATGAACGGTGTGACCTTGCAGGCTGTCAGAGCCAAATTTATTGTGCTTGACGTACGCGGCGAGTTACAAAGGCTCACATTCTTGAGAGACAGTACGACAGGATTGGTCGCCGAGCGAACAGAACCGACCGCTGTCATTGCGCCTGCGACAGTAAAAAAAATTAAAGTGCAAAATAATGGCGTCATCGGGTCAGCTTCGGGGGTAAACGCATCAGAGCTTCTAAAGACTGTAAAATTCAATCCCTATTATGATCAGGGCCGTTTATCAGGCTATAGCGTTTCCTCATCAAAAGGAGAGGCGGGCTTGAAACAGTTTGGCTTAAAAGCTGGCGACGTGATTACGCAGGTTAATTCAACGAGCCTTTTGAGCGAGCGCTTAAATCTCTTACAGTTAGCGGCTTCACTACGCGATGCGAAACAAATTAAAATGCAAATCATTCGGGACGGCCGTCCTCAGACAGTTAATATTGGACGTTAGAACATGAGAATATTCCAGTCTTTTTCTATCAAGTCTTTTTCCGCGGCTATTATGGCAGGAGCGGCTCTCAGTATTTTGCCTGTTGCGCCCGCTGCCTTCGCGGCGGGTGATCACCTCATCACAATGCAGCAGGCCGATATTCGGGCCTTTATTGACGACGTCTCTATGGTGACGGGAAAGACCTTTTTAGTCGACCCGCGTGTGCAAGGGAAAGTGACGATAAGTTCCGAGCAGTCCCTAAGCAAAGGCGAAGTGTTCGAGGTGTTTAAGGACGTGATGCGGGTACATGGATATACCGTCATTCGCACGGCCACCGGAGAGTATCGTATCACTTTGCTGCAGGGCTCAGCGCAGGACGCGCCTTTCGTAACGGGCAATGGTATCAATGGCCGCTTTGCGACAACAGTGATAAAGCTGACTTATTCTGATGCCGCGGAGGCCGCACGATTAATTAAACCTGTCATGCATACCCAAGGGCAAGTGACTGCCAATCCCGGCGGAAATGTTTTGGTAGTTACGGATTTCCCTGAAAACCTACGTAAAGCTCGTTCTATCGTTGCTGCTATGGATCAGTCGGGCAACGTTACGGAAACCATTCAGCTACGACAGCTCTCCGCTTTGGACGCCGAAGAAGCGCTGAAAAAATTAGCTGGCCCCAAGCCCCGCGTCAAAGTCGTTTCAATACCGATGTCTAATTCTTTGATTATTGAGGGGCCGGCAGAAGAGATTGCGCGTCTTCGCCCTGTCATCAGCAGTATGGATGTTGGTTCAGTCGCGCCAAGAGGCGCGGTCAGTGTTATCCCTTTACGCTTTGCTGACGGAACAACTCTGGTAGAGTTACTATCGACACTTCTGCCCTCATATACGGTTGAAGGGCAGCCAGCCCCGACAGTGGCCTATGAAACATTTTCCAATACGCTGGTCATTAGCGCTGACGGAGAAACTCAAGCGGCGCTTGAGTCTATTATTAGGCGGTTAGATGTACGCCGCCCGCAAGTCCTTGTGGAAGCAATCATTGTAGAAATTTCGGACACGGCAGCGAAGGAATTAGGCGTACAATTAGCCGTCGGTGGTTTGGATGGGAGTTCTATTCCGCTCCTGAGTACTGGGTTTGCAGACGGACCAAACATGCTCGCTTTGGCGGGCGCGATTGCCGGAGATCAAATCGGATTAGACGATACAACAACGTCTGCTTTGCAGACTGCAGCCATTAGCTCCATCACAGGTTTGACGGGCGGCACAGCCGGCTTTGGCGGCGTCGAAGGAGATACGGTCTTTGCAGCGATTGTAAATGCGTTGGAGCGCGACGAAAACAGTAATGTCCTTTCGACGCCTTTTGTGACCACTTTGGATAATGTTCCGGCCACGTTTCTGGTTGGGCAAGAAATTCCCATTACGACAAGTGAAAGCTTGACCACAAATACCATAAACCCTTTTCGGACCTTTGAGCGCAAAGAAGTGGGTATTAAATTAAATGTACTCCCGCAAATCAGTGAAGGCGACGTTGTTCGTTTGGAAATTGCCCAAGAAGTCAGTTCTATTGCAGGTGCGATCACCAGCCTATCATCGGATTTTGTGACCAATAAGCGCGAAATAGAGACAACAGTTTTAGCCAATAATAAAGAGATTATCGTTCTGGGCGGATTGGTTCAGGATGACGAGCAGATTACCATTGAGAAGGTGCCCGTCTTAGGGGATGTTCCGATTGTCGGTAGTCTTTTCCGCAATAAGGACAAGTCGCGTGTTAAAACGAACTTAGTTGTTTTCCTGCGTCCGACTATCATTCGAAATAGCGAGGATGCCAGACCGCTAACGCAGGACAGGCTTAATCAAATCCGCCGCGAAGATATGAGCCAATCGGGCCGAGATTATTCGAAACTCGATGATGTCATTACGCCGGTTCAATAATCCACAATGATGTCAAGAAATCTCTTTTGGTTAGTGCCGGGGCTTTTGCTTGGCTTATTGGTTTTTATGCCGCTATCTTGGCTCGGCCCTCACATCGTTCCTGATAATTTCAAGACGCAAGAGACGCGGTATTCGGGGACGATTTGGAAAGGGAGTGTCCTCTCACTCCGCGACGTAGAGACTGTTGATTTCAGGCTAAAACCTTTTTCCATATTTGGAGGAGGGCATCCGTTAGAAGTTTCGGTCACAGCGCCGGGTTTGCAGGCATCTGCATTGGCGGCATCGGGCAAAGCGCGAGACGTTACTCTTCAAATGAATATTGCCAGCTTGCCGCTCCCTGACCCGCGATTAAAAGGTTTGTCAGGTCAAATGACAGCCCGTGTGGACAAGGCGAAATGGGCAAAAGACGGTCAATGCGAGGTATTTGAAGGCACAGTTCGTTCGGATGCTTTGACGCGTAACCGCGCTCTGTTTCAATGGGAAGGGCCCGTCTTATCCGGGCCTCTTTCCTGCGCAGGAGACGGTCAGTTTCTGTTTGATTTGTCTGGTCAGGATGAGCTGCAAAATATTACAGCCAAAATTTTAGTCTCTGCTACGGGACAGTATAAGTCAGATATACATGTGACGACAAACGATCAAGACGCAGCGCAGGTTCTGCCTCTCTTTGGGTTTGAGGCTTTGGGTGTTCAGAACGGGGCGAATGTCTTTCGGTTGAGAGAGCAGGGGAATTGGCGATGAGACAGCATACTCAATTATTCCTTGTACCTTTGTTTCTCGTGTTTGGCTTGTCAGCCTGCGCGACATTACCTTCATTGGAAACCACTCAAAAGTCGGTAGAGACGCAATCGCCCCAGGGTGTGTTGCCCCCGCAAACACTCGCGTCAGGGCAATGTGGCTTGTTTGTGTGGACAGCAGGGCAGCGCCAAAAATTCGTGGGTTTCGAAACGAATGGAACCGCCAAATATATTTTGAATAATCTCCGTACCGAGGCTGTACGCTCAGACGCCGGAGCATTGGATTCCGCTAGCCGTCAATATGTGGTTTCGGAAACAGGCCAAACATTTAACCTATCATTGGAACCTGACCGGGAGATTGCCGAAGGCCAGCGGTTTAATGGACAACTCTCTTCGAAGACAGCCGAAGGATGGGATAGATTAATGCCTGTTGTGGCGCTCTTAAACTGCCGCGCCGCGTAACTTAACGAACCCAAAACCAAATCTGACCGATCCAGATGACGGTTATCCCTAAGGCCAGAAAAGGGCCAAAGGGTATTTGCCCGCCTGCGTTTTCCAGCCGCTTTTTTTGAGACGGCATCTGGCTGAATACCAAGCCGCAAAGGCTGGCTATAAGAATGATAAATGGTAATCCAAACGCGCCGCACCAAGCGCCGCCTACAGCTAAAAGTTTTGCATCTCCGCGGCCCAGTCCATTTTTGTTGTAAACGCGCTTGAAAACCATCTCTATTAAGACCAAGCCCAAATAGCCAATGCAGAGACCTATTAAGGCGTTTCGAGGTGATATTTGCGGCAGAACAAAAGCGCTGCCTAAACCCAACGTCATCAGCGGGTAGGTTATCACATTTGGCAGGCGGTATGTCTTTATATCTGTCCAAGCCAATAAGGTCAGTCCCGCCAAAAGAATGGCGGCGAAAAACGCATAATAAAGCCAAAGTGTCATGAGCTTTGATAACGCCGGAAAGTCATTGTGGAAACTGATTTCACTTTGACGTGCGTAAGAATTTGGCGCAAAGCGAAGGCGATTTACAAGCCTGAAACGGGAGGCCTGCCATGACTGACACAACTGAGCGTACTCCCAAGGCTGAAGAGGAAAAATCTGCCTCATTACAAGATAAAAATACAGACCTTGATCCGGGGCATGAGCTTAAAGACGCTCTCCTGCTCGCACATCATGATGACGTAGTTCATAAACTTGAGGGTCTGCACCCGGCTGACTTTTCTGATCAACTCGAAGAGCTGACACCCGAACAAAGATCGGATCTGGTCACGCGGGTTCCTGAATTAATCTCAGGAGAAATTTTGGCCGAACTCGAAGATGAAGTGGTGGAAGATATTCTGCCTTTAATCCCGGCCAACCAACTTGCGGAAGCCATTACGACAATCGATAATGACGACGCGACTCAAATTGTTGAGGAGATGGAAAAAGCGCAGCGCGAAAACGTGCTGGACGCCCTAGAACCGGTTGAGCGGGCCGCGCTTGAAGCCTCTCTGGCTTTTGATGACGAGACTATCGGCCGGTTGATGCAGCGGGAATTTGTGGCCGCCCCTACATTTTGGACTGTCGGTGATACGATTGATCATATGCGTACAACGGGCGAAGAGCTGCCCGAATTGTTTTTCAATATTTATATCGTCAATACAGCCTTTAAACCCATTGGATATATACCCGTTTCCAAGCTGATGCGCTTCGAGCGCAAAGTTACATTGCAAAGTGTGATGGAAGACCTTCTGGCAACGATTCCGCAAGATATGGATCAGGAAGAAGCCGCTTACCTATTCGAAAAATATAACCTGATTTCTTCCCCGGTTGTCGATAAGGATGGCCGTTTGGTCGGGATGATGACCGTCGATGACATTATCGAGATTATTCAGGATGAAAACAAAGAAGATATTCTCGCGCTTGCCGGCGTAAGCGATGCGGGTTTGACTGATACGGCCATGAGTACAGTCAAAAGCCGAGCACCTTGGCTCTTGGTGAATTTGGCGACAGCCGTATTAGCGTCTCTCGTCATCGCCCAATTTGAATATGCGATTTCGGAAATTGTGGCCTTGGCCGTCTTGATGCCAATTGTCGCCTCTATGGGCGGTAATGCGGGAACGCAGGCTCTGGCCGTTGCCGTGCGGGCATTGACAGAGCGGGATTTGACGTCGCGTACGGCGTGGCGTGCAGTTCGGCGCGAAGCTCTGGCGGCGCTGATTATCGGACTTATATTTGCCGTTATTTTGGCCCTGATTACTTATCTTTGGTTTGGGAATTTAACCTTGGCGATCGTGGCGTTTATCGCCATGATTATAAACCATGTGTTTGCAGGCCTTGCGGGTGTCAGCATCCCTCTTATCCTCAAACATTACGGCGCGGACCCGGCTGTGGCCTCCAGTGTTTTTGTAACGACCGTCACAGATGTGGTCGGATTTTTTGCCTTTTTAGGCTTCGCCGCTGCAATCTTATTGTAATTTTCCCTATTTGCGCGAGTTCGGCCTGAAACTTGCACAGTCCTGCGTAAGTTAACACGTCAACTGTTTTAGTTTGGGACGAAGATGAGCATATTAACGGCTTCCCACGGGCTGACATTATCAGAAAGAGGCTTGAAATTAATCAAGGCTTTTGAGGGCTATCGCCCTGTTGATAGGACGTTGGTCAATGGCCAGCGTGTTGTAGGGTATGGTCATAAATTATATGACGAGAACCCCCACAAATTATCAAAAAATCAAGCAGAAAAATTGCTGAAATCTGACTTGCAGCCCTATGAGGATATGATCAACGAGAATATCCACGCGCCTCTGACGCAGGGGCAATTTGATGCTTTGGTCAGTTTCTCTTTCAATATCGGACCGCGTGCTTTCTTGGTCTCAGACACAGTGCATGCGCTGAATAATGGTCGTTATCTGGACGCTGCCAATAGCTTAGATGTATGGCGAAAATCGACTATTAACGGTAAAACCTATGTCATCGACGCGCTCATGCGCCGGCGCACGGCAGAGAAAGCCTTATTTCTTCGTACGGACAAACAGCCTCAACCAGCCCCTACGATTGATTTGCCGCCAAAACGGGATGGTATCGTCTCGTCCGTTGTTGATGATACGCCTGTTTTGCCCGAAGACTTTGATGCGACACCTGGCCCATTAGAAGGTGACAAGACCGAGCAGGCTTATCGTCTAGAAAGCGCCAAAGTTGGTATCGTTGAGCAAGCCCCTATTGAGGCGTCTGAGCAAAATGATGCAGCGTTGTCCCTAGCAGAAGAAGAGACGCCTTGGGTGGAGGAAGAGCCGCCTGCCGAAGTTGCGACAGGTGATTTTGCGGAATCGCTTGAAGCTCAAGCTGCAACGCAATTTCAGAATGAAGACACTATCCTTAATGAAGCGATCCTAGAGGACACATCTGATGGTCTCGACGCTCCCATCGTCTCTCCTGATGTAGAAGTCGTTGAAATTGCAGTCGAAACCCCTGTCGAAACGACGGAGGTCAGCGAAATCCACGTGTTGGATGAAATATTGGAGTTAAACGAGTTAGACGAAATAAGCGCTGAAGATCTACCCGTTTTGGAGAGCGTTGCGGAGTTTGAGGCAGAACGTCCTTTGTCTGAATTGGGCGATGATCCAATAGAGGCCCCAAGGTCCGTCATTGCTGAAGCGGCGGCGGATATTTCCGATCGCCTGGATGCTTTGATAGAAAACGTGCGGGACGGTGATGAGCCTTCTGCAGAGGACTGGCCCGAAACACTCATTCAACCACAAACGCCAGCTGAACCCGTCGAGGTTGAGGTTGAAGAAATTTATGAGGTTGAGACGCCGCAAGTAGCGCAAACATTACGGTCCAATGAAGAAGCCGTTCTTACGGCCCCCGCTGATTTGACAGCCGAGGTCATTAAAGACGAAATTGATGCAAGGCCTGCGGATTTAATTATTGATAATCTGGCCGAAGATGATGCGATGCGCTTACATGGCGACAGCCCTGATCCGTTTGCATCACGAGAAATGCCGCAAGCCGTTGAGAAACCTTCGAGCTCCATAGGGCTCTGGGCTATCATGGTCTTAGGCTTAGTGACCTTATTCTTGGCTTTCGCTGTGAATTACCAAGGCGCCGAGCGCTTATTGGGCGAGTGGGGGCCGCTTATCGTTCTGGCGGGGGCTCTTATTGGAGGCCTGATGCTTCTGGGCGGTTTTTACTATTTAGTGCGCCGCGCCTTTCGCTAAATCAAAACTCTAATTTTACGAGATGTTAACCATGTTTTCATTTTCCAAAAAGGCTTACACCTCAGTTAAAGATTTTCCGCCTATACCGCGCCTTAAATCGCCAGAGCAGAACACTGCGCTTGGCCAGGATTTGCTACGGACTGAGGGTGAAGATGCTATGTCGCAAATGATTGTAAATTGGACGGATGAGAAAACAGCTCAGTTCCAAAAAGAAATTTTTACGTTTGAACATCGTCTTGCCGAGACAGGGTTGTTTACGGATGAGGCGCTTATTGAACTGTTAGAGAAACACCCAGCGGACATGCTGGATGTGTGTACGATGGGTGGATCAGATCATAAGCTTTATCCTAATAGGTTCCGAACCGGAGATTTTAGGGATGCGTCCGGGGCAGTAATGCTCGAAGCCGCAAAAGCCGGTAAAATCTGGATTAATGTTCGTCGTGCGATGAATGTTCACCCCGAATATAAAGCAGTGCTTGATAGTATGTATGGCAATCTTGCTAAGGTCAGCGGCTCAGCCGTTTTTAATGCAAATGGCGGCGTTCTTATTAGCTCGCCCGTCGCTAAAGTGCCTTATCATTTCGACAAGACCGAAGTTATCTTATGGCATGTCCGCGGGCAAAAGCGCATTTACGTTTATCCGCAGACCCAAGAGTTCATTCCGGATGAGTCTCACGAAAATGCGCTTGCCAGCTATACTGAGGATGATTTGCCGTTTCATGAGTATTTCAATGAACATGCCACGATCCTTGATTTAGAACCAGGGCAAGGTGGTTCTTGGCCGCTCCATTCTCCGCACCGTGTCGATAACCGCACATTCTGTGTGTCTGTCACGACGGAATATTCAACGCGGGAAAGCGGGATGAAGAACGCGGCGATGATTACAAATTCCGTTCTCCGTCATCGTTTGGGAATGAACCCTAGCTATAAAGATGACAGCGCCGTTGCTAGGCAGGTAAAATCGGTTTTTGGCCGCGTTATTAAAAAGGCGGGACTTCTGCCCGATAAGTCGCAGCCAGATGTTGTGACGTTTAAACTGGATCCCAATGCTCCAAATTACTTGGTCGATATTGATCCTTTTGAGCGGTGTTTCTAATATTAGTTCCGTCCTTTAGGAAAGAAGGCATCGCTTATCCTCAATTTTGACGTTTTGTCGCGACAGCTCATCTTCTCCTGCCGCGATTTTTCGTTTAGCCTGCATGCGTGACATTGCACTTACAGAAATTGTCGGTTGGATCAGAGTCCATAGCGACTTTGCGGGACTGGCAAAAACTGGTGGTCAGGCGTCGCGAGAAGCAAGGACTGTCGCCTCACCACATCCATGTTACGCGTATGTTCCCGAAACGCGGAGAGGCTCTTTTGGACGGCGGTTCCATCTATTGGGTGATTAAAGGTCTGATCCAATGCCGGAACCCTATTGTCGGCTTGGAGGAAACTACCAAGAACGGCCATCGAGCCTGCGCCATAATGATGGACCCCAAAATTATTCCAGTCATACCGACGCCCAGACGGGCCTTTCAAGGTTGGCGGTATTTGCAAAAAGAGGATGCGCCAAAAGATCTAGAAGGGCCGGGAAGCGGGGGAGAGCTACCTGCGGCCCTGCGCACAAAACTGGTGAATTTAGGCGCTTGGTGAGAGGCCTTGTTGGAACAGGTATGTCTTAGAAACGTCCGCTGATGGTAAAACGGGCATTTAACGGGGCGCCCACAGAGGCTTGATGCGTGCTGTGTGCGTTTGGAAAGTACAATTCATCCGTCAAATTTTCGAGATTGATTTGAACTCGTAGGGCGTCTGAAACATCGTAATAGGCTGCAGCATCAAAGCGCGTATAGCTAGGTAATTCGGCGCTATTGCTATTATTGATAAAGCTCTCATCCTGATAGGTGACGCCGAGCCCAAGACCGAATTGATCTGTAAGCTGATAATTATTCCAAAGCGAAAACATATGTTTCGGTAATTCCCGCGGGCGTAAACTTGCATTCGCTTGCTCGCCATCTAGAAAACTATAACCAGCGGAGACAAACCATTGGTCGGTGAGCTGCCCCTGAAGTTGAACTTCAATTCCATTAATTGTTGTCTCTATGATATCAAATTGGCTGGCATCTATGTCAGACACAACAGGTGATTCTTGTTCAATTTCAAAGATTGCGGTCGTCAGGCTCAGGCCTGATTGGAAATCCCATTTAACGCCGGCTTCAAGATTTGCGAAGGTGTTCGGATCAAGGCGGTTATTATCGCCATTGATGTTGGCGAATTGCTCGCCGCTCCGCGGCAAGAAGGACTCGCTATAGCTGCCATAAATAGACATGTTTTCTTGTGGCTTGAAGATCAAACCTAGGCGCGGCGATATTTCTTCATCCTTGCGCGTGCGCGTTTCATTCGCAGGTACATTGAGGACTTGAATATCGAAGCTGTCGAAACGTGCGCCGAGGACAATATCGAACATATCTGACAGAGCGATTTCATTCTGAATATAGGCTGAGAACACATCAATATCTACGCGCGTATCGTCATTCAAATCAGACGTGAAATCATTCGTTGTCGCGGCGCCGGACGCATTTGTGCCCACACCGTTTATGAGGGCGAGAGGTCGAGAGATTGTAAAAACCTCATTGTCATCTGACGTTGTGTCCCACAGCGCATTAAAACGAAATTGGTCGGATGATGTGCCGATATATTCAGCGCCGGCTATAATCGTGTGATGGATACTGCCCGTGTCAACTTCTCCAACTAAGTTTCCTGAGACACTTAAGTTCTGACGATCTGTGACATCTTCATATCCGTCGAGCGTGACACGGTCAGGCGTATTTGTCTCATCATAGCCTGAAGCGTAAAAATTACCGTAAAATTTGTCATAGTTGCCGTAAAAAGCGTGAAAATTACCTTTTAGGGTCTCGGAGAAAGAATGCTGAAGTGAGGCGCGGAATAAATGGGCCTCTAATGTTGCTTCGTTTAGTTCGGGGTCGCCGAAGACAATCTCTTCAAAGGCTTCAACAGGGCGTCCATCTGCTCCGGTGGGAATGCCGCGATCAATAAAACGCTCATGGTCTGCATATTCATAGGATACATCCAAAACAGTGGACGGCGTCAATTCGAATTTTGCTGTGGGATTAAAACCAATCCGCTCTCCGTCATAAAAATCACGGTGGTTATCCAGATTTTCGTAATAGGCATTGATACGGAAGGCACTTGCATCGCCAGTTGAAAAGTTACTGTCGAGCTGAACATCAAATTCGCCGAAACTATTCACGCTGGCTTTATAGCCTGTGAACTGTTCGCCGATTCGTCCCTTTTTAGAGACGCGGTTTAAGATACCGCCTGTGCCACCGCGCCCAAATAACAGAGCATTAGGACCTCTGAGGATTTCAACCTGCTCCAAGTTATAAAGCGGGCGGTAATATTGAACGTCATCTCGTACGCCATCAATAAAAAAGTCGGCTGTTGAGCGGATACCACGAAAAACAATGGCGTCCCTATGGCCTTCGCCTTGGGACGTATTCACACCAGGTGTATAATTAATCAGGTCGCCGATTTCAGTGAAGCCTTGAAGCGTAATTTGGTCAGCCGTGACAATAGATAAGCTCTGCGGAACATCGATGATGGGCGTGGGGGATTTCAGCGCGTTCACTTGGTCGGAATAAAGAAATTGTCCTTGAGTAATGACCTCATCAACAAAGTCGACCTCGGTTGCTTGCGCTAGCGCTGTAGTTCCCATCAGTGTCATGAGCACGGATGTGCAAACGCTTAATTTAAGCTCGGTTTTCATGCTAGTCCTTTTGGGCTGATGTGATTGCATCAGCTTTGTTTGACAGAGCCTATATTGAGAATGATTTGCAAAATCAACGTTAAATGCGACTGAATTGCATTTTTATTAGCAATTTCATGGGGGGATGTTTTCGTCAACGAAGCCTAAGTTTAATCCATGTGCATGAATTAGGACATTACGAAAAGGGACCACGAAATTGTGCTGGTGGTCGGTTAAAAATCGGCCCCAACAGCATGCAGAAAACTGCCGTTTTTATTGAGCCACTTCTTACAGCCTTTCACGTCTTCGAAAATGGAATCGCAAACATCCCAAAAGGCCTGACTATGATTAGCTTCAATCATATGGGCGCATTCATGCGCGGCGACATAATCCAAAATATTGGCGGGCGCGCATATGAGGCGCCAAGAGTAGCTGATATGGCCCTCGCCGTTTCGGGTTATGCAGGACCCCCATCGAGACGATGTATCGCGAACACTAATCTTACCAATCCGCTTGCCGAGCTTCTCCGCATAATGATGGCTCGCAGCCTCCAATTCCGCGCGGGCCTCGCGAATAAGAAAGCGCCGCACGCGTCCAGAAAAACTGTCCAAATCGGGGGAGGGCACAACAATTTTGCGTTTAACATCATCGACACGCGCTCGCCCGCGACCCTCTGGTTTGATTAGACGATAAGACAGCCCGCGATAGAGAATGTCCTGTCCGGGAATAAAAGGTTGGGGTGGAGGCAGGGCTTCCAACTGCACATCGATCCAATCGGTTTGCTCTCTTGCGAATTTAGCAGCCGCTTTGAAATGCCGGAAACCGGGTACAATCACATTGACTTCTCGGTCAGAGGTTTTGACCTTGAGCGATATGCGCCGCGCTCGATCACTCAAAACATAAAGAATTCTGGGGTCTGAAGGGTCCCGCAACGGGAAATCAGTCTTGGCAGGGCCGCTTGAGGTGTTATGGTTTAACCAACTCATAGGCTTTGACCGCCTGAACAGACATATGACTGGACTTGTCCCATGATGACTTTACGCAAATCTTTATTTTCCACTACAGCGACGGCGATTGCCGTTACGGCTCTCTTGATGGGCGGTTGTAACTCAAAGGACAAGAGCGAGGATGCACAAATTTCAGTTGCGGCAGCCCCGTTAGGGTTGAAGGCCAATGATAAAAAAGACTTCAAACAATATTTTGAAGTTGCCCCTCGCACGACAACTGAGTCCGAAGCGCAAACTGCGCTCAAATCTCTGTCGTTGGCCGAAGAAGGAAAAATGACTTGGGCGAATAAATCTGGTGAGAACGGAAATTACGTTTATAAAAACCTTGGGGTAAAAAATGATGACAGCACACTTTTAATTGGACAGGCTCAAATTTTCGGCGTCCATATGGAAGGCGACGAAGCGACTTTCGATAGAGCGGATTTCCAAGACCTAAAAATCACAGGTGATGATGTTGTTATGAATATCGGTTCAATGAGCCTTGCCCGCCCAAGTCCAAAAATGGCGCAAACCATTCTGGGGGCTATCCAGAATGCAGAAGGCACAGATAACATCAAACTAGATATTGAAGACGGCGAAGTTTTAACTTTGGGCGCCATTTCAATGAACGATATTACTCTTACGGCGGAGCAGGCAACAGGTACGGTTGATCATATTATTTGGGGGTCCGACGAAAATACAAATCTTGGTGACGGCAAAGTTGGCAAGATTGATTTCACAATCAAGGGCGATGATGAGATGGTTTCCGTGTTGAAATTTGAAGGCGGGTCAGCTCGTGGCGTCAATATGGAACCGTACAAAAACATGTCGCGCGATATGAACGGCATGGGTCTGGGGCAGACTATGGGCTTAGGACAAATGTTGGGTCAGATGAATCTCTTCGCTAAGCCTTATGACGAATTCACAATCGGAAAAGGCCTATTCTCGAATGATGTTTTTAGCTTCGATTTTGAAGGGTTTGAAGGCCAAGCGAAAGAGTCTGGTGGCGTTACAAAAATCACCCAAATCGGTAAACCTATGACGTTTTCATTCTTGAAAGAGCCGAAAACTTTGCAGGGCAAACAGGCCTATACAATGCTGAAAAACCTAGGGTTCGACACGATGAGTTTTACCACTTCGCAAACTCAAGTTATGGATAAGAATAAAGACACCGTAGCGATTGAAAATGGACTTCTGGAAATGAAGGATAGTTTTAAACTCAACTATACATATGAGGCTGAAGGTCTGTCGGCTATGGTTGACGCCGCAAAAGCCGCAGAAACCAAATATGCGACCGACGGCTCTGGCAGTGACAGGGATGCAGACGTATTGATGGAGAGCTTGGAGGCTCTAAAAGTTCGTGCGATGAAAATCAGTCTGGAAGATAACTCTATCCTTGAGCGCGGCCTGAAATTGGCGAGCGAAATGACAGGTCAATCAGAAGAAATGCTCAAGCGGCAACTAAAAGTCGCCGTTATGGCGGCCCCCCTTATGGCCCAAAGTGAGTTAGAAAAAGAGCTCTTAGGGCAAACGGGGGACGCATTCGCTAAGTTTGTCGAATCCGGAGGAACCTTCACGGTTGCTATGAAACCGTCAGAACCCGTCTCTATTATGGACTTGGCTCAGGCGAGAGAGAAAAATCTGAACCCGAAATCTTTGGGCTTTTCGGCAGGCGTGAGTGAATAGACTGACTAGTTCCTTACGCTGGTCACTGGGGCTCAGAATTGAAGCATATTAAAATATGATAAGAGGCTCTCTATCCAAAACGCTTGATCATGACCCCCATTTTCGGTGGCGCGGGGAAGCTGTAACGCGAATTGAAAATCTGTCGGATATTGTCTTCGCCTTGGCGATGGGTATGATAATTTTGTCGTCCAATATCCCGCAGACGTTCGAAGATCTTCAAGCGTTCCTTTTTAATATTATTCCAGCTTTTGCGTCGTTTATTTTATTGTTGCAAATTTGGCATGGACATTTCACGTTTTTCAGGCGGTTCGGTGTCGCCGATGGACGTATAATTTTATTCAATGTGATTTTGCTCTTTTTCGTCCTTTTCGCGGCTTATCCCCTACGGTTTGCATTTGAGAGCTTTTTTGCTTTTGTCACCGGACCCTTGGATAATTACCAACGCGCAACCGCCATGCATTTGAATTTTCAGCGTTCGGGATTGATTTTGTCTTATTTCGCAATGGGCTATGCTGCGATTAATGCCTGTTTCGTTTTCATGTATAGGCACGCCATTAAAAAGGCGGATGTTTTGGAACTGTCAGAGTCTGAAATGATCTTGTCCCGTGGAACTCTGGCTATGTATAGCTTCATGACCCTCTTATGTATTTTGGTCGCGATGGTTTGTCAGATTAACCCAATCTATGGCTTCGGAGGTTGGCTTTTGGTTCTGAATTGGCCGTTTGGAGCTTGGTTGGCGCGGAAGTATAATCCGGAAAAAGCTGCCTCTACTGAAGGTCATTCATAAATATTACCCCGTTCTACGTTTTTGCGGCGATTCTGCGCAGGGGCTTTGCTTGAAATCATGTCCTACCTAACGCATATACGGTTCAGAATAATATTAATTTGAAGGCCATGAATTACCGGTGAGACTCGCTTTTTGGTGAAATCTCATGAGGTGAAATCTTAGGAGTTGCTGAATGAAAGTCCTTGTCCCCGTCAAGCGAGTGCTTGACTATAATGTGAAAGCGCGGGTGAAATCCGACCAATCCGGTGTTGATCTTTCCAATGTGAAAATGTCGATGAACCCCTTCGATGAGATTGCTGTTGAAGAAGCCGTTCGTCTTCAGGAGGCCGGAACCGCGTCTGAGACGATTGTTGTCTCTGTCGGCCCTGCTAAAGCGCAAGAAACTATTCGCACGGCGCTTGCCATGGGTATAGACCGCGGCATTCACGTTCAAACCGACGATGATCTAGAGCCTCTTGCCATCGCCAAGATTTTGAAAGCAATCTCGGATGAAGAAAGTCCAGAACTGGTTGTACTCGGCAAGCAGGCCATTGATAATGACCACGGGACAACGGGCGGTATGTTTGCCGCGCTAATGGGATGGCCCATCGGTTCAGCTGCAAATTCTATGTCTAAAGATGGTGACAGCCTGACAGTTATCAAAGAAGTTGATGGCGGCCTGCAAACTGTCAAATTGACATTGCCGGCTGTTGTGACAACCGATTTACGTTTGAACGAGCCGCGCTATGCGTCTTTGCCAAATATTATGAAAGCTAAGCGCAAGACAATTGATGCCAAAACACCGGCAGATTTCGGTGTTGATACAACGTCGCGCTTGAAGACATTAAAAGTCACAGAGCCTGCTGCGCGTGAAGCGGGCATTATCGTCGAAGATGTCGCCACATTGGTCGACAAGTTGAAAAATGAAGCGGGAGTGATCTAATGGCGATCCTTGTTGTAGCAGAACATGATAATGAAAATCTGAAAGACGCCACACATAAAACTGTGACGGCGGCTTTGGCGATGGGCGGAGATGTGGACGTCCTTGTAGCCGGTAAGGGCGTCAAAGACGTCATGGCCCAGGCCGTTAAGATAGAGGGCGTTCGCGCCGTATTAGGCGTGGATCACGAGAGCCTTCGCCGTCAATTGGCCGAAAGCATGGAGCAAGTGGTCGTGCCTTTGATGGCCGATTATGATGCCGTTTTAGCGCCAGATACGACATCGCATAAAAATTACATGCCGCGTGTCGCAGCGAAGCTCGACGTGCAGCAAATTTCTTCTATTACCGGTGTTGAAAGCGCCGATACATTTGTACGCCCGATTTATGCGGGTAACGCCATGGCGACGGTTCAATCAACGGACGCCAAAAAATGCATCACGGTTCGCACCACGGCTTTTGCGGCGGCAGGCGAGGGCGGCTCAGCGTCAGATAAGGTTTTGGCCGACCCTAAAGGGCCGTTCAAATCGGAATATATCGGTGAGGAGCTTTCAAAGTCTGATCGCCCTGAGCTGACCGCGGCTAAGACTGTCATTTCCGGCGGCCGCGGCATGGGCTCTGGCGAGAATTTCAAACTCATTGAAGGCATTGCCGACAAACTTGGCGCAGCCATGGGTGCGTCGCGCGCGGCTGTCGATGCGGGCTTTGTGCCCAATGATTGGCAAGTCGGCCAGACAGGTAAAGCCGTAGCGCCTGAGCTTTATATCGCCGTTGGTATTTCCGGCGCCATCCAACATTTGGCTGGCATGAAGGACTCAAAAGTCATCGTCGCCATTAATAAAGACGAAGACGCCCCGATTTTCACCGTTTCGGATTACGGATTGGTCGCCGATTTATTCAAGGCTCTTCCTGAGCTAGAAGCAGAATTGAGCAAAGCTGGATACTAAGTTTAAAGTTTAGCTAAGAATAAAAAACCCCGCATGGCCAACGCTATGCGGGGTTTTTTAATGACTGCATTTAACAATATAGGGTCATTAAATTAGGCCATAGAATTGGCAGGTTTTAATCATGTTTAAGATGTTTGGTTCAAGGGCCGTTTAAACTGACTTAAGCGGCAAATCTTCGGTCCAGTCTCCAGGGGCGACCCCATACCACCGTTTAAAGGCACGCGAGAAAGCGGCTTGGTCATTGTAACAGAGCTTTTGTGCGATAACCGCGTAATTATTGCCTTCAGCAATCAAGGATTTGAAATTTCTGATACGGGCTAACTCGAGTTGCTTTCGGAAATTTGTTTCAGCTGATTTAAAGCTCTTTCTGACTTTCGGCTCGCTCATACCTATGGCCGCTGAAAAATCAGAAAAATTCACGCGGCCTTCTTTTAATAGTTTATCCAATATCAGTTGCGCAGCCATAAGAAAGCTGTCTGATTTCGATGCAGCTTTGAGGACATGATCTAACTGAGCCTCAAATTGGGCGCGTTTAACGCGGTTACGAGTTGGAAACTCCAGATCAATATGCTCTGGGAAGAATTCGAGGCGATTATAGGGAGCAGAGAAGGTCACAGGGCAATCGAAAACTTCTTTATATACGCCGGTGCTTTCTGGCGGCGCTTGCTTTAACCAGATATGTTTCAAACCTTTGCCGGTACCCCAATTTAACCAGCGAAAGGCGGAGCCATAGGCCCCGAAGATTAAATTCGTGATATGATGGCTATTTTCCAAGTTGGAATAAAAGGGTTCGAAATTCAAATAAGGTCGAGGTGGATTTTTGTCCTCTATTAAACTCACATCACCAGCATAAATTGCGACCCGTTGATAACGTCTGTTCATCTCTACAACTTGGCGAATATTATCGCACACTGTGTAAATATTACCTGTCTTTTGAAAGGTTGAGACTCGGAATTGAAAGCCAGTCTCTAGGCTGATGCTGGGATTGCTGAGCGCCCTTGCAGCAGCTTCATATAGAGGAATCAGCGTTGCGACGTCAAAGCGAGCATATTTATCAGCCAGTTGAGAGTCCGTAATTTCCAACACATCCAAACTCTTGGACGTTGCGAATCCCAAGCTGTTCAATGTTTTTATTTGCGCCTCTAAATACTGAGAGGCCATGGTCATATTTTCGACTGAGCTCATCTACGATTCGCCGAAATAGCTGAAAATAGGCGCAAGTCTTTATGATAAAAAAATGACAAGACTTTTTTCATAAAATGACAAGTAGGTTGCATAAAATGACAAGTCAATTTTTTAATAATGACAAGCCGTCAGGGTTTCCTTTTGATAGTTAGGACTCCCCTAACTCCCCCTATTTCGGGGCGCAAATATCGGGTTCGATAGTGTGGCTTAATGCCATATGTGTCGAGCCCGATTCATTTGGACTTGGTGTGTATCAAGGTATTTTTTTAGGCAAATCCGCGAATTTACCATCCCGCTTTTGTCCCTTTGCTTGCATGGCTTCCATCATTTCAGACGGGATAAGCATGGACATATTCCAAATAGCGATGTTCTCTAGGGCGTCCTTGGTTGTGTGATCACGGCCATAAGTAATGGCGCGTTTGCAGCCATAAACGGCGAGGGGCGGTTTTGCCGCGATGTCTTTGGCGATGTCCATAACGGCTGCCATCATGCTGCCTTGGTCTTTATACACAGCATTGAACAGGCCTTGCTCGTGTGCTTCAGCGGAATGCATTTTGCGCCCTGTATATGCCAGCTCCCGTACCAGACCTTCCGGTAAGTGATTTAAGATCCGCGGAAAGGTCCCGACATCGGCCGTCATGCCGACAATGATTTCGTAGATTGTGATAAAGCTATCTTCTGTGCCGTAACGCATGTCGCAGGCCGTGATGAGGTCAACACCGCCGCCATAACAGCCGCCTTGAATGGCGGCGAGCACTGGAATACGGCAGTCTTCAATGGCGTTGAAACTGTCTTGTAGACGGAGCACTTGTTGCAAAAACGCTGCGCCATGTGTCGGCACATTTTTATCACCGCTTATACCGTCGCCTTGTGCAAACATACTAAGGTCAATTCCAGCGGAAAAGACGGGGCCTGTTGAGGATAAGACAATAACGCGCGCTTTGGAGTTGTCATCGATGTCGCGAATGATCTCGGGAAGTTCCGTCCAAAATTCCGCAATCATGGCGTTGCGTTTTTCAGGTCGCTTCATCACGACATGAGCGATCTTATTTTCAATAGTCACATCAAAGCATGTGTAAGTCATAGCAGCGTCCTTTTATCTTTTGGCTCGTTGGCTACAGATCAATTAAAGTGTGAAAAGATAACCTATATCCGGCGCGGCGTCGCCGTTCAGAACATCTTTGTAAGTTTTCAGTAAAGTGCTCGCACCTTCGGCCTTTTCGATTCTCAGCCAATCTTGCGCGCCCGATACAAACGGCACCCACCGTTCGCCCATTTTTTGCGCAAAACCCCCTGGTCCCCATTCGGCAATACGTTTCTTGGCTTGGTCAGGTGCGAAGAAGAATTTCACAGGCGCTTCACCCCTAGGGAGCGCGGTGTTCTCTGCATCCCAGTGAGAGAGCCCGACACGGCATACATAAGTGAGGTTCTCTTCATAATGTTCCATAAGTGATGCCAAGACTTTTGTATTGCCTGACATATCAACGATGACCGTCTTCACATCGGGATTAAGATTGGTCAGCGCATCATAAGTATCAACGCTATCATAAAAACCAGTCTTAACCGTAAAGTCTTTATTACCATCCGAGGTGAGGGCCGCGACTTTGACAGCTCCGCGGGCTTTTGCACAAAATGCTGTACCGAGAGCCGTTTTGGATGACGCGGATAAAATCAGAACTTGCTCTGCGCCGAAATAATTTTCTTCCTCCAGAAAGTCATCGATCAAGAAGCTGGTGGTAAAGAGGGGACGCAGAACAGGCTGTAAGTCTTTATGCATCGCAAAAGACGGATCCGCGTCTACAAAAGTGTAACGATTATAAATACTGTGAAGCGGGGTACGGTGGTCATTCCCGTCTTCAAACCCGGACTTTGAAATTTTCGAGGGCTTTATGTCGAATGTTTGCGTGATCGGGAGAAAGCCATAAATCACTTTCCCCACCTCTGTGTCATCGCACCGGCTCTCCGTCACTTCCGCATAACCCCAGACAGGCATACGTCCATCGGTCTGTGTCGGCATATCATAAGCATTTGGATCGAAATAATGCCAATATCCAATTTGATGCCCTGTCACCATATAGGTGATATTATTGGCCGTCAGTGCCCAAGGCCCAACTTTACAGCGAATAAACCCATCTACCAGCGGGGCTACGGGTTTTTTCACCAATGTCACATCCGCGAAATCGGATTTATTCACCAATAATGTTTCGTTCATTAAAATACTCCTCTCGCGTCGCAACTAATCAGCAGTTGACCTGCCAAGCCTGCTTTGCGGTGATAATGAATTTTTCGATAGCGGTCTGAGCTTACCGTCTCAAACATGGTCTGAGCATCAGGGTAACGCACAATCGCTGCGGCGTCCCAATCGCCTTGCCCAATCAGGACATGGTTCATATTTCCGCCAAAAACGGTTTCCGCACCCTCTATATTGAGTTCTTTCAGCATTTCGCCAAACGCTTTGGCATATCGACCATAGGCTTCGGCGCCAGAGACATCCTCGCCGTCATTATATGTCGCCCGTTCTTTAAATTTCAAAAGGTTGAGCATGAAAACGGGTTCGCCTTTTGGGCTCTCACCCAGAAAGGATTTTATTTGCTCCGGTGTGGGGTCAGTCGCGTTTAACGTGGGGGTGTCTAAAGAGCTCATACCTTATTTATAACCCGGATGTTGCATCACATTGGATTTGGATTTGGAAAGCCATTCATCAGGCACGAAAAAGTCTGCGGCCAAAGGCCCGTCATAGCCGGGTTGGTTATAAATGCTGAAATCTTCTGTCCCATTTTGGGACAGAATAAATTCATCAATGATAAATTGTCCGGTCAGATCTTTGGAGGGCTGTGTTAACACACAATACGCCGCATCCGCCATAATCTGAGGCGTTCGGCTCATCTTCGCCATACTGTCACCGCCTAAAACATTTCGAACAGCCGCCGTATCAATCGACGTCATGGGCCAGAGTGAGTTCACGGCAATACCATCTTTGCGAAACTCTTCGCTCATGCCCAAAGTACACAGGCTCATGCCATATTTCGCCATGGTATAAGCGACGTGGTTCTTGAACCACTTCGCACTCATATCTAGTGGCGGCGCGATATTCAGAATATGCGGGTTATCTGATTTCTTTAAATGCGGCAGGCATTTTTGAGAGACTAAAAATGTTCCACGCGCATTAACTTGGTTCATCAGGTCATAGCGCTTCATTGGCGTGCCCAATGTGGGCGTAAGTGAAATGGCAGAGGCATTGTTAATGCAGATATCAATGCCGCCAAATTTGTCGACGCACGCGTTGACAGCGTCTTCAACGGTCTTCTCATCCCGGATATCACAAATAACAGGGAGGGCTTGTCCCCCAGCATCTACTATTTCTTGGGCCGCCGTATATATAGTGCCTTCGAGTTTAGGGTGAGGTTCTGCTGTTTTAGCAGCGATCGCCACATTGGCCCCGTCTTCGGCACATTTTTTAGCCATGGCCAGACCGATTCCGCGCGAACCACCGGACATGAAAATTGTTTTTCCTTTGAGAGACATATACCTACCTTTTGTAAATCTTACTAAAACTATCGGCTTACCTACGGCTGCTCAAGCGACGATGGTTCATGTTTTAACGACAATATTGCATGCCTCTATCGGAGGCGTCTCGATTTTGTACGAAACTCTCACTCGAGACTCAATTCCAAAACTCAAAGGTATTCCTTAAAAGTTATAGTTATCAAATGGTTAACGCAAATGTGACGCATTTTAGGGGTTTTGGCATGAGACCTGCATATTACATGTAATCTTTAATCTAGGGAGTAGGGGCTTATGCGTCATTTATTTTTAGCAGTGCCGATCGTGGCACTTTCGGGTTGTTCGTTTCTAACGGGCGGCGATGGTTATGGACATTCTTCATATCATGATGGTTATGGACATTCTTCTCATTCTGTAGCGCATTCTAGTTACAATGAACCTGTTTACACGACACCAAGTGCTACGGCATATGGTTCGGCAAACCATTCTGGTCATTCAATGAGCCATTCGGGTTCAACAACGTTAACGACAACGTCACCAAGCGTAACCTATCACACACCAGCCAATCATGGCGTTCAGGGCGGGCAACATGGCGGATATCACGGTCTTCGTGGCATGCATAAGCCAAAGCGCAAAGGTTATGCTTACGGTAACTTGGGTCTGAATTACTATTCTGTTGATGTTGGTCCTGAGGATATCGAGAGCGTAGGCCTTGTCGGCCGTGTTGGTTATCAGTCAGCCGGTATTTTGGGTGCAGAAGTTGAAGGCAATCTTGGCCTTAAAAACGATTCTTTTGCAATCGGCGGAACAGCAGTATCGGGTGGTCTAGACTACTCTGGCGGTGCGTTCGCTGTAGCCCGTATGCCGATCGGCGATAAATTCTCTGTCCATGCACGTGGTGGTTATCACGTCGCTGACGTTGATGCCGAAATCGACTTTGGTCCCGGAACACTGATCGCGTCAGATACAGTTGACGACTTCGCCTATGGCGTTGGGGGTGAGTACAAGGTGAGCGAACGTGACTCGGTACGTTTGGATTACACACGTTATGAGTTAGGCAACTCATTAGGTATCGACGCGGCTGACTCAGTTTCACTCGCCTATAATCGTCGCTTCTAAACGCGCATTGACGATACTCTAATCTGAAAGCAGGGACCTCTTTTTAAAAAGGCCCCTGCTATTCTAATTGGGCGGACATTGAAAACGCCTCTGTTCCATTGTCTTCAAGGACGATCACATCGATAAGAAATTCTTTGAGCAGCTTTTCTTAAGCGTATGTCAAGACGAAATAAGCTGCATCCGGAATGCTTTGTTAGGGCGCGTTCGCCTTCTCCCGCAATTCTTTTGCAGAGGTATAAAGTGTATGTATTAAGTTGGTACAGCATTCTGGCGCTTTGGCCGCGATTGCCACTTCAACTCCATTAGCAGTAATTTTTTTGCTATTGCTAGCCCGATTTTCGCGTGAATAGCCGAACAAAAAATGTTTCTCTGTTTACAGAGATAATCTCATTTTCGGTAAACCTTAACAAAACTATTGGACCTCGCGACGCTTGCTCAAGAGGTGATGGGTCATATTCACAAGACAGAGATGCACAGTTTCATGGGGGTTTCTCGGTTTGAGATAGAATTCTTTATTGAGATCGTAATTCAAGAAAACAGAGATACTTCCTAATAGTTATACTTATCAGTCGGTTAACGCCGTTCTCAGGTATTTTTAAGTATTTTGGCATAACACCCACCTATCAAAAATATTATATCTTAGGGAGTTTGGGGCTTATGCGTCATTTATTTTTAGCGGTGCCAATTGTGGCATTGTCAGGTTGTTCATTTTTAACGGGCGGCGAGGGTTACGACCTATCATCACATGATAGCTGTCATAATTCTTGTGGTTCATCTTATGCTTATTCTGTAGCTGACACAGGATATTCCGAGCCCGTTCACGGAACAACTGGATCAACATCTTATCACGGTACAGGTCACACAACATCACATCACGTTGCGACGCCTACACCAAGTGTGTCTTATCACACACAAGGTAATCATGGTACTCAAGGCGCATATTACGCTGGAAATCATGGTAACCACGGCTTACGCGGTATGCACAGACCTATGCGTCCCGGTTATAAATACGGAAACATTGGCCTAATCAATTATGATGTTGATGATGGCGGTTACGGCGTTGTCGGACGTGTTGGTTATCAGACAGCTGGTATTTTGGGCGCTGAATTAGAAGGCACTATCGGTTTCAAAGATCAAGATTTTGATCGAGGCGCAAACGAAGTGACAGGCGGTCAAGACTATTCAGCCGCAGCTTTTGCTGTTGCCCGTTTGCCTGTCGGTAACAAGTTCTCTGTTCATGCACGGGGTGGTTATCACTTTACGAACATTGATTCAAAAGTCCGTAATGGCGCAACGACAACATTTGCTTCAGACACGGTTGACGGCTTTGCTTATGGCGGCGGCGGTGAATACAGATTGAATGACCGCGACTCTGTCCGTTTGGATTACACACGTTATGAGTATGGCGACACAATCAATGCTATTGATTATAAGGCGGCTGAATCAGTTGCACTCGCTTATAACCGCCGCTTCTAAAGCGACGTTGTAAGGCCTATTACTATTAAACAGCAGGGGATTCCTCCTGCTGTTTCCACAAACGGGCGTAAAGCCCGTTTTTTTGTAGGAGCTGCTCATGCGTGCCTTGCTCCACAATCTGTCCTTCATCCAACACCATAATCCGGTCAGAATTGACAATTGTTGAAAGCCTATGCGCAATCACGAGAGTGGTACGCCCTTTCGCGGCGCGGTCTAAGGCCGATTGGATGTCACTTTCCGTACTGCTATCGAGTGCAGAGGTGGCTTCGTCTAAAATAAGGATGGAGGGATTTTTCAGCAGCGCCCGCGCAATCGCCACGCGCTGTTTCTCTCCGCCCGAAAGCTTTAGTCCGCGTTCCCCGACAACCGTCTCGTAACCTTGGGGTAATGAAAGGATGAAGTCGTGAATTTGGGCATCTTTCGCGGCTTGTTCTACGTCTGCCTTTGACGCGTTTGGATTGGCATATTGAATATTATACAGAATGGAGTCGTTGAACAGAACCGTATCCTGCGGAACAATGCCAATAAGCTTTCGCAGACTCTTTTGTGTGATGCCGCGAATATCTTCCCCGTCAATTTCCACTCGCCCTTCGCTAATATCATAAAATCGGAATAGTATGCGCGAAAGCGTGGACTTTCCGGCACCTGTAGGCCCGACAACGGCGAGAGTTTGACCGGGTTTTACCTCGAAGCTCATATTTTTGAGAATGGTGCGGTCGGGATCATATCGGAAGCCGACTTTATGAAAACGGATGTGACCTTTAATAGCTCTTATGTCCTGCGCGCTTGGGACGTCTTGAATTTCAGGACGAATATCCAACAGGATGAACATTTTTTCTAAATCCGTCAGCGCTTGCTTAATCTCGCGATAGGCAAAACCGAGAATATTCAGCGGGCGATAGAGTTGCGTCATCACCATGACAACCGCTGTCATATCGCCAATGCTCATCCCGCCCTTAATAATGTTATATCCAGCCAAAGCCATAATCGCAACGAGGCCGCCATTCATTATAAAGGACTGGCCGATATTGACTGTAGCGAGGGACGTCCGCGAGCGAATGGCAGCTTTTTGATAGCCCTCCATAGCCGCGTCATACCGGTCAATTTCAAAGTCTTCCGCGGAGAAATATTTGACTGTTTCATAATTTAAAAGACTATCCACGGCTTTGCCCGCCGCTTCGGTGTCGCGCTTATTCATCTCTCTGCGGAACTTCAGTCGCCATTCTGTTGTGGCGACGGTGAAATAAATATAACCGATAACAACTATGACGGCGATGAGGGCAAACCATCGGTTAAAAGCCAGCCAGAAAGCTGCGGCGGCGATACAAAGTTCTAATAGGGTCGGGCCGATATTGAATAATAAAAAGCGGAATAGAAAATCAATCGACCTGACACCGCGCTCAATAATGCGCGTCAACCCACCTGTGCGTTTGTCCAAATGAAAGCGTAGAGATAAGACATGCATATGTTTGAATGTCGCTGTCGCCACACTGCGTTGCGCGAATTGAGCGACGGGCGCGAAAATATATTCGCGGCCTTCAGTCAAAAGGACTGAAAAAACCCGCAAAGCCCCATATCCAAGAATAAAGGCAAAAATACCGAGGGAGACCTCTTGCCAGACGTCGCCAGATTGTCGGGCGTTATTGACGGCATCGACGGCCCAACCAAAAATAAAAGGCGCGCCGACCAACACGAACTTACCGCTGACAGTAAGAAGGATGGCCAAGATTGAGCGGATCTTAAATTCTAGATTACCGGCAGGCCAAAGATAAGGCTTAAGCCGCCCTAACCCTTTGAGTTGTTCCCCAATACTTTGTTCCTTCATCGCCTCAATTCGTTGGTCGAAACTGTTTGAGCTTGAGTCGAGAGCGGCAGGTGAGGGAGATTCATCGGACATTGATGTGATGTGGGCATTCTGGCTTGTGTTGTAAACCCAATGCTAACGCTCTTTGTGTAAAAGCTGTGTCAGGGAAGCGGCGTCGCATGGGAGCGACACCAAAAAATTACAGGTGAATTTCATGAGTGGGCAAAAGCATATCATTCCGCCCGTTGGGCGGGGCCAAGATCGTCGTCAAGTCGAACGCGAAAACGACATGGATTGGCGCGTAAATGAACGTTGCTATGATTTCATCGGAGCAACTTTTGACCCGCTGACACCTATGCAGACCTTGGCGCGCGCAAAATGGGTAACGGAAAACCACGGGTTTCGGTTTATCGTGACGCCGAATGTCGATCACCTTGTACGATTGTCTAAGGAACCTGAAGTCTTCAAACCTCTCTATGAAGCATCCTGGCTTTCCGTTTGCGACTCCAGAATATTAGAATTAATGGCAGCGTTTTCAGGTATTCCTTTAAAGGCTGTGCCAGGGTCCGATTTGACGCAACAGCTTTTTGATAATGTGATTACGGAAAAAGATACAATCAACGTAATTGGCGCGGATGAAGAAATTGTCGAAAAAGTGAAATCCATTTATGGATTAAACAAGGTCAACTTGCATCAACCGCCCATGGGTATGCGCCGTAAACCCGAAGCCATTGCGGCGGCGGCCGAATTTATCGCAAACAATCCTGCTCGTTATACTTTCATCTGTGTGGGGTCTCCGCAGCAGGAAATGGTCGCGAAAGCGTGTCTTGAAAGAGGCGATTGCGTCGGGCTTGGCCTCTGTGTAGGCGCGTCATTGGACTTTTTAGGCGGCCGTACAAAACGCGCCCCGAAATGGGTTCAGTCCATTCGTATGGAATGGTTGTTCAGATTACTGAGCGAGCCGAAACGTCTTTGGAAGCGCTACCTGATTGAAGGCCCGAGAATTTTTTGGCTTTGGATCAAATGGATGATACGGGCCAAAAAACAGCCTAAACCCATATAAGCGGTTAACGCATATCGAATTTATTCTCGCGTTTAACACCCATGAGCATTCTGGCTTCTAGCCGTTCTCTTAGGGCGCGGTAATAGGCGTTGAGAAAAGCGTGGTCGGTTTCGCCTGAAGTCTCTTCCCATTTAATTTTCTTGCGAATACGTTCGGCCACTTCTGCCATTGTTTCGCGTTTGCGCGTTCGGAGAACTGTTTCCAAAACATGCAATTCGTGAACCCCATAAGCATTGACCTGTTCGGGCGAAAATGAAAACGCCTCTACAATTTCTTTTGATTGTTGCGCTAGGTCGCGGCCCAATATCGGCTTGGGCGCGCGCACGACCCATGTGCCAGCGATTAGATCCCCTGCTCTTAGTCGGTCTTTATTGAACAAAGGAAAAAGCAAGAAAACACCGCTCCAAATCAGGCCGAGAGTTGCTATCATTCCGTCAACGGAGCCTTGTTGTGAAAAGAAAAAACTAATGGGCAGAAATAACTCAATCTCGCGAAGGGCGTTTCGAGCGAATACGGCATTGGCGGATAGTCTCGCTTGCCCCATAGAGGTGTTTCGCGCAGCGACACGAATTTTCATCAAGCGTTTGCCCGGTGTCGCCGCTTTTGGGCCCATTTCGAAGACGAGGAAATAAAAGTTTCTTAGGAAGAATGCGAACAGAATAAAAAGGCTTATGGCAAGTTCTCCGCTGATTGCTAATCCGCCCCAGACAAAAACAAAAATGGACGCCACAAGCGTGGTAATTATAATTATTAGATCAATGACGACCGCCCCAATTCTCGCTCCGACATCAGCGATCAGAATTTGCAAATCAACGCCTTCGGGCGTGACTAATACGCGTCTATCCGTATTTCGCAGTGTCGGAATAGGTTGGGGAGCCGCACTCATAACTGTATTCCGCCGTCCTCTGAGCGAGGAATATAGAGATAAGCCATCCAGAATAATAACAGCCCAATGCCTATCAAATAGCGCAATGCGTCACTCGTGATGAGTTGCCTTGCATAGCCTTCAAGAAGACCAGCAAAGAATAGCATAATGACGACGCCGACCATTAAGAGACCGGATGTTCGCCCTGCTAAAGAGGCAGACTGAATACGTGAGAGCTTCCCCGGGAAGGCAATGGCACGTCCAATATGCAGTCCCGCCCCGCCTGCCAGAATGATCGCCAGAATTTCAGTGGAGCCATGAATGATGAGCCACCCTCCAATTTCGAAACCCAAGTCACGGCTGGCAAAAAGCCCTAAAAATCCACCCACCATAAATCCGGTGCTGAGCATAAAAAGTATGGTGGGAATACCGAAAGCAAATCCGAGCGCGAAAGCAAAGATTGCAACCCGCGAATTGTTTGAGAAAAGGTAACTGGAAAATACTCCGAGCCCCGTTGAGTCTTCAGGTTTATCATAAATGGTGGCCCTTAGGGCTTCGGTCGAAGCGGCGGGTGTTCGGTCTCCGGCCAATTCTGCATTAACGAAGGAGTAGAACCAGTCGGGGTTTGATTGCACCATAAAATAGGCCGCCAAAGTTGATACTAGAATAAGAAAACCCGCCGCAAATGTGTCTTTCCAGAGGCGTTGGGCTGCGAGCGGCCAATCTCTGGAGAGGAAGGTGAGGATACGTTTGCCTAGCCCTTCTTGCGTTCCGTAAAGACGGAAATAAGCGCGCGTAGAAAGGTTTTCTAAATAGGCCGTGACGTTTTGATCGAGCGATGTGGCCCGCGCCACAGAGAGAGCTGACAAGGCGCTGCGATAGAGTCGAGGTAGTTCGATAATTTCGTCTTTGGATAACCTTTTTGCGCCGCGTTTTTCAATTTTACTCAGCAGTGTCTCAAGCTTGTTCCATTCGGCGGCACGCGCATCGCGAAAGCGTTGAGACTTCAGCGCATGGCTCTCAGCGCCGACAGAATTTTGAAGAGGCTGTGAAGGAGAGATCGCCATTAAATAACACCTTTGCCTTTCAGGTCGAGATACCGATTCACAATATCAATGTTTAACGTGTTCGGGTCGGCGTCAATCACATCCACACCCATGCGCTCTAATTTCGCCAAGACAATATCACGCTCTGATAAGAGCGACTGCGCAATAACAGCGCGGCTAACATCGTCTGGCGTGTCAGGCTTTTGCCGTGCTAAATCTTCTAAGGGCTGGTTTTGAAAGGCGACAAAAATAATCACATGTTTTTTGATAAGGCGCATAACGCTTTCGAGCATTAACTCTGATTGGGTCGTGTCGATGAAATCTGTGAAGACAACGACCAAGCTACGGCGCCGAAGTTTTTGTGCTAGAAATGACAAACCGAATGTGTAATTCGTTTCTTCATTGGAATAATCAATCGCGGCCGATTGGTTCTGTAGACCCGCGAACATGGCCGTGCTGGATACAGGGGCGCTGTAAACGCGGGGGGATTTGTCGAAGCTGAAGAGTCCGACGCGGTCACCCATTTTTAGACTAACATAACCCATCACCAAAGAGGCGGAAATGGCTCTGTCCAGCTTGGTCAGTTTGACGGCGTCATCATCCAGCATATCTTCGCACATTAGATATCCGCTATCGAGCGCAAAGATAATGTTGTGATTACGCTCTGTTCTGTACTCCCGCGCCAGAAGTGTATTGTGGCGAGCCGAGTGTTTCCAGTCGATTGTCCGTTTGTCCATGCCCGGCAGGAATTCAGAGAGTGCATCAAATTCCGTACCTTCACCGCGTAATTGCTGAATTTTCTGACCAAAGGCGGCGTCACGCGCGAAGAACTGTAAGGCTGTGTTTTTGACAATTCTCGTATTGGGAACAATCGCAATATCTGTCTTTAACGGATCTTGCCTTTGTATCCAGATTAGGCCTAACGGCCCTTGCCACCGTGACCACAGACGCAGCAAGGTTCCTTCACCGCGTCGCCGTGTCGTCAAATCAAATCGCACGATGGGGCGCTGATTATCATCTGGGCTAAACGCTGCTGTTTCAGGAAAGACAGAAAAGCGGTCATTATGCGTTAGTCGAAATTCGGCATTCTTTGGCGGTTGATTTTGCAGATCGAGAAAATCAAAATGTAGACTGTCTTGTGTGCCGATATAGAGCCGTTTAGGCGATGTGAGTGTCGGTTCCATCACATTGGATTTTGTCGCCAACATGACATCCAGAATGATAAAGCCCAGCGTTCCTGCGGCCCAAGCCGCGCCAATGCTCCAAAGCGGCGGGAAGAGCACGGCAATAATCAGAGCCACAGGGATACCCAAACTCAACAACGCAATCGCGCGCTGCGTTGGATAAAGCGAAAACTTAGGACGCTCAGTATCCACTGTTTTCTTGGCCCGCTTTGACGGATTGATATTAGGCTCTTTTGCCAAGGCTATCTCGGCGCTTCCGTTTGTTCGATAACCGCATTGATAACGGCGTCTGCGCTACGGCCTTCAATCTCTGCCGTGGGCGATAGAATGGCTCGATGCCGTAGGGCGGGCAAAGCAATCGCTTTCACATCATCCGGAATAACGTAAGACCGTCCGTTAAGCGCCGCTCTCGCGCGCGCCGCTATCGCAATCATGGCGGCAGCTCTGGGCGAGGCTCCTGTTTCAAAGAGGGGATTATTGCGTGTGCCGCGAACCAAATCGACGATGTAATGTGTAACATCATCACCGATGCGAACTTCAGGAATAACGTCTAAGGCCGCCTTTATTTTCGTAGGGGTCGCCACAGGCTTTAAGCCCATTGATTTTAAGTCCGGAGACCCTGACCGCGCACCGTGCCGGTTGATAATTTCAATCTCTTCGTCTCTGTCTGGGTAATCTAGAACATGTTTGAATAGAAAGCGGTCTAATTGCGCCTCGGGAAGAGGATAGGTGCCTTGCTGTTCAATCGGGTTTTGTGTTGCAATCACCATAAAGTTTTTACCCAAAGCATGAGGCTTGCCGTCAATCGTAACTTGTCGCTCCTGCATTGCTTCCAATAAGGCGGCCTGCGTTTTAGGCGGCGTTCTGTTGATTTCATCCGCCAATAAAAGATCGCAAAAAATGGGGCCTTTAATCAGTGAGAATTTGGAAGTCTGAAAATTAAACAAGTTCGTCCCGATAAGGTCCCCAGGAAGGAGGTCAGGGGTGAACTGAATGCGTCCGAAATCTAGTTTCATAGCGTAAGAAAAAGCCTGCGCTAAAAATGTCTTCGCTGTTCCCGGCACGCCTTCGAGTAATATGTGTCCCCCTGAGAGTAAGGCGACCAACATAAGCTCAATTGTGTCCTTTTGGCCGATAATGGCTTTACCAATTTCCTGTCTCAAATTGTTGGCCAGTGTTTCGACTGGCTCCAGATTTAGTTCGCTCATTCCGTTATATCCTTCTTCCAATTTTGTAGCGCTTCAGCCATTTGCGCCATGTCTTCTCGTTTCGTGATTTGTCGGGCTTTCGCGTCCAAAACCCGAAATTTAGGGTCAATTTTTTTAAGCGTTTCCCGTTTTTCCAAAACGGCGTCCGGGACTGTCCCTGTTCGCCCCTGAGACCGTAACTCTTCCAAAGCCTGTTTTCGGATGAGCGCTGCATAGTCGGCCATGACATGAGGTTCTCGCCGCGCGATGGCGAGAAACTCTGCGGTTGTTTTGGCTAAAGATTGTGGACCCATAGCCAAGTCGGCCCCAAAATCTTCTGCCTGCCCTTTTTGAGGGTCACCAAACCGTAAAAAGGCTTGCCAACCCAATAGACCAATTAGAGCGCAAATGAGCAAGGTCACCGAAAGGAAAGGCGGTCGGGTAAATAATTTAATCATGTTTTGTTTGCCTCCTATACCGTGAACGGACAGGTCGATGATAATGCGATTTGCGCCCGAATCTGACATGACGGAGTTCAATATATTCATACTAAAACGCGCGCGGGACTTGGTATTTAATCCAGCTGTATTCATGAAATCAGGATCAGCCAAGATATAGGTATTAGTCTCTTTAATTTGGGCGAGGACGATCGCGTCCGACGCGGTCGTGACCCAGGGCAGTAAATTCTCTCCGCTGATTGTCTGAAGCCGCGGAAAATAATCTGTGTAGATTACGTCACTACCCGAGATTTTATCCGTGAGTGTAAACGTAAATTCTTTAGCAAGGTCGCCGCCGGTTTTTCCAATGCGGTCAAAACTTACTTCGCCCGCAAGCGCTTCGAGGTTTGAAGCTAACGGCTCTGCGCGCTGTAAATCTCTGTCAGGAAATTTTCTGACCCAACCGGGCGCTTTGGGCACTCGTGTTACATTCCACTTGGGCAGGATGATAAGCTTAGGGGCACCGGCTCTTAATTCGTCGAGACCGTCTGTTTGATAGGCCGAACCTAAAGTATAAATACGAAGCGCGGTGTTTTCTCCGTAAGCCGCTTTATTCGGGTCGAGTGTGACATTCGCGCCTAATCCTTTCAAAAGGCGCTGCAGACCTGAAAACCCTATCGCCGATGTAGAGAAGGCGTGAGCGCCGCCATTATTACGGTCCCGTAAATCATCCGCATAACCGGATAAACCAATCAGCGCTGTAAAGGAAAACAGGCCGATTAACACCAAGCCGATAATAAACCCTGTTCCCATAATGTGTTGGGTCGATTTAGATACGCTCGGTGTGGGCGGATTTAATTCGGTCGAACTCATGCGGGCAGCCCTTTCACTATGGAAAGGGTTTCTTCATTGCGCTCTGGCACCGCAAATTGTGCATAGGCCTTTCGGCACCTCTGAAACGCTGCAGCATCCAATGCCTGCGCCCCAAAATGTGATCGCTCTACTTCTGTTGCGATTTGCGTAAATGCTTGCCGCGTCTCTGGGCTGAGGGAAGACAGCGCCGAGATTTCCCTAGAGGTCAAAGAGCGCTTAATCATATTTGGTTTCGTCAAGCCGATATCCTGAATGGAGCGATAGAGCAGCAGGTGCACCGCTTCTGCATATTGTCCTTTGGCCGCCAGAGCATCGACGGCGTTTAGCAATATGCGCGCTTTTTTCTGCGAAGGGCGATAAAGAACCAGCTCATCCTCGTCTTTTTCTCGCCGTTCAATGTGGGCGCGCCGGATACCGAGAACTGCCTGAAGCACAATATAAGCAATCAAGGCAAAACACCCCGCCACAAACACCCAAAAAACGACTTTTAATATAGGCGAAATCGCTTTGAGAAAGGCGAGGATTGGGCCCAAGAGTTTTACAAGCCAATCCGACTTAGGGGGAGGCGGGGCTTCGGCTAAAACAAATTGTAATTGGTCCTGAGATTTTAATTTCCGAAAGGCCGTATCCAAATTATCCAATGAGATGGCGTCTTGTGTCGCTTTCGTTTGTGCTATTTCTGTATTCTCGACGTCTAGTATTATAGTGGCCTGCGGTTCACTCTCTTCGGGCGATGTGGATTGGGCATGAGCCAATGACCCGCCGCACATGGTTACCGCGAAGAACATCAAACTTATGAGGAAACGGAAAAACAAGAGGTCCTATATCCATTTCATAAGACGGAATAATATCAATTGAATTATTCCGATGATGACAATCATGCCGGCTACATACCAAAAACCCAGCCCGTTATCGACCCAGGGCATGCCCCCAACATTAATGCCCATCATGCCGGAAATAAGACCAAGGGGTAAGAAAATTGCGGCAACAACAGATAAGACCATCATGTTACGGTTCATTTGTTCTGACTGTATATCTGTGAGCTGATCTTTGACAATCGCGCAACGTTCCCGCACCGCGTCCAATTCCTCTGTAATTCGAGCAGCCTGGTCACCTGCGTCCCGCAGGCGGAGTTGGTCATCATTTGATACCCAATCCAATGACTGCGAGGCCAGAACATTCAAAGCGTCTCTTTGAGGCGCAATATAGCGTCGCAGTAATATCGCGCTACGCCGCAATTCGGAAACAGAGGAGCGCGCATCTTCGCTTTTTTTGTCTTCAATCTGTTCCTCTAAAGCATCTACTTTTTCGTTTAAACCCGTAATGGTAGGGGCCATGTTTTCAGCTAAGGAGAGAGCATACCCTGCTATAAAACCTCCAGGCGTGGGCGATACTCTCTGGGTTTTCAGTCTTTCAATACGGTCTTTCGTTGCCTGCATAGAGCGTCCGCTCACGGAAATAACGCGGTTATGATGCACGAAGAAGCGGATAGGAATCATGTCTTCGGGTTCCGCGCCGTCATTTAAATTCATACCGCGCAAATTGATTAACACATCTTGCTCTCGGACAATTGTGCGAGGACGGCTGTCTTCCGCCAGCAATGTGTCGGTGGCAATATTATCTATCAATTCATCATCATTTAGGACTTGCCGTGTTTGCGGGTCGCTCTTGTCGAAATGGAGCCACAGAAACCCATTGCCGTTTTTAGGCGCGACAGGAATAGTTTCAGTCGGAAGCTGATGGGCTTTACCAGTTTCATCGATTAAAAAAGCGTGTTGTAAACATTTCATAGGGGTGTGTCCGATTTACACTTTAGGCGGGTATAAAAGCGGGTCAAGCTTGCACTCGCATTTCGGACAATTTGATGGTTGATGGCCATCATGGACTCTTAACCGATTTATTCGTTTCAATCAGCTTCGCGGGTACAAGTCCGCGTAATGAATTCCCTATAAAAATCTTGTCAGCGGATTGCAGACGAGCAAGAGGAATCGCGGCTTCTACGGCGTCTCCATTTTGGATTAAAGACTGCCGTAAGACACCCGGGAGAATGTGCTTTAAATATGGGGTCAGTAACGCGCCATTCTCTTCAATGAAAAGAGTCGTAAAACTGCCTTCTGCCATCATGCCGTCTGGCGCTTGGAATAGCACTTCATCGACCTGAAAGCGGGCCTGCATACGATGCCGCTCTCCATCGTAAAAATCTCTGTTCTCAGTTTTGTGCGCCGTGATTTGCCGTGCAGGGCGAAGAGGGTAAGGCGACACGCAAATATGCGCGGGTGTACGCTGGAGCGGTTTCAGGTCTTCGGTTCTGAGGTTAAGCGCGCCGCTGTCACTGAGGGATAGCCTGACTCGTTGAGGGATTGTTTCGTGTGGAGCATGTTCGGATAAAAATTTAGATAAAGTCGATCTTTTGATTTTCGTTTTATAGGCTACCGCAGCTTTCATAAAGCGGTCTAAATGTAAATCGAGGCGGATATAGCCCGAATTAGGGTCCCAACGAAATGTCTCGAAGAATCCTTTTTTGGACGACGCAAATATCTCTGATTTTAATCGGCATTCCTCATACTCATCACGCCCTTCACTATCGAAGACAACGCCGCTCCCTACGTCATAGCGAAAGGATCTCTCTTGATTGCCTTTAGAATCGATTTGCAATGTTCGGATGGCGACGTTGAAACAGGCATCGCCATCCGGCGCGATATAACCGACTGCCCCGCAATAAGCGCCGCGCGGCTGTGTTTCCAAATCATCAATGATTTCCATCGCCCTGATTTTAGGCGCGCCCGTCACGGAACCGCAAGGAAACAGCCCCGTGAAGATGTCTATCCAGTTCACATCTTCGCGCAAAGTGCCTGTCACCTCGGAAATCATCTGGTGCACAGTTGGGTAGGTTTCAACGTGAAATAATTCCGGAACCTTCACAGAACCGGCTTCGCAGAGGCGAGATAGATCATTGCGCAGCAGGTCAACAATCATAAGGTTCTCTGCCTTTGATTTGGGTTCATTCAACAGTTCTTCGCGTAACGCCTGATCTTGGGCTGTATTGTGTTTACGAGGACGTGTTCCTTTCATGGGGCGCATACGCATGTGCTGCCCCTTCTTTTCAAAGAACAGCTCGGGCGAAAAGCTGATAACGTCTGGACCGCCCAAACTTACAATGCCGCCATAACGGCCGGGTTGCGCTCGACGAAAGGAGGCATAAATTTTTGCAAGGGAATGTTTGGTCTGACCCTCCATGGGAAAGGTCAAATTAATCTGATAGACGTCGCCAGACTCAATATAGCCTTTAATGACGCCAAAACGATTTAGGTAATCTTCTAATGTCCATTTCGGGTCTAAAGCCAATGACACTGATTTTGCATTGTAAAGCATATGGGCCGGGGCGGGCTTAGGCGGGTTTTTGAAAACGCCTAATTGCAATAAAGGACCGGTATTTTTGGGGACGCGGTCATGCAGGGAAGGCTCTAAGGCGTAGCCGAGTTCATAAGAGAAGAGACCTGCGAGATAACATCCGGAGTTTTGGGCCTTCTCAATCCGGTCGAAGGCCGTTGGCAAATCATGGATATGAGAGGCCTCGATCACAGTTTCGGGACGGGTGAAATAACGAGTCTCGCCCGTCTTTTGGTCGTCTAATAAAACAAAGGGTTTCATATGAGGTCGGGTTTAAAACCGAAACCCTGGAATAAGGCCCGCATAAAAGGCATTGCGGCCTTTCAAAATATCCGCGGCCTCTTCGACGAAGCATCGTCTGAAGCTGACGGGTGACCCGGGCGCGATTTGACCGAGAAGCCATTGATCAGCTGAAATAACTTGTAGCGCGCGCGCATAGCCGCCTGTGCAATGCCCGTCTGTCATCGCCAAAATCGGTTTTCCGTCAGGCGGGACTTGTAATGTTCCCGGCAGAATAGGGCCGCTGACAAGTGGGGACGGATCTATCAAATCAATCTGATCGCCAATCAATCTGGCTCCCATTCGGTCTGTGTCTTGCGTGGTCAAAAAAGGAGAGGTGTACATATAACGCTGTGCATTTGGGCTGAGCCTATCCCATTCAGAAACAGAGCGCGCACGCAATACGATGTGGCGGGACATAATCGGCGTGTAACCTGTGGGTAGAGATTGCGGGCCTTTATTGTCCTGATTGGCACCCGCAATGATATCACCGACGCGATAGGCGCGGCCGTCAAGCCCGCCGAGTTTCGCAGGCGCGTAGGTTGATACGGATTGTAAAAAAGATTGCCCCACTAATCCGCCTTTTGCCGCGATATAGGCACGGCAGCCGATGCGAGCGAAACTGAAGGTAAGAATGTCGCCTTTCTTAACGGGCAATGCTCGGTTCATTTGAATGTTCATGCCGTTAATCTGAGCCCACATCTCGGCCCCAGAAATGGCAATTTGTGTATCCTTTTCAAACCGGAGATGGAGCCCTCCTAGTGTGCATTCCAATGCAGGAGCGTCCCAGTCATTGCCGACAAGGTAATTCGCAATGGCAAAAGACAGGCGGTCGGCCGCGCCGCTTCTTGGAATGCCTAAATGGCGATATCCGGGACGTCCAGCATCCTGTAATGTTGTATGTGCCCCGCCGTTTAAAACGGTCATTAAGACATTGCTCATGACGCGCTCCCTTGGGGAATAAAGCGCACAATATCGCCCGCCTTTAACGCAAAAGGATCGTCGCGTTTGGCATCAAAAATGTTCAAAGGGGTGCGGCCAATAATCTGCCACCCGCCGGGGCTTTCAAGTCCGTAAATGCCTGTCTGCCAGTTCGCAATTCCGATGGATCCGGCCGCCACGTTGGCACGCGGCGTTTTCAGTCGGGGGTGGTGGAGTTTTTTATCCGTAGCAGACAAAAAGGTGAAGCCAGGGATGAAGCCCATCATGCAAACACGGTAAACATTGGCGCTGTGACGTTTTATCACCTGATTTTCCGAGAGCTTGGCGCTTTTGCAAATCGTTTCCATATCTGGACCATTCTCGCCGCCATAAAAAACTGGAATATCAATGGGCTTCGGCTTGCGCTCGCGTTTCGATTTTTCAACATGAGAGAGGGCGCGTTTGACGGTCTGTACTGCAGAGGCAGTGCTGAGACCTGCCGGATTAAAGGTCAGCATTAAGCTGTCATAGGCCGGAATGACATTCGTCCAATTTTTTCCACCCCGTAAAACGTCCGCCAAACGGTGCACAGTTTTACAAGCTTTCTCAGAATACCCCTCAACATCATAGGACACCAGAACAGCATAATCTCCATAAGGTTCGATGCGAGGTTCCAATTTCGAGGTTTTCGGTCTGAGCGACATGAATGGATAACCCTTTTGCAGCTGATTCTGCGGTGTGCCAATAAGCTATGTTACGAAAGACTTTACGGTCAGGCCATGGTTTTCAAGCGCTTTTCTGGCTTTTCTGGCGGTCTTAACCGCGCCGGGGCTGTCACCATGCACGCAGAGCGAACCGACATTGATTGATAGAGTGTCTCCGCTGTTCGTTTTCACCTGCTGACGAGCGGCGATATCTATGGCTTGAGATATTCTCTCTGCATCCTCTTTCAGGACGGCGCCGTCTATGGCGCGGCTTAATAAATGCCCGTCATCTGTATAACGGCGGTCTATAAATCCTTCGGCGATGAACCGCAGCCCAAAATTCTTGGCGGCTTTCTCCATCTCAGAATGCGGGCCGCCGAGTAAAGCCAGATTGGGGTCGATGTCATAAATAACTTGCGCGACGATATTAGCCTTCTCCGCGTCTTTGACCGCATCATTGTATAAAGCGCCATGAGGCTTCACATAACGTAATTCGACATTTTCCGAGAACGCGATTTCTGCTAGCGATACGATTTGTTGGGTCAGGCTTTTTTTAAGGTTTCGAGAGGATATATCTTTGCCCAATGTCATGGATACTCGCCCGAAATTATCCTTGTCAGGGTAAGCGGGGTGCGCGCCGACGACAACGTTGTTTGCCAGCGCGTTTTTCACTGTGCGCCGCATAGAGCTTGCGTCTCCGGCGTGGCCGCCGCAGGCAATATTAACTGAACTGACAAAAGACAAAATATCGGCTTCGGCTTTAACCCATTCTGGGGTGTTGGCTTCGCCAATGTCAGCATTTAAATCGATCATATTCATTCAAATCATCTTAACCTCCAAATTTGCATTAGACTATCCCTAAACGAAACGTCATGAGTGCTTATGATTGACAATCCGATATTTTGGGTCACCGCTGTAATTGCCGTTCTTGTAACGGGTATTTCAAAAGGCGGATTTGGCGGATTGGCTCTCTTTGCCGTACCGCTTATGGCGCTCACAACATCACCTATCCAAGCCGCGGGCATTATGTTGCCTATTCTGATTGTAATGGATTGGGTAAGTTTATGGGCTTACCGTAAAACGTGGAGCAAAAGACTTCTCTGGCTTACATTGCCGGGTGCTTTGGTGGGCATTGCTGTGGGCGGCCTTTTAGCCGGGCATGTCAATGATGACATAGCGCGCATTGTGGTAGGAATGATTGCCATTCTCTTTCCTGTTTATGCGGTCGCAGGAGCTGTTTCAAAGCGCCGCCCAAAAAAATCGATGTTATGGAACAAACCCTTGGGCGCCATTGCAGGGCTTACCGCTGGTTTCACTAGTTTTATCGCTCATGCAGGCGGCCCGCCCTTTCAAGCCTATGCCATCCCGCATAAATTGGAGAAACAGGTTTATGCTGGTACGGCCGTCGTATTTTTTACGATTGTGAATGCCGTAAAAGTTATTCCCTATGCCGCCTTGGGGCAATTTGATGCAACCAACCTTAAAACTTCCGCCATGCTTATTCCGCTTGCGCCAATCGGTGTTTTTATCGGTGTATGGTTATTAAAACGGATCGATCAAGTGTTGTTCTACCGCATCATATACGGTTTAATTTTCTTGACGGGGTGCAAGCTTCTCTATGATGGAATTTTTTAGAGTAAGGCTTAGTTCAGCGCGTTCGCGCAAGCCATGCCGCTGGCCCACGCCCATTGGAAATTGTGACCGCCTAAATGCCCTGTGACATCGACAACTTCTCCGATGAAATAAAGCCCGGGGATAGCTTTCACCTCCATCGTTTTAGACGATAAAACATTTGTATCGACGCCGCCCTTTGTGACTTCCGCTTTACGAAACCCTTCACTTCCGGCGGGTGTAATATGCCAGTGATTGATCATGAGAGCCAAATTATTCAGCGCCGCATCGCTCATATCTGCCAGACGGATCTGTTTGATGTGGCCTGCAAAATATGCAGCGAGGCGTTTGGGCAAATACTGGCTCAACCAATTTTCAGGGCTGATCTTAGGCGTATGCGTTCGTGCCGTTTTCAATTCAGACAAGATATCTGCCTTGGGGGTAAGATTGACCGTAATGGAGTCGCCCGGAGACCAATAAGAGGAGATTTGCAATATTGCCGGACCAGAAAGGCCGCGATGGGTAAAAAGCAGCGCTTCTTCAAAACTATGATCCGGATGGCTCACAATCGTATCAGTGCTGACGCCGGATAAAGCGGCAATAGGGTCTTTTAAGTCCCCCGTAAATGTCAACGGCACGAGGGCGGGGACGGGCTCAATAACGGGCAACTCGAAACGCTTGGCGAGTTCATACCCAAAGCGCGAGGCTCCCATTTTTGGAATGCTCGGTCCGCCGCAGGCCACTACGACGGATTGACATTCGATGGCTTCGCGGGCGGTGGTGACGACGAAGCCTGCTTCATATTTATCGACGCCAAGAACCTCCGCCTCCAACCGCAATGTCATGCTATCCGCCTCGACCAAAAGCATATCAATAATCTGTTGGGAGCTGTTATCGCAAAAGAGCTGACCTTTTGTCTTTTCATGCCAAGCAATTTTGTAACGGTTTACGAGGTCAATAAAATCCTGCGGCGTGTAACGGGCCAGAGCGGAGCGCGCAAAATGCGGGTTTTGCGAGATGAAATTATCAGCTGTGCAGTGAATATTCGTGAAGTTGCACCGTCCCCCGCCGCTGATACGAATTTTCTCTCCCGGCTTTTTTGCGTGATCCAATACAAGGACCTTAAGACCCCGTTGAACAGCGCGCCCCGCGCACATGAGTCCAGCGGCGCCCGCGCCTATGATAATAACATCAAATGACATGAAGAGGCTTTAGTTCGCGCAGCGTTTAAGGGAAAGGTAAAAGCGGAACTCTATCTTTAGGGCTTGCTTTATCTTTTACCGAGCGGGTCTTTGCTTCATGACGTTGGAAACTTGTTGCGTGAACGGATTTTTATTCAAGGCAAATGTCCGCAAAATTTCCCTAAGATTAAGGGAGTATCGGCATTATGGGGATTGTGTCAGGGCTCTCTGTAATTGTCTTTCCGCCGTACTTCTATTGCTTCGAGCATTTGACCAAACAGTGGCGCGTTTAAAAACATATTTTGCGAGGTCAGTCCTGCCTGCCTCCATTAAAAGCTGCGCAATCGGCAAATTATGATCAATGAAACTGCGGCCTCTGTAATAGTATAAAGTTTCTTCAGCAGAACTAAGGGCTTGTTTATTCGGTTCTTGGCTAGAGAGAAAATAGCTCATGGCGTAATCATAATGGGCCTGGATGTTTCGCGGGTCGGCCTTCATGGCTTTTATCAAATTGTCCCGCGCCGTTTCTAATTGTTCCTCGCTTGTCGTCAGGCCTGTGTCCTTAAAGGTATGAACGCCGACATGTCCCGCAATATGCAGTGTACGGCTATCATTCGGCGCAAGCGTAAGAGCGTCTTTCGCAAACCTCTTGGCAGCGTCTTCTTTCTCAAGTCCGAGAGCCACAATCGCGCGGGAAGCGGCGATTTGCGCTTTTGGCCCGCCCTCTGCGAGTGCTTTTTGGTAGTAACCCTCCGCGCGTTCAAATGAGTCTTTATTGCGGCCATAGCGCCGAATAGCTTCAGCGAAATGGAAGTGACGCTCGCCTTTAGATAGCTTACGGGTAGAAACGGCTTCGGGCGCATATCCTTCGTCGAGGCTCACCCGTAAGGTCATAAATTTGTTGCGCTTATAATAGTTTTTCAAAACACCTTCAAATTCCGCAGTCGTCATACCAAAAGATTTCTCAAAGGCTTGCGCGGGGCGATATTCTGAGTTGATGAGGCGCATATAATCTATGAGTTTTTCAGTCATCTCGGGCGTCGATTGAATATAATGTGTGGCAAGCCAAGCTTGCGCATAAAATTGATCGATGACGGCAGAATTTGCCCCGCCATTTCGCCAAGGGTAGCTTCTGACCGCATTGACAATCAGAGCCGTATCCAACCAATTCTTTCGGCTTAACGCCAGTGATCGATATTTATTTGGCAGCCCAATTTTGATGAGTTTGCTGTTACGTGCATCAAAGGTGGATAGATACTCGGCCATGCCTTCATTATACCATTGCGGATAAATCGTGCCGCTATACATATTGATGAGGTGGTGGGTATATTCGTGATAGGCCGTATTGCGCGCTGGGCTGCCGCGCCGAAAGCCGCCTTTGACGCTAATGATAAAGACGGGCCCTTCGTCGGTTGATGTATAAATTCCGCTTGCCCATTCATTGCCGGTAATATCTTCGATGTCTTTGGAGTCCTCAACCGCATAGACCCGCACGGGGACTAATTCAGTTTCTGCGCCCCATTTGAAAAGGTTAAAGATCGTCGTGCGATATTCTTCCAATTCGCTGATAATTAATTTCGCGCGTTTTTCAGACACATCTCCGGCGAAGATAAAATTTTCTGACTTTGCCTCAACCCAAGCGGCCGAAGCCGGTAAAGTGCCCAATACCCAAAGGCACATAATTAACAAAAAACGCATAAAATTCCTTTCGAGTATTTTTATCAATTAACACTTAGGGGTTGTCAAGCTACCCACCCGAAAGCGGACTAGTGGGGCTGGCTGAGGGCGGCTCACCATCCCTGACTTGGAAAAGAAGAATAACCCTGTATAGCGGTCATATCTATTTTCGACTTATTCGAGGTTTCGAACATCCTAGACGCAGCGCCAAAGACCAAATTTTCAGATCCGCACAAAACAGCCAAGGGCGAAACGCGCGCTTGGGTTAAATATGACGGGACGAAGACGCTTTGGTTTAATACGGGCACATTGTGTAATATTGAGTGTTTGAATTGTTACATTGAAAGCTCCCCAAAAAATGACCGCCTTGTTTATCTGACCGTCGATGATGTCGTACCTTATTTGGAGGAGCTGAGCGCAGCGGGTGAGCGCGGAATTGAAATTGGCTTTACGGGCGGGGAGCCTTTTCTCGCGCCGGAGATGGCGGGCATGATAGAGGCCGCAGTTAGCCGCGGTCACGACGCACTTATCCTCACCAACGCCATGAAACCACTCATGCGCGCACGCGTTCAAAAGGCTCTTAAAGCTTTGCAAACACGCTATAATGCGCAAATGCGTTTTCGCGTCAGCCTCGATCATTACTCGCAAGATTTACATGACGCGGAACGGGGGCAGGGGGCGTTTTCTTCGGCCATGATTGGCTTGCATTGGTTGGCCGAAGAAGGCTTTGAAATTGATTTGGCAGGCCGCACCGTTTGGGGCGAAGAAGAGACCGTTTCGCGGGCAGGCTACGCCCAAATTATTGAGGATTACAAACTTGGTATAGACCCAGCGGACACATCGTGTTTGGTCTTATTTCCCGAAATGAAAGAGGGGGATGATCCGCCCGAAATCACAACAGCGTGTTGGGATATTCTGAACACATCACCGTCCGCACAAATGTGCTCAAACAGCCGTATGGTTGTTAAGCGCAAAGGTGCGGGAACAGCCGCCGTCGTGGCTTGCACCCTTATTCCTTATGATGAGCGTTTTGAATTAGGAGGCACACTGAAAGAAGCGCGAAAAGCGGTCTCTCTCAACCATCCCTATTGCGCGAGCTTTTGCGTTTTAGGCGGCGGGAGTTGTTCGGCGTAAGTATGAGCCTACCGTTTTAGGCGGAATTTTGGACCTTCATCTTCGCAAAATCAACATTTAGGATTGTCCATCTAATGATTAAGGGGCTTATAAATACCTCACGTTAGAGTTTTATCCCAAGCGTTTTGTAAAACTCCTCCTTAAGAAAGGGGGTTTTATCGACGCTGTTCTTGAGCGCAACTATTTCCTTGTCCGACGGTAAAAACGCGCCAGTATTCCTTTTTCTCCTAAGGAGTTGCCAAAGGTTCAGGCTATCGACCTCCCTTGGCGAAGCCTCGAGCTCGGATAATGCTAGAGCTAATTTCATAGTCGTCAGCTTTGGAAATAAACGTATATTACCACGCTTGATTACGTCTTTGTCGCTTCGTATCGCATTCAAAACTAAGCGTATATCAGGGCTGTAATCTATCTTGGATAACTTATGGGAAGCTTTACGGGCCTCATCGCAGTTTTGTCCGAAAGCTATTTCTTGCAAGGCGTCCTGTGCTTGTCTGTTTCCAAGTTTCGAGGCGGCCCCTAGAGCTGATATTTTGTTGTTTTCTGATACTTTTTTCAGTTGACCGAATATCAGTTTTCCATCTTCTACCGTCCCATATCTTCCGAGTATCTCCAACGCGCGTTTCGATATCTCTCCCATACTAATCTGCTGGCGGACTTGATTTACATAGTTGATGCCGAGCGTCTTTAAGCCGTAAATTGCGCGCTCGACGACTGAAAAACGCTTATCCGCTACATGGCTCCTGTAGGTCTCTTCGGTATGCAAATCTGTGGGTTTGTAATGGGAAATGTAGCCAAGGGCTACGCACTTAACTGTAGGTGTTTTATCAAGCAAGGCCGTTGCAGCAAGTTTTGTTTTGTTGATTTTTAGGTCAATTTCTTTCTTGTGTATACTGCCGTTCTGTTTCCAATAATATTCGCCAGTTAGCAATGCGTGGGTCGCTATTCGTCGAACCTCTGGGTGCTCGCCTTTAGTTGCCATGTCTGGCAACGCGTCAACAAGAATGCCTCTTTTAAGCCCATGTTTCAGGTATCTTGGGGCATGGTCGAGGGCATTATAAGTGATGTAGTTAGCGAGGGCGTATGGCATCTCATTCATGTTCAACAGTTGATTTAGAACTCGAAATTCTATCTCTTTGCTTCGACCAAAACGCTCCGTACTTAAAATAAGGTCCATGCATCCAAGGACTATTTCTTGGGTTAAACCGCTCTTGCTAACGGGCATGGCTATAAAAGTTTCAAGTTTGAGAGTTGCGGCTAGACGGACTTGTTCAACCCAATCATTTAGTCGAATAAGGAGAAGAGCGAGTTCAAAAGAAGTGTTTACGCGAGGCCATTCCCTCACAGCCTTTTCACGTACATATCCGTTCCATGATACAGAAAACAATGCCGAAATTTCAGGACGTTCCTCGATTGATTTGAGTATCGGCTTGACTATGTTTTTTGACTCCATCCACCATCCATCGGATCCTTGAGATTCAATTGACCAAAGCGCCTTCCGCATTTCATCAGTAATAGATGTTACGCGGGCAGGGTTAAGCGCTCGGAAAATTGCATCGAACGACCGGTCATGTTTGGCCTTTCCGTTAGTCACGGATAACAAACAACTCTCATAAGTGGGCGGCAATGTATTTTTTAAGAGCATTTTTTATTCCAAGTTCAACGTCACTTTTATGAAAAAAGCATTCTTGCTACCACTTAGGTCATTCGCTCATCAAGCTGATTTTGAAATTATTTTAATCAGCCTTAGAACCGTTTTTGCTAATTTGCAAAGAGTGCAACACCCCCTACCTCCGCGATTGAGCGCTACTTTTTCAGTAACTTTTATACGGTGAATCCAAAGTGGCACTATCCTACAACCCTAGAAAACCGTCATGTCCGCGTGGTTTCTAGAGGCCTGCTAACGATATAAAGTCGTAGGTTTTGACGTATTATAATTGAATGCCAGATTAAAAATTAAAAATGATGATATTTGGGGCAGGTAGCCAGTTACCCAATCATCAACCCAAGCGCCAACACCGCCGCGGTCTTTGCCGTCATCCCATTTCGGTCATGAGGTGGAGAGACTTCGACTATGTCGGCTATTGGTATTGGCGTTTGGGTGTCTTTGGCGGCGCTTTTAATTTGATGAAGAATTAATTCGACTGTGGAGAGAGGGACGCCGCGGGCGGCGGGGGCGCTGACGCCGGGGGCATGGAAATGCGGGAGCAGGTCTATGTCTATAGTCAAATAAATTATGTCGTTACGTTTAAAAAGGTGCGTGATTTTCTGCGCCGCGCAATTTGGGTCTTTGGCAAGCTCTGTATCAAACACAACATTCACGCCCCACTCTTTGGCGCGAGCAAAGAGGGCTTGCGTGTTGGCCTCGCGCGCCGCGCCGATACAAAGGTAATCAAAGTTGCCTTTTTCCATGGTACGGATTTGATTGAACGGAGTGCCTGAAGACGGGCCGTCCGCGCCGATATTCCGTAAATCCAGATGCGCATCTAGATTAATTATCCCGATGGAAGCCTTGGGGTAAGCAGCGCGTAACCCGCAAAAACTACCATAAGCTGTTTCATGTCCGCCGCCTAGAACGACGACGCGTTTGTGGATTTTTAAAGCAGCGCTCAGATGCTCGGCGTAGAGCGCTTGCCCTTCTTCTAAATCATTGCCCTCTACCGTTATGTCGCCCCAATCTGTGAATACGCTGAAGCTTTCTGGCGCGGCAAGGTTCGCAAGCGCTTTGCGGATTGCGGCCGGGGCTGCTTTGGCGCCGATGCGTCCTTTATTGCGGTTCACGCCTGCATCGCAGGCAAAGCCCATCAGGGCGATTTCGGTTTCATGCCCGGCCTCTTCTGGCTGAGCGAAGTGATAAACACGTTTGGCCAAGGGTCCGTCCTCGATATCATCACGGCCGGTCATTTTTTGGGCAGGCGTATGAAAAACGGACATCAGTGTAACCTTGATTTAAACCTGTAAATAAACGTCAAAACCGGGAGCGTGCAGGAGCTGCGTCGTCGTAATAAACGCCTCATCCGACCAAGTTGTTCGGTCAATTGCAAAGAGCGCTTCGCCTAGGCTTACACCCATAATTGTTGCTGTCGCGGCGTCTGCTTGCATAGCGGAAAAGCGCATATCGCCGTTGGAAAAGGGGACGGTTTTGACGAGCCACTCGTTCAAGCTGAGGCCATTTTCGTCAGGGAGGTCTCCAAATTGCGAAATAGCGTTTTGGTTGAGCCACCTGTTCTCTAGAGCAAAAACTGCGTCGTCTGCGAAATGTAGCGTTTCGACATAAAGCACATTGTCCGTCTTTGTTAGGCGCAGCCTTTCTTGGATTGCGGGAGGCGGGTCGGCTTCATAGGTTTGCAGATTTTTGAAAGTGTAACTCTGGCCTCTGGCTTCGACTTGTTCACGAATAATCGGGATGGTGAGTTTGGCCGCGCGGACAGGGTTAGCCCGAATACGCGTACCGCCTTTTCGCTTGCGAATGACAAGGCCGTCTTCGGCGAGGGTACGGAGAGCGCGGTTCACGGTCGCCCTTGCGCATCCATAATCTTCCGCCAGTTGCATCTCTCCGGGAATAAGACTGCCCAAAGGCCACTCTCCGGATTGGATGCGGGAGAGCAAGGATTGTCGAATATCGTGATGCGAATGCGTCGCCATTAGGCTTGCCTCAATTCATTATTATGTGCATACATATAAATGATGTGGCGGGCGATAGCAATTCAAAAGGCCATAAATCAGAAAAGCCGTGGAGGGCTATGACGGATAGAGTTTTATATCATGAGGGCATATTCGCCACGATGGTAGCAGGAATTGAGCCCTATGGTTTGATAGAAAATGGCGCGCTCGTGGCCAATGTAGACGAAATTCTATGGGTGGGCCCGATGGATGATCTGCCCCACGCGTTCTCGGATACGCCTAAACAATCCCTTGGCGGGCGTTTGGTGACGCCGGCTTTGTTAGATTGCCATACTCATATTATATTCGGGGGAAACCGCGCCAAAGAATTTGAAATGCGACTGAACGGGGCGAGTTACGCGGAGATTGCGAAAGCGGGCGGCGGAATCTTGTCCACCATGCGCGACACGCGGACGGCGTCTGATGAAGGCTTGTTGCGCCAAGCATTGCGCCGTGTTGATGTGCTGCTTTGCGATGGTGTAGGCGTGATTGAGATTAAATCAGGCTACGGCTTGTCGATTGAGCATGAAATAAGGATGTTGCGTATTGCCCGTAAGATTGGTGAGAGACGCAATGTTGTCATCAAAACAACATGGCTCGCTGCGCATGCTCTGCCGCCTGAGTATAAAGGTGAGGCTGACCGTTATATTGATGAGGTGGTCATTGCGGGTCTGCGACAAGCTCACTCAGAGGGCCTCGTCGATGCGGTGGATGGGTTCTGTGAAAGCATTGGTTTTTCGACGGAGCAGATGCGACGCATTTTTGATGTAGCAAAAGAATTGGGTCTGCCCGTCAAACTCCATGCCGAACAACTCTCCGACCAAAAAGGGGCTCTATTGGCCGCCGCCTATGACGGCCTCTCTGCCGATCACTTGGAATATTTAAACCCCGGTGATGTGCCTGTTTTTGCGCAAAGCGCAACGGTGGCCGTTTTATTACCGGGTGCATTTTATACGCTGGGCGAGATACAACTCCCGCCGATTGAGGCCTTGCGTAAACATGATGTGCCCATGGCTTTGGCGACGGATTGCAATCCGGGCAGCTCGCCTTTGTGCTCCTTATTAATGGCCATGAATATGGGCTGCACCCTGTTCGGCTTGACACCAGAAGAAACCTTGGCGGGGGTAACACGTCACGCGGCGAAAGCCTTGGGGTTAGGGACACAGCACGGCCAATTACGCAAAGGTTTTCGTTCTGATTTGGCCGTCTGGGATGCCGCTCATCCGTCAGAACTTAGCTATTGGATGGGCGCTTCTCCTCTGCATGGCCGCCTATCGTTAGGGGATACTTTATGAGTTTCACTTTCACACCGGGGCAAGCAGGGCTGTCAGATCTCGAAGCCTTTTACCGTTCAGGGGAGAGTTTCGACATCGCCCCGTCGGCCTTTGCCGCAGTCACCCAAAGCGCAGGCCGCCTTAATGCCGCCATCCAGACGGGCGACGCAATTTATGGTGTGAATACGGGGTTTGGCAAACTCGCCTCTGTGCGAATTGAAGATGATAAGCTTAAAGATTTGCAGCGCAATCTTGTGCGTTCTCACAGCGCAGGCTTTGGCAAGGCTTTACCGGAACCCGTTGTGCGCCTCATCATTGCTTTGAAATGTTTATCTCTGGGGCGGGGGGCCTCCGGCGTTAGGCCCGAAGTCATTACGGCCTTACAGAATTTACTGAAAGCAGATGTCATTCCCTTGATTCCTGAAAAAGGTTCCGTCGGCGCCTCAGGTGATTTAGCGCCCTTGGCCCACATGTCGGCGACACTTATCGGAGACGGGGAGGCTTTTTATAAAGGCGAGAGAGTGGAGGCAGGCGAAGCCTTGCGCAAAGCTGGATTAGAGCCTGTGGAACTCCATGCCAAAGAAGGTTTGGCATTACTAAACGGCACGCAAGCCTCGACGGCTTTGGCCTTGATTGGTTTGTTTGACGCGTGGCATTTGGCCGAACTCTCTCTGACAACGGCGGCGCTATCGATTGATGCCGCTATGGGGTCAAGTGCGCCGTTCCACCCTGAAATTCACAAGCTGCGAGGCCATCAGGGCCAAATTGAAAGCGCGCAAAGGCTCCGCGATTTGTTGCAGGGGTCGGAAATACGCGACAGTCACCGCGAAGAGGATGAGCGCGTTCAAGACCCATATTGCCTACGCTGTGCCCCGCAAGTTATTGGGGCGTGTCTTGACCAGCTTCGCCATGTCGCGCGGACGTTGGAAATCGAAGCCAATGCGGCGACGGATAACCCGCTCGTATTATCGGACGGGAAAATAGTCTCGGGCGGGAACTTCCATGCTGAACCTGTGGCATTGACGGCGGATTTGGCGGCGATTGCGATTTCGGAAATTGGCTGTATCGCGCAGCGCCGTGTCGCGCTTTTGGTCGACCCGGCTTTGAGCTTTGGCCTCCCCGCATTCCTGGCGCCTGATCCCGGTTTGAAATCTGGATTGATGATTGCAGAAGTCACCTCTGCGGCATTGATGAGCGAGAACAAGGCGCTGGCCAATCCGCGCTCTGTAGATTCCACACCGACGTCTGCCAACCAAGAAGACCATGTCTCTATGGCCTGTCACGGGGCGCGGCGCTTATTGGAAATGCATGAGAACCTGTCTGGCATTTTAGCCGTCGAAGCCATGGCCGCCGCACAAGGCATAGAGCTCCGCGCGCCGCTTAAAACTAGTGCGCCTCTGCAAAATGTAATCGACCAACTCCGCGCGGTTTGCCCGCATTTGACCGAAGACCGCATTGTCAGTCCGGATATTGAAAATTTGGCGGCCCTGATGCGTGATCCGAATTTCGACGGCATTGGCGGCGCGGCTGATCGCCTTAGCTTTTAAGTCGTCACTTTAAATATTTAATCTCCTTTAAGAGAACGCTATGACACGATTTTTAAAAAACAGACGCGATGTGAAAAGCCCGATAGGCGCAGAGCTCAACTGCCTTAGCTGGACAACCGAAGCGCCGTTTCGCATGTTGCAAAATAATCTCGACAGAGAGGTTGCGGAGAACCCTGACGAATTAGTGGTCTATGGCGGCATTGGCCGAGCCGCCCGCACATGGGAAGATTTTGACCGTATTACGGCAAGCCTCAAAACCCTCACCGAGGACGAAACGCTCTTGGTGCAATCGGGCAAGCCTGTTGGTGTTTTCAGAACCCATAAAGACGCGCCGCGCGTTTTAATTGCCAATTCAAACCTTGTTCCTAACTGGGCGAATTGGGATCATTTTAATGACCTCGATAAGGCCGGATTGATGATGTATGGCCAGATGACAGCAGGATCTTGGATTTATATTGGGACGCAAGGTATCGTGCAGGGTACCTATGAGACCTTTGTCGAAGCAGGCCGTAAACACTATAATGGTGACCTAACAGGCAAATGGATTTTAACGGGCGGTCTAGGCGGTATGGGCGGCGCACAGCCGCTCGCGGCCGTCATGGCGGGGGCGTGTTGCCTCGCCGTGGAATGTAATCCCGAAAGCATCGATTTCCGCCTGAGGACCCGTTATGTGGATGAGAAGGCCGACACCTTGGATGAGGCGCTCGCCCTTATTGAGACATGGACGAAAGCGGGGGAGGCGAAATCTGTGGGGCTTTGCGGAAATGCGGCAGAGATTTTTCCTGACCTGGTCAAGCGTGGTGTACGCCCCGATATGGTGACTGACCAGACCTCGGCTCATGACCCTGTTAATGGCTATCTCCCTCTGGGGTGGTCCATGGCCGAGTGGAAAGACAAGCGCGAGGCGGATCCAAAGGCTGTCGAGAAAGCGGCGCGAAAATCGATGAGGGTTCAAGTCCAAGCCATGCTCGATTTCTGGCACCAAGGCGTGCCGACGCTGGATTATGGTAATAATATTCGGCAGGTTGCCAAAGATGAGGGGCTGGAAAACGCCTTTGATTTTCCGGGTTTTGTCCCCGCCTATATCCGCCCGCTTTTCTGCCGTGGTATAGGCCCGTTCCGTTGGGTGGCGTTATCCGGTGACCCCGAAGACATTTATAAAACAGATGCCAAGGTAAAAGAGCTTTTGCCTAATGACGCCCATCTTCATAATTGGCTCGACATGGCGCGAGACCGCATTGCCTTCCAAGGCCTACCCGCGCGTATCTGTTGGGTTGGTCTGGGTGACCGCCATCGTTTGGGTTTGGCCTTTAATGAAATGGTCAAAAGCGGCGAATTGAAAGCGCCCGTCGTGATTGGGCGCGATCATTTGGATAGCGGTTCTGTGGCAAGCCCGAACCGCGAAACCGAAGCCATGAAAGATGGATCGGATGCTGTCTCGGATTGGCCCTTATTAAATGCGCTGCTGAATACCGCGTCAGGCGCTACATGGGTGAGCCTCCATCACGGCGGCGGTGTCGGCATGGGTTTCTCTCAACATTCGGGCATGGTCGTCGTCGCTGACGGCACAGACGATGCCGCGCGGCGGTTAGACCGCGTGCTCTGGAATGATCCCGCCACAGGCGTCATGCGCCACGCCGATGCAGGATATGAGATTGCGAAAGAGTGTGCGGCAGAGAAGGGGTTGAACTTACCGGGGGTTTTGTGAGTGGTTTTAGGGGCGTTTTGGATAGCGGCGAAGTGTGTCGGATGACGCATTGCTCCCCATGACGGATATTAGCTGAGGGGCTTAAAGTGCTCAAAGAAGGATGCTGAACCATCCCTAGACAGAAATACGGAAAACGCTATGTTCGCTTTAAGGGATTAGGCGCGCATCATGTTACTTCGCAGCAATATTAAACACATCGAAGACCAGAACTGGTTGTCATTTGGCACGCGGCGTATATTGCTTTTTTTGACCTTAACTATCGCTCTGCTCTGTGTCGCTTGCACCGCACCAGAGATGGGTAGAGAGTCCACTAACCCTTACATCACATCCGCTACGCCGCTGCGCATTGTAAGTGTTAATGATGGGGATGCGCTTGCTTCGGTGTGGGGTGGAGAGCGCAAATTTCCAGATTCAGTCACCGTTATTGATCTTATGCCCGACGCGCCGCCCGTAACACGAACAGTCCAAGATGCAGCACCAAACACATTTGCTGGCGCGCCCTATGGCGCTGTTATATCGGCAGGACGTTATGCTTTTATCGCCAACCATCCATTTGGAGCAAGTGTCGGTGCCAAAGACGAGCCAAACCAGGTTGCTGTCGTTGATTTGGATGCAGACGACCTTTCAATCATTCAAACCTTCGACTTGCCGTATCATGCTTGGCAGGTCATGGCCCATCCTGATGATAGACGAGTCATCGCGATAAGCGATCGTCAATTCCATCTTTTCTCAATGGATGATGGAGAGCCGACTCTGATCTCAGAAAGTGATCCATTCCCGCGCCACTTTACATCCTTCGCAGTCAGCCCCGATGGACGCGCTATCATTGCAACGGCGGCAGAGCGACTTGATTATACAACGCCCGTGGCGCTGCATCTTTTCACGCTGACAGAAAATACCATCACCCATGTGTCTGAGATTGGTATTGCCCCCGATATTGGCGAAATAGACCAGCCCTTTGCGCCGCGTTTCAGCCCGGACGGCAAGCGTGTCCTTGTTTTAAATGGGCTCGGCATCGTGGCTAAACAGCCGCTCGACGCTGTCCTTAGCATCGATATGACAGCAACACCCCCTGAAGTCACAGACGCGATTCCAGATCTGGCGCAAGGACTGGAGAGTGTCGCCTTTCATCCAAGCGGACGTTTCGCTGTGATCACCTGTCTCGACGGCCCCTATATCGGGCACTTGGCAGTAATTGATCTTACGTCGAAATCTATGCGGGTTCTTTCCTACCTGCCGGTCGATTTTTCACCCCAAGGTGTAGAGTTCAGCCCCGATGGGTCAATGCTGTTTGTGCAATCAACCACAGCTGGTCATATCAGCGTTTATGAGATCGATGGGTTTGCTCTGATCAAAAGCTCATATGTGCTGCGCACAGGCGCAGGGCCAGGCTCAATGGCTTTGGTAAAGAGAGGGGCTAAGTAATGCTTCTTTAGAAAATTGCAGAACACGTCAAAAATTATAACTGGTTCACGAGTTATCATCTAAATTGAATGTCTTAAAGTCGCTCCAAGTAAAACACTTGCTAATGTCTGCTTTATTCCTGCTTGTTGAGGGGCGTGATGGATGGTTTCTAAACTATCTCGCGACGCCTTTTTCTTGATCGTCCATTTTGACTTTAAAGAGGTAGAGGCCGCCGGTAAGAATTAGACCTGTCAGAAGGAAGTAGGCAATAGATGCACTTTCGCTGGCATGCACCGAATTAACAGGGGCAAACTTTAGTAACAGGCCAAGTGAAGCTTTTATAATACTATATAGTATTAAGATGAGTCCGAAGAGTTTAATCGCCTTTCTTCTCGCTCTGCCTTTCATCACATAGGCGGCGATTGTTATCAGGCCTAAGAACCCTGAAAATATAAGAGGGGCATAAGAGTCGATAAATGCAAACTGTACGCCTCTGGCTGAAAAATAGACAAGCCAGATGAGCAATACACTCCAGATTATGCGCGGTGATGTTTCCTTTAAGGCGTTCAATCTTGCCTCGCCAGTGATGTCATGACGTCCGTTAGAATCAAGGTGGTAGAGGCTAAATATTCAAAGTCTAAAGTCTCTATTGTGTCTGTAGCTTTGTGATAATGAGGGGTTGAGTCACCGCTATTATATTCCTCTGACATACAAACGACTTCAATGCCTGCCTGGCGAAATGGAATATGGTCCGAAGAATTATAGGTGACAGGTGTTATCGTTACGCCGTGCGCCGTGGCGGCGGAACGATAAATATTTTCCATCTTATCCGTGGAGAATTCTAATTCTATGGTTTTGTCTTTATCGCCATCCCAACCAATCATATCAATATTATGCATTGAGATAATTGAGAGACCTTCTTTTTGCAATGTTCTCAGATAGGCTTTGCTGCCTGAACCGTCATCTTCCTCGTGATCAAAGAAGACGATCAAAAAATTTACATCTCTTTCTTTTAATTCCAGCAAAGCTTGGCCGAGCGAAAATATAATCGCGACACCTGATGCATTATCATCCGCGCCGGGGCTGTCTAATACCGTGTCATAATGCGCGCCTATCACGATATATTCCTCGGATGGCTGTGTGGCGGGAATGTGCGAGACTATATTTTGCCCGCGATAGGGCGGGACAAATAAATCCAATAGGTCATGAATATTCGGATATTGATAGGTTTGGCGTTTAGCAGGCAAGCCGGCTTCCTTAAGTTTTTTGAGTAGGAAGTCGGCGGCTTGTGCGCGTTGCTTATGCGTGCCGCGTGAGGGTGCTGTCTCAATGAGTGCGGAGATGAAATCTTTTTGTTGGGTTTGAATCTCTAAAGAAGACTTTATGCGGGTGTCGTCTTTAGCATGAGAAATTTCATAAGCTATCAGAGCTATTGCAACGCCTAATATTTTAGTGAGCTTCATACTCCGAGACTATGTATGAAAGCCTCATAATTGACAATGTTCACGGGACTTATTTCTAAATTTTACTGAGTTACCGCCTCTATCAACCTAGACTTCCCAGAAACCGAATTGGTTATCGCCGTGAAAGACTATTGAAAACTTACCCTGCCCTGGGATTTCCATGACTGGGTGGGCGAGTTCTGCGCCTGCGGCTACGGCGCGTTCTGTAGCGGTGTTTATGTCATTGGTCAGGAAATAGGTGCGGGTTACGGGAGCTTCGCTCTCATGCATGGGGGCTCTGACGCTAATTCTGCCGCCATCCGGCATATTCGCCGTTCTGGCATTACCTAACGCGGCAATAGGCTCTGAGAAGGCTGCATCGTTTGAAGCTTTAAAGACTGCAATCGTGCCCTCTACATCCGGTGTAATAATTTCAAGATATTGGACTTTCACGGCCTGACTCCCACTCTCAATAAAAACTCTACGGCTCTCTATTTAATAGATCGCAATATGATAAGCCCAGTGAGGACTTATGTCGAGGGTGGTCGTTGGCGGTCCGAATTATCAGGCAAAGTTTAATAACCGAAGCAAGTGCAATATTGGTAAAGTCGGCGTCAGCCTTTAACCCGTTCTTGAATTCATTTGGGCCGTATTTCCGTTATGGGCGAGCGCTGTCTCGGTGGATTTATCCTGTAAGATACCGCGATGCACCGCATAAATCGCCGCAGAGGTGCGGTCTGTGCATTCTGTTTTGATATAAATATTGCGCAAATAGCCCGTCACCGTGTGAAGAGAGAGATTGAGAGTTTTTGCGATCTCACTATTGCTTTTGCCTCTGACGACCCAAAGCAAGATATCGCGTTCGCGCGCTGTTAGCTTGCTCCGATCCGAAACGGCGCGGTTTTGTTTACGGCAAATCTGCAAATGTAAATTTTGTGCGTGAGTCAAAATGCGAGCGATCAAATTTCGCTGTAAGACCACAGTGCCGCCCCTTAAAATTTCATGTTTCGAAATATCGATAACAAAAAGGCCAATGCGGTTGAGCGGGGCAAAGGTCGGCACAATCAGCCCATTATGAGAAGGATTGAGCGGCGCAACATTAAGAACAGTTTCGCCTGTGAACCTGTCCTGTTCCGCGCTGAGGTCTTGATGGAGATCACATGACATCGCGTGTAAATCAGGGAAGTTTTCTCCGTAATAAGCGGCGGCAATTAATTTGGCTTTAGCCGTAAAATCGAAAGAGGCATGGGCGTCATGGCTGAGGTTCATTAAGGCTTCATTGCCGATTAATGTTCCCAATGGGTCGAATTGAAAATATGCAATTGAGCTTTGAGGCGTTTCGTCTGCCATGGATTTGAAAACATCTATATCGTTATCATCAATGGGAGCGGCGTCATTGGGGGCGTAAAACACGAGATGAAGTCTCCTTTGTAAGCGTTTGCGTGAAGGGCCCGACTATCCGGCGAAGGATGATTGGGCGTTTGGGTGAGTGATAAGCCTGGGGTCGTTATCAGAAAGCGAGCGCCGAAATGTGGTCATATAGGATTCAAAATCTGCCTTATTGACGATGCCGTCTACGCCCAAAATGCTTTCGTCTTTCAAGTAATCCACATGGATATTGTTCGAGACAATAATCAATTTAGCGTCACGCACATATTGACGAATAACCGGAACAGAGAACTGGCTAGAAATTGAGGAGGCCAGATTATTGTCTAGTAAGATGAAGTCGAAACTATCTTTCAGTAGGCACTTAATTGCCTCGCTAGACTTATAGACATGATCGAGCAGATAGCCGCCTGCGCTAAAAACTCGTTCGAGCTTCGCATCAATGAGGTCCTTTTCAGGAAGCTCGTCGTCTATCAAAAGAAATTTGAACATGAGATAGAAATGCATCAAAATGGTGTACTAAATATTAAACACCTTAAAATAGTTTCTGAAATACCTTAGGTTTTATAGAGAATTTGGCCAAAACTGATATCGTTTAGACCGCGTTGAGCAAGAAGGGCTCGGTAGAGACTCCATGTATATCAGTGATTTAGAGGTTTTACGCTTGAGCGCCGGTTTGTTTTCTCGCTTTGGGTAAAAAGATTTTATAAATCCATCAAATTTCGAAGGGAGAATCACTTTTTCGCCGAAGAATTAAAAAACCATATTTTGAGGGTAGCCTCGAATCACTTTTTCTTAGTGCGTAAGGCAGTTTCTGGCGGTTTTTGGCTTGCTCTTCGATTATAGTGCTTTTAAATGAAAACAACCTTTGGGTGTCAAAGTAACCTTTTATTAAAGATTTATGTACCACTAAGAGGCCAAGACGACTCGCGTCCTTAAAGAGGGGCGATGGTCAAGCAGCACAGACAGGCAGTGGAAGCTTGTTTTATATTATAAAATGATGGCGTGGGGACTCTCGTGGATTTATACGAAATCGAAAATCACATTGGCAAACAGATTAAGTTATTGCGTTTGTCGCGTAAAATTTCTCAAAAAGAACTCGCGAAGAAAATGGGTATTACCTATCAGCAAGTTCAAAAATACGAAAATGGGTTGAGCAAAATATCCGTCAGCCGTCTGTGGCAGGTCTGTGATATTTTCGAAGTTTCACCGAATTTCTTGTTTGAAAATATTCTTGATGAGTCGCGGAAATCGAAAAAAGCGGCGCCGCTTATTCCTAATGGGTTGGCAACATCTCAGGACATGAAGCTTATTTTGGCCTTTAAAAAGATTGACGATAGTGCAAAACGCGCTTTGATGATCAAATTATGTCAGGCCATGGAAACAGAGGCCGCTTAGAGTTTTTCGTCAAAATTGCCGTCTAACCAAAATTATTGAGGTCTTCCAACAGGCTGTTTTTCATTTTGTCTAGCCCGCTGGTATCTTCATAATCCCGGCGGATAAAGTCGAAAATAAAGCGGCATTTCTCTGTGGCTTCCGCAGACGTTTTCGCGCGGTAGGCTAATACTTTATTCAGGCAGCCCTCATAATGTGATGACAGCTTATCAATGGCATCGTCACCAGACTGTTCATTACGCAATAGGGCGTCCAAGCGTGAATAACTAACGCTCTCTTCCTCTAGTAAATGCTGTAATGTCTGCGTCATGGTGTTACTTCATCTCTTGCGATTTGGGAAACATAGAGAGGGCTAAGCGAGAAGAGAAACCGATTAGTCCTGACAGCGAAATAGGGCGTTAATCCTTAAGCCTCACGTGAATAGTGCCCGCCTAGGTAGTCAAGAAACAAGGCGTTGTTTCACAATAAAACAAAGTGTTAAACATTATGGTTAACAGACCCTTGTTATTTAAAAGTCGATAAGGCCTTCGCCGACACCTCGCAGGGCGGCTGTCGTCCGGTCTGAGGTGCCGGTTTTAAGATAAATACTCCGAAGATAGCCGTTCACGGTATGTTGGGAAATCCCGATAATGTCCGCGATAACAGAGTTGTTTTTTCCGCGTGCAACCCATGTCAAAATTTGCTGTTCTCGCGCCGTTAGGCTTTTAAACTGTTTTCGCGTTTCGTCTCTAAGATTAGAGTAGGATCTGTGACAAGCCTGTGTGACCCATTGGATTTCGCGGGTTTCAGCCTTAGAAAACTCCCGCTGGTTATTGGTTTTGAGAATAAAACAGCCACTGCGTCCATGAGGGCCATGAGCCGGTATAACAAGGCCAGAATTTTGACCGTTACAATACAGATCCTGGAAACTGGCCATTTGCTCTTCGGATAGAATTTCAGAATGGATTAACTCTTGAAAACTATGGGGACGGGAGAGTTTACGAATGCGGAATACGAAGGACCGCCCTGTTTCGAAGAGTGTGTTTTTATGAGCTGAAATTATCGACGAATCTGGCCCACGATACGCTAAAAACTTACTGTCGAAATCTTGAGCTCCAATTGGCGCTAAGTGGAAATAGGTGAATTCTTTAAATCCGCCGTTGTGACAATAAGAAAACAGAATATCCCACAGATGATCTATATCTTGATTAGCGTCAATCACATCAAAAACACTGTCTTTGATAATTCCTAGGGACGGGGCGGCCGCGGAATTTTTAACGTTGAGTAACACTTATTTAGTTTTTTCGTTCATCTAGAATCATTTGTATATACTAATTTACAACTAAATTTTTGTCGAAAACAATATGGTTGCCGTATGTTTGCTTGGATTTAACCAATAAAATTCTCGGGTCGTTTTATTTTCTGGGGATTAAATTTACTGTTGGTCTGCGTTCCTGATAGCCGCATTTCTGTTGGCGATGACCAGGCTGATCTCATAGGATTTCCGGGCATTCATTTCTGACATAATCATTCCGGCTTTGGCGCTATTCATATCGCGTAGGAAGCCGGCCGCAAAAGCTGGTGCCATGCTATCAAATATCTCGGCGGCCTTTTTCGGCTTCATCGTTTCATACATGGAAATAAGGTGATCCAAATCCTCAGTCGAGACTATTTCCATGGTTTTAAGCTTTGCTTCGACGGAAGCTTTAGTTTCTTTGATATTATCTAATTGCTGTGACAGCTTGGTTTCCAAAGCTTCAAGGGCAGCCTCGCGTTCATTTAGAGCAATCTTTTGGGCTTCGATGCGGTCTTTCTCACTAAGAATTGCATCTGCCATAGTTGTCGTGAGGCAAATTTGAGTGTCGGAGGCCGTTTCGCTCATAGCGGGTATGTCCCCCAAAGAATTTTCGGCCTTCGGTGTTTCCACAGCCTCTTCAGGAGTTTCCTCTTTGCTGTCTGCCGCCGCAAATGAGAAGTTAGAGACTTGCAGCAATGCGGCAAAGCCAAAACTCACGGCAATTATTGGAAGGATGCGCCCTTTCATGATTTAGAATACTTTCGAGATTGCAAGAATCCCATGCGATTATCCTGTACACCCTTCTTCTGAACAAGCGCGTCAATGTTATCGAATAATGCATCAATCGGGTCCTTATGAGTGTCCCCGCTTTCTATGGATGTTTCTTTTAATTCCGTATCTAATGTCTGGACGGTTTCTATGTGAGCAGACATTTCGGCAGAGGCCGCGGAGTCAATGAGTGTATTGAGTGTTTCAATCGTTTCCAAAATCGGCTTTTCAGTCGCGTCTGCGTCCGGCTTAGTCGCCACGACACTCAAATGACTTTCCAATTGAGGGAGTAATTCACTGGTTGTGCCGTCTTGTTCTGTCTCAAAGAATGTCGATAAATCCGCTGCGGCTTTGAACGCTGCGAGACGGCGATATTTTTCAATATCAGCCACGACTTTCAATAAGCTGGAGGCCGTGTTTTGCGCCTTGCCAATCGCATGAGGTAATTTGGTCTCTAATTCTGGCGTAAGTTTCGAATGTAAATCAGTGGCTTTGCGGATGACGCGTTCCAGCGCAACGGTGTCGGCTTCGACTTTGGTTGAGGCTTCTTCTGCACGAGTGAGCAAAGCGTTCAGGGTTTCAATGGACTCAACAGTAGACGTTTGCGCCATTTTCGCGGCTTGATGTGTATCTTTGATAGCATTGGTTAAAGACACAATAGAGGCCCCAACGCCTGTTTTCAGGCTGTTCAAACCTTTCAACTTCCTATTCAGCAGCAGGCAATAGAGACAGGCTACTCCGGAGGCGAGCAATAAGACCAAATCTTGAACCAAGGCGAAGTTTAGGGGAAATGACATAGGCTCGTAATCCGTTAGCGTATGAGGAATTCGGTGATGAGGATGCCGGAGACCTTGTCATCGCCTAAGATGAGTTTGGCGCGGCGCAAAAGCTGTGCTCTTAATTGCGGTAGGAAAGCGGCGTCTTTTAAGTGTGCCATTTCAACGGCGCGCAGATAGCTCATAAAGGCATCCCGCAAGCGCAAATCATTAGGGTCAATATTTTCCATATTTGATTCGGGTGTTTCAAGGGCCAGCATAATACGCAAAACTTGTTTGTCCTCACGGAGCGAGACTGTGAACTGCTTCAATTCGACAACAGCGGATTTTTTCGCAATGTAAAGCTTCTCTGCTTTCGGCTTTTCTGGAGCTGCATCATGTTCTGCGCTCGGCGCGGCTTCGCCGCCAGGCAGAGAGTAAACTGTTGCAAAAGACGCGGCGCCTAATATGAGCGGCGTCACAATCGCGCCAATCAGACCGCCTTTGGACTTTTTCCCACCGTCAGCGCCCCCATCCCCCGAGATTTTGGGGGCCTTTGGCTTTTTTATTTTCTTAGCTTTGGCCAAAATATGATTCTCAATACAATTACTTGGTGTTTTATAAAAAACACACAGTAGTAAACCATCTGTTAATTATTAACGAGCTATTTAGAAAATAACACCGATTTGGTGCGCCTCACTGGTAAATAGGACATTTCCCAGGATTTATTCCAAGGCAATAGGATGAATATAATAAATGTGTGGCTGGCATTGCCGCTACAAAAAAGAGTTATATCGATTGCGAGTGTTCTCGCGACGATGGCCTTTGTCTTTATGCTAGCTAGTTTCACGATGAAGCCGAAAATGGGCTTGCTGTATTCTGGTCTCGATCAGGCGACCGCAGGCGACGTGATTGCCCGTTTAGACGGCTTGGGCGCGAAATATGATGTGCGCGGCAATGCAATTTACACGGATATAAAGCGCCGTGATTCCTTGAGATTAGAATTGGCCCGCGAAGGTCTGCCTAAACAAAGTATTTTGGGCTATGAGCTATTTGACGACCTAAATAGCTTTGCCATGTCATCAGAAATGTTCGATGCGACCTACTGGCGCGCCAAGGAAGGCGAACTCGCGCGGACGATTTTGGCTATGCCGAATATTAAAGCCGCACGTGTTCACCTTGGGACGCAAAAAGCGTCCGGTTTCAGCAAGGCTGCAAAAGCCAATACTGCTTCGGTTACAGTCTCCAGTTCTTCGGGTCTCAACACAGAACAAGCCAAGGCCATTCAATATCTAACAGCTTTATCGATTGTCGGTCTCAACCCTGATGATGTGGCTGTGATTGATACTATTCGCGGCTTAGTTGTTGGGCCGGGGCTCAACATGCCCGCCGAAATGGTCGGCGACGGCGAGATTGAGCGCACGGCCAAGCTAAAAGAAAATCTACTGTCATTACTAGAAGCCCGCGTTGGCCCCGGCAATGCGCGGGTGAACGTTTCACTAGACCTTGACCGCATTCGGGAAAGCATGACGGAGCGCACTTTCGACCCTGAGAGTCAGGTCATTAAATCCCAAACGACATCTGATGTGTCTGACAGCAGTTCTGGACAGAACGCGGCTGTCACAGTCGCCAGTAACCTCCCTGAGGGCGCCGGCGCCGGCGGGAACAGCGATTCCGAGCGGAGCGAAACCACGGAGACAGTCACTTATGAAATCTCGGAGATCGTTAGAAGCCGCGAAACTTTGCCGGGTGCCGTGAAACGTATGACAATTGCAGTGTTGGTCGACGAACAGCAAACCATCGCAGAAGACGGCACAATTACGACAACACCGCGTTCCGAAGAGGAATTGGCAACATTAAGGGATCTCGTTGCATCTGCCTCAGGCCTTGATGAAGAGCGCGGTGATGCGCTGACCGTTCGTTCCCTTCCGTTTAAAAAACCTGAAGTCACTGATTTTGTCACGAAACCCAGCCTTATGGAAAGATTCGTCGATCAATACCTCTGGAGCACGTTGCAATCTCTTATCTTGGGACTGGTTGCGCTGATTTTAGGTCTCTTTGTGGTCCGTCCGCTTTTGTCTCAAAGAGATGGAGTGGTGGCAGGGAACTTAGAAAGTTCCGGCCTTTCACCCGACCTCCTGCCAATGAACTTGGACGGGTTTTCCGCGCAACAAGGATTGCCGGGGCAATTTGGTGGCCAAATTGCGGGCAACATAGAAGGACAGATGCAGGGTCAAGCCCCGGGTCAGGTTCTTATTAACTCGCCGGGACAAGGCCCGACACAAGTCCAGATGGCCGGACAAGTAGCGGGTCAACCCGTCTTATTGCCTGACGGTACAATGCAGGCCGGGATTGAACAATCTGACTCTCCCTTGAAACTGGAAGGGCCGGGGGCCAGGAGCGCTGTAGACGTTCTCAACAGTAAAGCTAGCGAACAGGTCGATGAAGCAACAGAGCTTCTGGCTAATTGGCTTAGCGCTGAACCGAGCGCGATATGAGCGCGCGCAATTTCATAATACAGAGCAGTCTGTCTCAAGCTCTAACCAAGCCCGATCTGACGGAATGCGAACGTATTATCATGACCGATATTTCGGTGTTTCATCCGACCAAGGATAATCGCGAGCACTTCGTTGAGCCCGAACCCACAGAAGAAGACAAAGAATATAAATTGGGATTTGAGGCCGGCAAAGCTGAGGCTAATAAAATTTATCAATCCACAATCCAATTGATGGAACATACTCTAGAAGCGCTAAAGACTGATTTCTCTCAACGTTTGGACGCGATTGAAGACAGTCATGCCCGCGTCATTACAAAATGTCTGGAAGCGGTACTCCCTGCGGCTTCAGATCAAATTCTAGTCTCTGAAATGAAGATTGTAATTGAACGCGCCGCCAAGGGCGAGATAACGGGGCACTTATCTGCCGAAGTCCACCCGGATAATGCCGTCGCGATTCAGTTTTTGGAAAACTCACCCAATGTGCAGTTAAACATCAATACAAATGACAAAAGGGCAGAAGGAGAAGTTGTCTTCTCTTGGGAGAGAAGTGAGATTGTAATTGACCCAATGACCGAGGCGCGGACCTGTCTCGACTTGCTCGCTCAGGCCATTGGCGTCTCGCCCTTTCCTGAGGCCCAAACTGTTGTCCAGACGAATAGCACCCCCCTAGATATTGAAATTAAGGATCCATCATGAGCCAATCAGATACTGATTTTGTGGGTATGGAGGCCGGTGCGCCTGATGCGCTAAATAACGGCATGGACGGAGACGATATTCCTGTCGCTGAGAGGCGTGATGGACAAATGGGCTCAAATTATAAGCGCTCCATCTATGCGCTACCTGTGACCGTGCAAATGGTCGTCGGGACGGCCCGCCCGACCATTGCCGAGTTACTTCGCCTAAAAGCCGGTTCGGTTTTAGAAATGGATAAGTCAATTAGTGACCCGGTCGATGTCTGTATTGATAATCGCGTCATTGCGCGCGGAGAGTTGATTGAAACCGATGTCGCAACGGGCGAGATTGGCCTGAAAATCACCGAAATTGTCGATATTTCCGAGGACATGCTCTCTGCATGATCGGACGCACTGTCCATAAGTTCCCCACAGCTTGGCTTTCACGTTTTAGCGTGAAGGCTTTCATGATTTCGCTCATCGCGATTGTCTCGCTTTTGGCGTTGGGCTTGAGCGACCCTGCTATTGCGCAGGTCACAGACCAAACACCAGATTTGGAGCAGGGCCTCGAAAATCTGCTAGATCAAACCCTGCCTGAAACCGAAGGCGAGGCCGTGGGTTTGGATGCTCGCGTCATACAGCTTTTCTTGGTCGTCACCGTACTGAGCCTTGCGCCCGGCTTGGCGATGATGATTACTTGCCTGCCTTTTATGCTCATTGTGTTTTCCTTTCTGCGGCAGGCGATGGGCCTACAGCAGACTCCGCCGAATATGATGATTATGGGCCTCGCCTTATTTCTCACATTTTTCGTCATGGAGCCGGTCTTCACGCAGTCCTGGGATGAGGGCCTCTCGCCCTATATGGACGGCATGATTACGGAAGAGCAGGCGATAGACCGTACGCTGACGCCGTTTCGCGGTTTTATGGAAGCGCGCGTGGAGCCAGAGACGATTCAACGCCTTGCTGATACAATGCCCGAACGTAATTATGACTTATCCGAGCAAGCGCCTTTGCCGCTGCTCGTCACTTCTTTCATGCTGTCTGAAATTAAACGTGCCTTCCAAATCGGCTTTGTCATCTTCATGCCGTTTTTGATTATCGATTTGATAGTTGCGTCGATTCTGATGGCCATGGGTATGATGATGGTGCCCCCGGCCGTTGTCGCATTGCCGTTTAAACTTGCCTTTTTTGTGATGGCAGATGGTTGGTTGAAAATAACTGAAGCCCTGCTGAGGGGGTATGGAGTCGCTTAATGGCCGAACAAGAGCTCATAACACCGATGGCGATTAATCCCGCCATGACCAATAATGCGGCAAATGACGTGACTGAAATCGAATATGATATCACCGATCTGAAAGACGCCCAAAAAGCGGCTATCGTGCTGGTCTCTATGGGGCAGGACTATTCTCGCCCAATTATTGACCGTCTCAGCGATCATCATATGCGGCGTTTCGTACGCGCGCTCGAAGAGTTACGAGAAGTGCCGCGCCCAAAAATGTTAGCGGTGATTGCCGATTTCATTGTGCAAATGGATGGCCGTGAAGGTCTGTTCCGTGCTGGTCCCGAACGCGCCATGGAACTCGCCCGCAATGTGCTGGACGAAGAACGCATTGCCCGCCTGACATCCCAAGACCCGAGTCTTAAGCCCGCCAAAACCTATAAAATTGAAGGGGTGTGGGCGGAACTTGATAAACGTCCCGTCACGCCGACTTGCGAATTTTTGGTGAAGCAAAAACCCGAGGCCGCCGCTTTCATTTTGTCCAAACTCTCCAATAACAAGGTGACGGAAATACTTGCTGAACTCCCCGAAGAGAACACAATTACCTATATGCGCCTGCTCTCAGATGAGCGGAAAGTCGCGCCCTTCGTCGCCAAGGCGATAGAGAATTTTGTCCGCACGGAATTCCTCGAAGATGAAGAGGCTATGGGCGGCGGGAGCGAGTCTATTGTTTATGTGGCTGACCTTATGTCGAGCCTTGATCGAGACCGCCGCGAAAATATATTGGAGAATATCGCCAAGGTCGACAAAGGTCGCGCTCGAAAAATCCGCGATGAAATGCTGACCTTTGATGATCTGCCTGTGCGCATGCCGACAAGCGCTATCAGCCTTGTATTCAAAGAGTTCACTAAAGGCGATCTCATTAGAATGCTGAAAGCCGCTGGCCGTGATTCACAACCGGTCACCGAATTTTTCTTTAGTAATATCTCCCAACGCATGGCCGATCAAATTCGCGAAGAAGTCGCCGCCTTCGAAGAGCTAGACGATCTCGCCGCTAGCAAAGCCATCTCCACCTTTATGAGTTTCCTCGGGAGAATGGAGAAAGAAGAGCGGATCAGGTATTTACCAAAACCTGAGCCAGAGGAGGAAGAAGAGGAATAGGGAGTTTGTAAGGAAAGCGAGAATATGGCGTCTTTTCCTGATTATTGCTTTCTGTTTCTAATGCGCGTTAAGCAATCAGAGCACCAGTCGAGTGTTGTTTGGTTTTTACGCAGCCCCAAAACAAGTGTCAGATAGGGGTAGAAATCTTCGGCAGGCATATCTTGAAAAAATCCGTCATCAGCATTGCCTCGCCACATCGAATTAATGGCCTCCATTGTATTTTGCCAAGATTGGTATCTAATTATAATAGAGTACCTAAGTCGTAAGGTTTCGGAATTGCCATCACTTTTCGATATTGGTTGAAAGATAGATGGTCGGCTCCTTATGAAACATTACACCTTTTGCTGTCCGGTAACCATATCACCTCACGGGCATATTCTATTTACTGAAATAAGTGATGAAAGACTCGGCACTGTATTGCGAGTGCGATTTACGCGCTACGAATTGCAAAATTCAGGGAGAGCATCCCCATCACTTGGCTGTGCAGCGCCGCGTTAAGATGGTCTCTGGAGGTGAGGATGGGATTCGAACCCACGTTAGGCTACAAACCTAAACACGCTTTCCAAGCGTGCGCCTTAAACCACTCGGCCACCTCACCTCTGAGGCCACAAAAAATCTCTGGAAATTTATGAGATTTCGGAAAGCGGCGCATTAGCACTGAAACTTTACTGGCACAATACCCCAATCTGAGGCAATCAAGGGCAATGACAGAGGCTTTTCATCTAATTCCCGAAACTGGCAATCGCGGGGTATTTATATTCGGCGACCATGCATCGCGTCACATTCCTACACGCTATAATAATCTCGGCCTGAGCGGTGAGGATTTAACCCGCCATATTGCGTGGGATATCGGAACGGAAACGGTTATCCGCCGCTTGTGTAAGTATTTCAAATGCGCGGGGCAGCTGGCGGGCGTGTCGCGCCTGCTGATAGATATGAACCGCGACCCGGAGGCAGCGGGCCTCATCCCCGAAGACAGTGACGGGACGGTTGTTCCGGGTAATCAAAACCTCAGCGCGACCGAACGGCGTGACCGAGTGGACAATGTATACACGCCTTATCACGCAGCATTGGCCGGTGCCGTGGACGCGCTGGACGCGCCTTTTGTCCTGTCGGTTCACAGTTTTACGCCGCATCCCCGAACGGGGGAGCACCGCGCCACAGATATCGGCCTGCTTACCCGCCATGATGAAGACAGCGCCGCCGCCTTTCGGAACAATTTTATAGAGAGCGGCGCAGAGTTTCAGGTCGATATTAACTTGCCCTATTCGGCCTATGATTTGAATTACACGGTGGATGCGCATATTGCCCCGCGCGGCCTACGCCATCTTGCAATCGAGATACGCCAAGACCATATCTCTACAGAGACTAAAGCCTTGGTCATGGCGGATATTTTGGCAGAACACATTGCCCAGATTATCGTCCAAAGCCAAAGCGATACAAAAGAGTAGGACGCCCATGTTAGCGACGAAAACAAAACACTATGTCAACGGCCAAGATATGTTTGCCGACATCCCCGCAGGCCATGAGCAGGTCTTGCTCGGCATGGGCTGTTTTTGGGGTGCAGAGCGTATTCTCTGGAAGCTAGACGGCGTCTATGTGACCTCTGTCGGCTATGCAGGCGGCACCACGACATCGCCGAATTACGACTTGGTTTGCTCTGGTGCGACGGGCCATGCCGAAGTGGTGCAGGTTGTTTTTGACCCCGCCGTGATTAGCTTTGACGCGGTTTTGAAAGTCTTTTTCGAAAATCACGATCCAACACAAGGCAACCGCCAAGGCAATGATGTGGGCTCTCAATATCGCAGTACTGTTTATACCTATAGTGACGCGCAGGTGGAGGCGGTGAAGGCGGCGACCAAACGCTATGAGGCGGCCTATGGGCGGCCCGTGACGACGGAAATCGCGCCGGTCGGGACCTATTATCCGGCCGAGGACTATCATCAACAATATCTAGCTAAGAATCCGCAAGGCTATTGCATGCACGGCCCGACGGGCGTGAGCTGCCCCATTCCGCAAAAGGTGACAGTGTAGCTTCTCCCCAATTTAATTGAATTTGCAACTTGTCAGCGTGGACGGCAATCCTCATAGACTTTTGTAGCGCAATCAGATGAGGAGGAGTGGAGCTGCATGAACCGTTTTCTACTCATTGATGATGATGAATTTGAACCGATTGTGGTAACCCGGATTCTAGCGAATAAATATGGCTATGGATTTAAACTCGACCACGCCAAGAGCCTGAAAAAAGCTAAAAAGCTGATGAATAAGCATCTTTATGATTTGGTGCTTTTGGATGACCAGCTCTCGGATACGGTGGATGCGCGGGTGTCTGTCATCGCTATTCGGGGGCTTTTGAATGAAACGCCTTTGGTCATTATTTCCCATGACACGAATAAGGATTATTTGCGCGATGTGACTGTCACGCAGGGCGCGCCAGTCGTCAGTAAAAATGACTTGCCCGATTTTGTTTATCAGGCCGCTTAGAGTGCCATAGAGTGGGCCAGCATAGAGCGGGTTCAGTCGAAAAACTGCACGGCATCATCCAATTCAGCGCGGTCCGTGCGGGCAGCATTCGCGGGGTGGGCCTTATCCTCATACCCAAAGGACATACCAAATAATATACCTTGCCCTTCGGGGATGCCTAGCTGTGCTTCAACGGGATCAGGAAACTGCCCTAACGCGCCTTGCATACAACATTGGATGCCGTTCTCTTCTAAAAGCAAAGCTAGTGTTTGCGCATAAATGCCGAGGTCCACAGCCCCCATCACGCCCATATCCAAGCCCATTGTAAAAAATGCGGCATGCGGAGCGTCAAAAAACTGCCAATTCCGGAGCATAGCAATATTGCGGGCCATCTTATCTTCGCGCGCAATTCCGAGGGCGGAGTAAAGCGCATTGGCCGAACCAAACTGGCGTTCGCGGTGCTTGTCTTTATAGCGGGTCATCCTGTCAAACTTTGGATTGGGCGGATTGCCGTCCATGACGGCTTTGACGAGACTCTCAGATAATGTATCGCGCGCCTTACCGCTGACAACATAGGTCTGCCATGGTTGGACATTACAATTAGACGGGGCCATTTGGGCCTGTTTAAAAATTGATTTGAGCAGTGCCTCATCAATCGGGTCTGTCTTAAACCCTCTGACCGAATAACGATTTTCTAATAGTGATAATATGGTCATGCGAAGTCCTATTATGCCCAAGCAGGGTTAGCAACGAGATGGGAGTGATTTTAATTTATGCTTTCAACCGTCTTTCAATTGCGTCCCATGACAAGGCCGCAGCATCAATACCTGTAAAGCGTTTTAACTCTTGTACACCTGTTGGGCTGGTTGTGTTGATTTCCGTCATTTTGTCACCGATGACATCAATCCCGACCAGAATCTGTCCGCGTTCCTTGAGCATGGGGCCAATGGCGTCGCAGATAATTAAATCCGTTTCGGTAAGTTCAGTCGCTCGAGCTTCGCCGCCGACATGCATGTTAGAGCGGGTTTCGCCGGGCAAGGGCACGCGGTTAATTGCGCCGACAGGCTCTCCGTCAATAATGATAATCCGCTTATCGCCTTTCGCGACATCTTTTAGGAAGGCTTGCGCAATAATCGGCTCGCGCGAATGCGTGAAAAACATCTCCAACAGAGACGCATAATTACTGTCTCCGTCTTTCAAACGAAACACACCTGCGCCGCCATTGCCGAAAAGAGGTTTGAGAATAATATCTTTGTGTTTTTCGCGGAAGGCCCGAATAGCCGTTTCGTCGCGGGTAATGAGCGTTTCCGGCATCAAGTCTGGGTAATCTAAGGGTAGGATTTTCTCAGGACCTGATCGTACCCATTCCGGATCATTGGCCACGAATGTCTGCCCTTTGAGGCGTTCAAGAATATGGGCGGCGGTGATGTAAGACATATCGAAAGGCGGATCTTGGCGCATCCAAACCACATCAACGTCCTCACTTAAGTCAATCATGCGGCGTTCTTCAAATCTTACATGATTGCCTTGTTCACGGCGCACGGTCATAGGGCGGGCATTGGCCAAAATACGTCCGTGATTATAGGACAGATGTTGCGGTCCATATTCAAACAGGGACATGCCGCGCGCGGCGGCGACTTCGGCCAAAGCGAAAGTGGTGTCGCCGTCAATATCGACGGTTTCCATGGGGTCCATCTGAAAGGCGACGCGCAAAGGAGAGTGTGTTTTCATCTGCGCTTCGTGCCAGAGCAGAGGTCAGGAGGCAAGACCGATGAGGGGGTGAATATCTTTGAAAGGGCATTCGAAAATATTTGACCGATTTTCAGGTTTAGAGTCGCATAAGGCTTGGCTCTCGGTTAGAAAAACTCAAGGAGAGTTTTATGGACGGGTTTATCTTATCGAATTTGGAAACCGTACCGGGCCGCGAAATCGTGGCATGGAAGGGCTTGGTGCAGGGTAACACCGTGCGTGCCAAACATGTCGGCCGTGATATCATGGCGGGTCTAAAGAACATCGTTGGCGGGGAGCTGAAAGGCTACACGGAGCTTCTCGAAGATGCGCGCGGACAATCTGTTGAGCGTATGGTTGACCAGGCCCGTTCTTTAGGCGCAAATGCAGTCGTCAATGTTCGCTTCTCTACCAGCTCTGTTACGTCCGGAGCTTCAGAGCTTTATGCCTATGGTACGGCGGTTCTCCTTAAATGATTGGCATCATTTCATTTATTGTTTTGATTGCCGTGGGTGTTGTTTTTGGCGGCCTAAATGAACGCCGTCATTTTGAGCGCTTGCGCCGGGATGAAGCAGACCTCGCTTACATTCAGCGAAGCACACTCAAAACTATTCCGGAAGTTTATAGACGGGATTTGGACGAGGGGGCCATCTTGGTTTCCGGTAATGTTGTCATAGCATTGGATTATTTCAAAAATGTTGCGGCGACACTTAAATCGCTCGTTGGCGGGTCTCTACACTCTTATGAAACGATGTTGGATAGGGCGCGGCGAGAGGCGATAGTTAGAATGTTGAAAGAGGCTGAGAGTATGGGGGCAACTGCCGTTTATAATATCAGGGTCGAGTTTTCTGTTATTGGCGGAGAGAAAGCTGGGACACCTGGCGGTGCAGAATTGTTGGCTTACGGTACAGCTGTCAAAGCGAAAGAGGCCTAGGCATGTCAGCGGAGATTTTCGAAACTATAAACGCGGCAGATAACACAAAACTAGTGGGTCGGCACTGGGCACTAGAAAAGCCAAAAGCTGTTATGAGCCTCGTGCACGGATTAGGTGAACATTCAGGTCGATATGAAAAATTAGTGTCAGAATTGAACGATGCAGACATTGCTGTGGTTGCGCTAGACCTCCGCGGGCACGGTCAAAGCGATGGCAAGCGCGGCGTTTGCACGAATTATGATTTACTGCGCGGGGACCTGAAGGCTCTACTTCAGAAGACACGCGCGCTCTATCTCGATACGCCTCATATGCTCTATGGTCATTCCATGGGCGGCGGCCTTGTTTTGGATTATGGTTTCGCGGCAGATAAAGATATTTTCGGCGTTATCGCATCAGCTCCGTTTATCGGGTTACCTAAGCCTCCGCCCAAAATTATACGCGGTGTCGCGAAACTCATTCGCAAAATATCGCCCGAAGCCAGTATGAGCCAACCTTTATCTGGCGATAAAATTTCTACCCTTCCCGAAGAGCAGGGACTCTATGAAAATGACCCGCTCAATCACAGCAAAATAAGTTTCAGCTTTGCGGCGGATGCGGTTGAGGTGGGGGAAGCTATTGCGGCCCGCGCCGCGCAATGGACAAAGCCTTTATTGCTAATGCATGCCAAAGGTGACCAACTGACAAGTTTTGACGCGAGTGAGGCTTTTGCAAGCAAGGCTCAAAATGTAATATTCAAAGCCTTCGAAAATTCCGAACATGAAATGCACAATGATACACCGCGCGAAACTGTCATCGCGGATATGATTGGGTTCATTGAAAACCATATCTAACTTTAAATACTGAGACCCTATGTCCCTAACAATTTACCATCTGAAAGCCTGCGATACATGCCGCAAAGCCATCAAAGCGCTAGAGGCGGCGGGACAGGAATTGACGAAAGTTGATGTGCGTGCAGACGGCGTGTCGGCTGAACAACTAACTGCGTGGGTAAAAGATCATGGTTATGCGCCTTTGCTAAATACGCGTTCCACAACGTGGCGCGGACTGGATGAGGCGGATAAGCAAAATATGTCGGATGCGAAAGCGGTTGCTTTGATGGCCGAGCACCCGACCCTCATGAAGCGCCCGGTTATTACAGACGGCGAAAAGACAACGATTGGCTGGAAAGCCGAGGCTCAATCCGCATGGTTGTCGTAACTAATTAAAAGCCTTCTTGGCTAAAGCCGCAAAAATATCAGAGTCTTTAGAGTCCGTAGACGCGATCGGCACGCCCTTATCGCCGCTTTCGCGAATGGGCAGGGTGAGAGGTGCGGCCCCGATATAGGAAATGCCCAGTGCCTCGGCATCCCGCCTCGCCCCGCCTTCACCGAATATGTGGTGATCCGTCTTGCAATTCGGACAGGTGAAAACCGCCATGTTTTCTATCAAACCCAAAACAGGAATGCCGGTTTTTTCAAACATGCGCACGCCTTTTCGGGCATCCAAAAGTGCCAAATCCTGCGGTGTTGAGACGATGACTGCTCCTGCCGGTTTTATATCCTGTGCAAGCCCTAATTGCGCATCGCCTGTGCCGGGCGGCATATCGATGATGAGCGTATCTAATGTCCCCCAATTCACGTCCCAAATCATACGGGTGATAGCGCCTTGGACGAGAGGCCCGCGCCAAACGATAGGACCGTCATCCTCGGTCAAAAACCCAATGGACATCGCTTTAACGCCAAAAGCCGTTTTCGGCGTGATTAAGCGGCGTCCTTCAACCATTTCGGTTTTAGCGCGTTCGCCTTGCATCCCGAGCAGCATAGGCACGCTGGGGCCGTGAATGTCGGCATCAAGCAAGCCAATAGACTGGCCTGATTTCGCCAGAGCCACCGCTAAATTCACGGCCATGGTGGATTTCCCCACGCCGCCTTTGGCCGAACTGATCGCGATAACGCGCTCGACATTGTCATCGCCTTGATAGCCTTCGGGGCGGCGGGCGGCATGCGGTTGCGGACGTTTCCGCCCGCCGCCAATTGTAGGCGCAGCTTTATGGGCGGAGAGGATGACCGAGGCCGTCTCTACGCTGTCTAGCTTGGACAGGGCGGCTTCGGCCGTTTTGCGAAGGTCTGAATAGGCCTCCGCCTTGTTGGGGTCGATTTGCAGTACGGCGCGTAATGTGCCGCCTTCGTAACGCAGAGCATTTAAAAGGCCGGCGGTGATAAGGTCTTTCCCGCTGATAGGGTCAGTGAGCGCCTTAAGCGCTTTCAATGCCGCTGTTTCAGAGTAGGTCATCAGGGCATCGCCTCTATCGTGCTTTTGGAGAATGCGTCACACGCCAAGCTCAGAGTGCCGTTTGGAGAAAGGCGCAGCGGCGGTTGGTACAGCGGCTCATAATCATTTTTGGACGGCGGTGTTTTCTTTCCAAAACCCAAAATAACCGAGCCGTCTTCCTCTTGCGTAATGGCTTGCGGTAGGCGCGGAAGGCGGCGCAGCGGGACGGCCTTATAACCATCCCCAGTATCCGTAATTTTGAAAATATAACTTTCGCTCATCATCACATTTCTGGAGATTGCCCAAAACTGATCGGCATATTGTCCGAGCGGCAAAACCCTCTGAGGCAAAACTGCCATGATATTCGGGCTAAGCGGTGTGGAGTTTGGGTCTACTTCAAAATGACCTTTGGAATTTCCGATAATTAAATCACCCTGACCCGTTTTATTGTCATAGGCGACTAAGCCGCCTGAAAATTCTCCGAAATCGTAACCAGCAAGCCATCCTGCTTTGGTGGCGACAGCCGAGGTGAGAAAAGGGCGAGCGCTTTTATAACCGTTCGCGATTTTTGTGTCTTCAAAAAAGGGTAAAGGTCTGGCGAGGGCTTTGAAGTCTCTTGCCTCGACAGGGCAGCTTATCGTGGATTTTGACAGTGTGTTTTTCCAATACAGCCTTTGTTTAACGGTGTTTTTTCCGTTTATCTTATCCAGGGCAGTTAAGCCTGAAAAACGAAGCCGTGTGAAAAGATGGTTTCTACCGAGCGCCGTTAAAGCCGGGCGGGCTGCAGTAACTTTATTCTTGCCCAGTATATCTGCGGCCGATGATACAACCCGCCAGTCCGTTGTATCATCCAGCGCGCGCAAAAGCGCTTTCTCGACTTCCTTCGAGAGCGGTGACTTATCATATTTTTCGCCTAGGGCATCGACAAAGAAGAACTTATTCTGGTCGCCTGTTTCTTTAAACGCAGTATAGAGCTTCGGTATAACGGATTGATGCGCTGGCCCGAGTTTAAGCAGAAGCTTATCGCTATAGCGCCTCGGCACAGTGTTCATCGCGTGGGTCGCCATGAACAAGATTGTTTGAATATCCTGTGTTTCCGGTAGCGTTTGAACTCTGTCTGCTTTGAGGTGGGTTTGGCTCATTATGGCATGAACGCCTGCCATACGAGCGACATTGGGCATCGCTTTATCCGCGGCAATGTCCTTGGCGAAAGACAGATAAAATCCGTCTTTTCGCGCCTTATTACGCGACTCTAAAACCTCGCCTATTGCCAATCCGATGGCTTCGTCGCCCGGTTTCAGTCCGCGCAATGTCGCGATAAGCGTTTTAAAGGCCGTCTCGGCATCGATATTATATAGGCCCTGATAGGCCGTGCCGACAATTTCGGCTTCCGCGTTGCGAAGAGCGCGCCTTAAAATGGGTTGGCTGCGCGCTTTGGGGTAAGAGGCGATAAATTTCACGACTTCAGATGTCGGATCATTCACGCTCGCTCTGGCCAAATCAGGGTAAAGTCCGGGATTAGGCTGAAAGGCAGTACGCGCGCCTTCTGGATTACTCTGGTGTTCCCCAAACAACAGGCCTCGACGCGACCATTCACGAATAGAGGCGTCAGAATGGTTTAGTGTCTTTATAAACGCTTCGCGGAAAACGGGGCTATATTGAACCCGCATGAGCCTCAATAAATCGGGGGTAGGCCGTTTCGTCCATATCATTGCAATGCGGTTCTGCTCTCGCTTATCCAAGGCGAAACGTTTATCCGTCAATACGGCGGCCGCGCGTGTAGCGACGTCCTTATCCTTATGCGTCAAACCACGCATCAACGCGCCTTTGCCTCTGCCCCCAAATCTTAAAAACCCTTCGCCCAAAACAGTATAATCAAATTGCGTTGCATCATGGCGCGAGAGAATATCAAAACAGTGTTGTGGCGTGCGGCAAACGGATTGCTCGGCGCGGGTGAGTGGGTTTGCGCCTGCATGAGCAGCGGTGTGAACGCCAAGTCCAAAAGCGGCGATTAAGCCGAGAGCGAAGCCCCCTCGCATTCCAGAAAAGCCGAGTTTTAGAAACATTCCCGTGACTTAGTCTGCGAAACCTGCGCCTGCAAGACAATGGCTGTTATAAAATACTGAATTGCAGGGGCGTGACGTGGATTCGGGCTTGATTACCGTTCCGGCCTCGCCTATACGCCCGTTTCCCGATAATATCGGCTCTGTTGAAACAGACCATATTTGACGTCGAATGGGACGGGCGATTAGCTCAGCGGGAGAGCACTACATTGACATTGTAGGGGTCACTGGTTCAATCCCAGTATCGCCCACCATTCACAAACATATCAGCACCATCCTTGCTCCGTCTTCGGGCGGAGCGGCTGATGCTGCAATCGACTCTGCTTTGACAGGGACTCCAATTAATGGTGGAGAATTAGCCGAAAATGTTGCAATTGGTGTTTTAACAGGCACTTTTTCATTTGGCGTTGCGCTAGGTGTATCCAATGCTTTGAGTAAAGAGGTGGTCGAAACGGTTGTAGATGGAGTAATAGATTCTGCGATAGGTACTAGTGTAGTCGAAGCACAGGAGCACTTGGAAGATGGGCCTAACTAATTTCAAAAATAAAGTACGCTGCTTATTATTAATTATACTCACATGGTTGGCGTTTTTTGGATATTTATTCTTTATTGTTGCGGTCATTTTATTAATGACGTCCTCTTCAATCGATAGGTATTTCGTCTCCTTTTTCGTTTTGTCGGGGCTCGTTGTGATTATATTTGACCTAATTCTAATGTATTTTTTTAGAACTACTAAAGCATTATTACCTTACCCTGAGGATTTAAGTTTGCGAGGTAGGTTGATCATGTTTTGCTTTGTTGGAAGACACCGTTATGAATGGCCGTAGATTAAATCTTAGACTTTCCAAATCGCTTTAAAATATCGGTTAATAATCATACTATCTGTAAAAACTAAAAATCAGCTGAAACTCTACAACTAGAGACCACGAAGATCCGCTGGAACCAATATTTGGCTCAGCCAACTACCTCCAAAGCTCCAAAGCTCTGTTTTTGTGATTTATTTTGTGGGGTCGTAAGGCCTGCACGAAGCGAGGCAAGGGGGTGAAGACAATGCCCCCATTTTTACATCATCTTGGGACGTGAGTGACCCCATCCCTCTTCTGCCACTGCCGTGGCCTAGCCAGACCGTCTCCGAAGCCTATAATTTACCCCCTCTATACCTCAAAGACTCTGCGGCTAATATCTGCTATGGCGCTGCATGACTTCACAATCGACAGTTGGAAGAGCATGGTCCGAACGTGTCGGGTATAATCATAACGGAAACGGCCTATATCTCGGGCGTTTTAACTCAAGCAACGGCCAATGGTGGCTTTGATTTGGGAAATGTAAGTGTTGCAGAAACAGCTGTGGATACAGCAGTCGGCGTAACAGTTGGTAAGGTTGTTGGTGACGTGAAAGTTCCAGGAATAACATCTGGTAGAAATAGCTTTTCCGCAGTTGCAAAATCGAATGCTACAAAACTTCGCAATGGTACAATAAGCGCTATTTCTTCCCAATCGGCAGGAAAGGCCGTTGTAGCAGGTGTAGTGGGTGGCGCGGGTCAGGAAGCTGCTTCGACTGTGGCAAGTCATATAAAATCAGGTGTACAAAATGGTGCAGCGGCTTTAGGTAATGCTGCTGGAAGCGCAGCTGGGGCGATAAATAATGTTCGCAATAGTATTCCAAGGCTACCGCCCAATTGCGGGCCAGTTGAGTGTTAAAGTGCTATAATGAAATTTGATAGATATAAGTACTGGTTCATAGCATGGTTTAGACTTTTTGGAGTTCTATTACTTTTTATTTGGGCTGCTTGGTTTGCAGGCTGGGCTTTATCTTTTTTCACCGTTCTCCCTGATGTCATGCGAAACACTCGGTTAACAATTTGGTTTATTATATTGAACTCAATTTTGGCCTTTGTAACATCAATATTTATTTCAACCGGAAAAGAAGATAAATAAAAGCATTCTGAATGTTGAAAAGGTTTAAGGTGCCTTGGTAACAAAAAAGGGTCAGAATAGGCGTAGAGCAAGATAAAGCGAAGCGGGTCATGTGACCCACTACGCCACTGCCGTGGCCTTCTCTGGTTATATTCTGTCCACAGGACAGAATATTGCTGCGCATCACTTCCAAAGCGCTAAAGCTCTGTTTTTACAACTTATTTTGTGGGGTCGTAGACGCCGCGCGAAGCGAAGTCAGGCGGCGGAGACGTGCCCCCATTTTTACATCACCTTGGGCCAAAGGTGATATTGTCCCTCTTCTGCCACTGCCGTGGCCTTCTCAGCCTTAAATCATTCTCTCAGAATGATTTATCTGGCTATGCCAGACTGTCTCAAACTCAAGTTTGGCAGTATTGACTCCCATTGTTCCAACTCTTCGAATAAAAGGTTCAAACTTTCTCCTGCTAGGTCCACCATTCACAAACTCATCAAAAACCATCCTTGCCACGGCGAACTTGTCCCGACACATATTTTGTAATAGCGCTGTTCCGTGAATGAGAGCCCGATATATCTTTTAAATTGGCGGTCGGTTGTTTTGATAATGGCCGTTTTGCCGCTTTTGATATGCGCGGTAATGTTGTTGTTTCAAAAGGCGGAAAAGGCGTCTTCGCGATATTTGGGATGGTTCTTCATTGTTATCGGGTTGGGAATGGGGCCGGAAATTATCGGCTTTGCCGGATTTTACGATCGTTGGCCGGGATTGACCTTTTTCCCGCTTTTCTTTTTGGCGCTATGGTTGGGGCCGCTGCTCTATTTTCATGCTTTTCGTTTAATGCGGGATGAACCTGCCGGCTGGCGATGGGCTTTATTCGTTCCAGGGGTTTTGCAATTATTATATTATCTAGGGGCGTTTTTCCTCATCGGGGAAGGGTGGCAGGATTATGAGGCCAAATGGGCCTTTAATAATGCGGTACACGCGCCCTATATCTTAAAAATTGAGAGCTTAGGCTCCATCGCACTGTTTATCTTTGCGCTCTTTGTCTGCGCCCAAATGATAAAACGTTATCGCAATTATCTGGAGCAAACACATTCACAGGCCCTGGATTTTGATCCGCAATGGTTGCGTTATATGCTCATTGGATTGGCCTTGGCGCTGGGTTTGTATATCGCGGCCGAATTATATGCGTTTTGGCGGCCCCAAAATTATCGCGGCAGTTTTTATATTCTCGTGTTGATATTATTCGTGTCGGTTTGGTTGGCACTCAATGCAGTTTTCCGATTGTCCAAACCTTTTCCGAAGATGGAAAGCACAGATACCGGGAGCCATGAGGGCGAGCCTGCCCCCAATGCCTCGCCCGCGGCGAAATTAGCGGAAGAGGCCGCATTGGCGAACATGGTTCAAAAACGGGTGACCGAAGAGAAATGGTATCTGGAACCTCAACTCAGTATTCGTGATCTGGCTGCGCGTATCGGCACGAATGAGAGCTATATCTCCCGCGCGTTAAATCAGGGCCTAGGGAAGAGCTTTAATCGTTTCATCAATGCCTTGCGTGTCTCTCATGCGCAGGCCCTTATTCAGCAGGGCGAGCTATCCATGCTGACCATTGCCTATGAGAGCGGATTTAATTCCAAAGCGACATTTAATCGGGTCTTCCGTGATATAAACGGGCAGACGCCATCCGCGTTCAAAAAGTCTCAAATCCCGTAAACGTCATAATTTCCGTAAATCAGGTCTCAATATCCGTATTGAGGCGAGGCCAGCCAAGCGCCAGTCTAAAACCTCTCCATAGCCGCTCATACCGAGCGAGATTTTGGAGTTACAATATGAAACCGCTTTATACTGCCTTGTTCACGATGGGTTTGATGGTCTCGACCTCGCCTGTTATGGCCCAAGATAAGACCGCCCCCATCACCGCAGACACCCTTCTGAGCGCAGAACAAATTCAGCGCGATATTAATCTGGCCGAAGAGGCCTTTACCCGCGTTCATCCGGGCTATGACCGTTTTATTGACAAGCGTGAATTGGACGCCGCATGGGAGGCGATAAGGCAGCGGGGAGATGAAGGCCTAACGCTTGGGCAATTATACTTGGACGTTTCTGAAACACTCGCCAAGATTCGGTGCGACCATACGAAAGCTGAATTACCGAAGGCCTTACAGACCGCCAGAAAGACGCAAGCGGTTTACTTGCCTTTTGCTTGGGACATGGTGGGAGAGCGCGCCATTGTGACCGCCGCAGGGTCAGCGGACAATATTATGGACGGTGATGAAGTCCTGTCGATTGACGGGCGCGACATTAAAACGCTTCAAGCGGCGTTACACAAATACATCCCGGTTGACGGATTTAATGACCACACAAAAAACACGGTCATGACAGACTCGCTTGAACACATGGGCGGTGCGGTCGATCATTTCGGAGCCTTTATATTCACCCCGCCTGCTACGGCCAAAGTCAAAATAAAGAAACTAAACGGAGAGGTTCAAACTGTTAGCGTCAACCGCGTAGGCCATACTGCACGCCGGAAATCCTTGCCAAACACCTCTGCCCGTAATTTTTCGAACGCCGTCACATTTAAAACTCTGGGTACTCAAGCGGGGTATTTAAAAATCGATACTTTCGTGAACTACCGCAATCCTATTGATCCGGCTGAAAAACTGGACCCGATTTTTAAGCAATTAAAAGAGGAAGGGCGCGATACACTTATTCTCGATTTGCGCCAGAACGGAGGGGGCTCAACGGATGTAAGCTTACAGCTCTTCTCTTATTTCACGCCTGAAAAACGGTCTATCCGCAAAGCCGCGGTGATGAAGACCCGCAATCATAAAGGGTTAGAACCCTACATTAATACATGGGAAAAACGCGTCATCAATCCATCACGGTTCGGCTTTAAAGCAACAGAATATGGTCAATATAGCGTGCGTCCTATGTTTATGGATGATTTGAAAAAGACAAAACCTTCCAAATATAAATTTGATGGGGAATTAATTATCCTCACCAGTCGGAATAATTCTTCTGGGAGTACGAACTTCATGACGAATGTTAAGGCTGCCCGTCCAGTCACATTAGTGGGCGAGAAAACAGGCGGTAACCCTGAAGGGCCGACAGCGGGCACATTGTTTTTCTTTAAACTGCCGGAAAGCGGCATCACGCTTCGCCTGCCTATCATTCGTTTTTATAATAATACGGACGATATCAAAGTGGGTCATGGTCTGACGCCTGACATATCCGCCGTCACAACCATCGAAGACATTCAAGCGGGACGCGATGTGGCCTATGAGAAAGCTATAAGCCTGATCCAAACCAAGATGGAATAACGAGATAAACTGTTATTGGACTTCTTTATAAGAACTGCCTTATACGCTCTCGCAAATTGAAGGTTTCGAAAGAGATTATGATGCGCCGAATTTTTAAACACTCTACATCCCTTTGCCTGGCTTTTGTGCTGACGGGGAGCGGGCTCACAGGGTGTAGTCAGGCGTCTCATGACTCTGCCTCGACAGAGCATCATGAAATGGAAAGCCATGATGGCCATGCCATGGACATGCTCGCCCTTGAAAACCGTCTGGCGTTTATGCGCGGTCATGTCGAAGCGGGGTTGGCGCTTTATCGTGCGGGGGAGCCGGATATGGCCGCCCCGCATCTTCTGCATCCTGTCTCTGAGACTCATCA
>CAZMEN010000001.1:15136-17353 GCA_964565335.1 uncultured Algimonas sp. | reverse complement strand
GCCGAAAGGGCAGGGTTGGATGCTTTGGGCTTTGACGGGGCTTTATTTGAAACGGTGTCGGAGGCTTTGGAAAAAGGTCAAGCTGCGTCTGAGATTGAACCCCAATTGCGCGCCGCCGAAGCCAATCTTGATTTGGTCACAGAGAAAGCCGGCGGGAATTCCGTGACTATTATTCAGTTCTTGATGGAGACGGTGGTCGACGAATATCGCGTTGCCATTACAGATGGAAATGTCAGTGACCCCGGGGAGTATCAAGATGCCTATGGCTTTACGGTTGTTGCTTTGGACGAAGCTGCCAAGCTGAAAAACCCTTATCGAGACGATGCAGTACAGGCATTAAATACCCTCCTTGCCTCATGGCCAGAAAGGGCACCGATACCGCCCAGCAATCCCACATCAATAAACCAAATCATAAATTTGACGTCAGCGGTTCTGGCGGCCTTGCCTCAAGAATAGCCTGTGTTAGGCGCTTTCAGCCCAATCCTGCTTAGTCATATCCGCGCCTTTTTCCCCAATCATTATGGAAGGCGCGTTAGTGTTGCCGGATATGATTTGCGGCATGATGGAGGCGTCGATGACGCGCAAAGCCTCGATGCCGTGAACGCGTAAACGATTATCGACAACAGCCATATCGTCCTGTCCCATTTTGCAAGTGCCGACAGGATGATAAACTGTTTCCGATTGTTGGCGGATATCGGCTTTGAGCGCCTCTTCTTCTTGGGCTTCGCAGTTGTGAAAGGCTTTGCCGCGAACGGCGTCCCAAGCGGGAGCCTGCATGATGTTCTGGCCAATGCGTGCGGCTTTGTAGAGTTTATCCATATCTCGGCTATCCGAGAGATAGGCAGGGTCAATCAGAGGCGCGGCTTTGGGGTCGTTTGAGGCCAATGTGACCGTCCCGCGGCTATGCGGCCGCAATATACATACATGGAAAGTATAGCCATTGCTGAAATGAGTTTTCCGCCCATGATCGTCCACAATGCCGCGTATCATATGAAATTGAAGGTCGGGCGAGCGCTCGTCTTTATCGGCATAGGCAAAACCACCGGACTCAGCGTAATTGGTCGTCAGCACCCCTTTACGGTCTCGCCAATATTTCCAAACTTGTTTGGGGAAGCGCGCAAAGCCGCGCCACGAGACGCTGAAATTATCTTTGATATCGCCGTCATAAGTCAGCGTGTAATCTAGATGATCTTGCAGGTTTTCGCCCACGCCGGGGAGGGTGTGTTGCAGTTCAATTTTATGGGGCGCTAGTTTTTCTTCGGCTCCGATACCAGAGAGCAGAAGTAAATGGGGAGAGCCGAATGCGCCTGCCGACAAGATAACTTCGCGCTCAGCCTTAATCGTGCGGCGCTTGCCTTTTATGTTAAGCGATACACTTTCGGCCTGTTTGTCTTTGATATTGACTTTCTCAACCAACGTCTCACTGACGATATGCAAATTAGGTCTGTCCATAATAGGATCGAGGAAAGCGCGGGCGGTTGACCAACGTTCGCCATTTTTCTGGGTCACTTCGAAATAGCCAACACCTTCTTGGCGCTTTCCATTGAAATCATCATTGCGCGGTATCTGTAATTGGTCGCAGGCTTCGAAAAATATTTCATTTACGGAGCCGGGATCGGCAAGCGCGGCAACATTTAATTCCCCGCCTTGTCCGTGATAGTCATTACCTCCCGCTTCGCGATGTTCTGATTTTTTGAAATAAGGCAGTACGTCTTTATACGACCAGCCTTTGTTTCCCATGGCCGCCCAATTATCATAATCTTCTTTATGGCCCCGAATATAAATCATGGCGTTAGAGCCTGAAGAGCCGCCGAGCATTTTCCCGCGGGGTTGAAAGCATTCTCGATTATTAAGGCCTGGCTGCGGCACAGTATTAAAGGCCCAATTCCGAGTTTTAGTCAGCATTGTAATCAACCCCATACCGGGGATGGTCACAGAAAAATGTTTATGCGTTTTGCCAGCTTCAATCAGAAGAACACTGACATGCGAATCTTCGCTTAACCGGTTCGCAACGACACAGCCTGCCGAGCCTGCCCCGCAAATAATGTAGTCGTAACTGTCGGCTAATTCCTGCCCATTCAATGTCTTGACCATGGCGGGTTACAAAAACTTCTTCATCAACCCGATCATTTTACGGGTCTTATCAGTATAGGGCGGATGGAGTTGTTTGCCTTGACTAAATCGGCTTTGGAAGAAAACACCTTTCATGTGAGAGAA
>CAZMEN010000001.1:0-15126 GCA_964565335.1 uncultured Algimonas sp. | reverse complement strand
GCTTCACCGTGATACGCGCCCATACCGGACGGGCCGACGCCGCCAAAGGGGATGTCTTCTTGTACCACATGCCACGCGCATTCATTAATGCTCACGCCTCCTGAATGGCTGGTCTTGAGGACTTTTTCGCGCTTAGCTTTATTCTCGCCGAACCAATAGAGGGCGAGGGGGCGGTCATGGCCTTGCACATAATGTAGACTGTCATCCAAAGATTCTGACGCGACGACAGGCAGGAGCGGGCCAAAGATTTCTTCCTGCATAATTTTCATATCGGGTGTCGTATCTGTGACCACAGTTAGGGGTACCCGACGCTCTTTGGCCAGAGTTTGTTTGTCATCATCCCCAGCCGTACGCAGCGTCGCGCCTTTATTTTCGGCGTCTTCAAGCAATGTTTGCAAACGCGCATAATGGGAGTCGGCAATGATGGAGGTGTAATCCTTATTACCTGCAAATTTCGGATACATGGCTTCGGCTTGCTTGATCACCGCTTCGGAAAAGGCGTTTATTTTCGATTGCGGCATCAAGACATAATCCGGCGCAACACAGGTCTGGCCTGCATTGAGGAGTTTGCCGTTAACAAGGCGCGGCAGAGTCATATCCAGATTAGCGCTCTCATCGATAATGACGGGTGATTTTCCGCCGAGTTCCAAAGTGACGGGTGTCAGGTTTTTTGCCGCCGCTTGCGCTACAATCCGCCCAACAATGGTTGATCCGGTAAAGACCAAATGGTCAAAGGGCAGCGCGGAAAAGGCGCTTGCAATATCGACGCCGCCTGTCGCGACATAAATCTCGTCTTCGGCAAAGCCTTTTGCTATGACCTCTTTCAACAAAGCGGCCATGCGCGGTGTGTATTCGCTGGGTTTAATCATGGCGCGATTGCCCGCACCGAGTGCCCCGATAAGCGGCATAATCGCAAGTTGCAGCGGATAATTCCATGGGCTGATAACGCCGACAACGCCCAGCGGCTGCGGGACAATACGATTAGAAGCCGGGAGATATTGCAGCGCAGTCGGCGCCTTGCGGGTCTTCATCCATTTCGGCGTGTGTTTTAAGGCGTGCGAGAAACCGCCCTGCATTACGAGGAATTCTGAGATAATTGTATCTTCTGCTGAACGATGACCGAAATCATCGGAAATCGCGGACACAAAGTCGGCTTCATGGCCTAAAATCAGATGACGGAGTTTCTCTAAATTCGCTTTTCTATCGGCCCATTCCGGATAGGGGTTTGCGTCAAATGCGGCGCGCTGTGCGGCTCTGATACGGGTGATATTCTCAACCGTATCTGAGGGGTAGTCTGATGACTTTTGTCCCTTGGCATCCGGATTAATCCTGACCATATTTCTCTCCGCCTATTATGCTTTTTATCAACATGGCGGTTTTGGGGGCGTCTGTCGAGACCCAGTGACGCGGCGGGCATATTCAATAATGTTGGAGCAGAATTCTTAGGCGTGGACGGCGTGTCAGGATTTTATAGAGGTAACGGCAGAGAGCATGGCTTTAGCGCGTCCGCTGAACGAGGTCTCGCAGGCCGCTATTTGGGAATAGCGCCGACGCAATCGGCCCGGGGCGTCGGACAGATGTTTTTGCCCGAGTTTTTCGGCAGCATCATAGAGCTTAGATAAATTGGCGGCAGGCCCAGAAACCGCAGTGAAGCCGCTCGCTGTTTTAACATTTTCGGTGGTGTAATGGCTTTTGAAGTGGTCCAGACCAACGCCTAAATCAATACAGTCATAGCCAAGGCCGCCTGTCGCATCGATGATTTGATTTAGCAGTTGCGTGCCAGGCGAATAGGTATGGAAGCTGCTATTATAGGCCACAATCCAGCTGTGATAGGTTTTTCCGTTTGTCAGGCCGGTATCAATCGCGGCCAGTTCATCACCAAAGTACAAAGCATGCATGTCCACGCGTAAAGCAGCGTCCGGTCCTTTTTTCCAAAGCGATTTTAACAGGTCTAACGTCCATCCCGCGCCCAGAACATTATAATAACCTGTCGCGTCATATTGCGCGACTTTCCAATCTATCAGCGTGTTGAAAACGTCTTCGTTTTGGCTTTGAGGGACAATACGTGGCTCCCCAATATCTTCGCTGACTTTACGAATGCGGCGGCGCAGGCTTTTTTGGTGTTTGTTGAATGAGCTGTCTCGCGAGGCACGCCACGCTTCGCTGCCTTCGGGTAAACGCATGACTGCGCCCAAATGGGTGTCCGGTGCATCGTCCTGCGCGGCGCTAATGAGGGCACTATAATGATAGGCACCGACATTGGTGCCGTCTAAAATATCTTTTATGCTGTACGGATCATTCGGCCCGCAAATTAATCCGTGATAATCCGTCATAGGCGCGCCAACGGGGCGCGCAAAACTTTCCCCTTGAAAAGGGAGAATAGCCAGTATCTCGTCGTCTCTTTCCAAGACGGCAATTCTCACATCTTGTCTCAGAGCCGCCACAGCTTTGCAGTAATCTGGGTGAAAGTAAGGCGAGTAAAGATACGGGTTATTCTCTCTAAATCCATGCCAAGCGGAGAGCACGGCGTCAGGAATGTCCTGACCCTTATAAATTTGCGTATGAAGACCTGACTGTCTCACAAATTCATCCTGTTCATCAAAGCTTGAAATGTCACGGCACGCATCCATGGGCGCTGACATAACAAAAAAGCGCTAAGAGGGCCTTAAAATGGCAGTAGAAATTGAGGGGGATAAAAAGGCGTTTGAATTCAGTGTTTGACCTCGTAAGACGGGATATGGGTCACGCTCACGGACATCACCATTCTCATAGCCATGATGATCATGGCCACGGTCATAACCACAGCCACAGCCATGCGCCAAAAGTGGATGAGAACAACCGTAAACGTGTTGGGATTGCCGCCCTTTTAACAGGCTGTTTTATGATTGCCGAGGTGATTGGCGGCTATATTTCCGGTTCTTTGGCACTGCTCGCTGATGCGGGGCATATGTTCACGGATTTTGCCGCTCTCGCCATGGCATGGGGCGCCTTCACCATTGCGCAGCGCCCAGCGACTTGGAAACATACCTTCGGATTTGACCGCTTTTCCATTCTAATTGCCTTCGTCAACGGCCTGACGCTCTTTTTGGTGGCGGGGTTGATTGTCAAAGAGGCCGTTGAACGGATTTTGGTACCAGGCGAGGTTTTAGCGGGGCCTATGCTCTATGTGGCGATAGGCGGATTAATCGTAAACGTCATTGTTTTTAGGATATTACATGGCGCAGATCAGGACAATCTAAACATTCGCGGGGCGGTGTTACATGTTCTGGGCGACATGCTGGGGTCAGTGGCGGCGATAGCGGCGGCGCTGATTATTCTCTTCACAGGCTGGACTCCGATTGATCCGATTTTATCGGTGCTCGTTGCGCTCATTATTTTAAAAAGCGCTTATGGCCTCGTGAAAGACAGCGCGCATATCCTACTGGAAGGCGCGCCAGACAATATGGACCGCCGCGCGATTTCAGAAGACCTCTTGGCGCATATTCCTGAATTGATTGCGGTGGAACATATTCATGCCTGGTCAATCACGCCCGAGAGGCCGATGATGACGCTTGAGGCTTTTGTAGCGCCGGAAACGCGTTTGGAGCCCGTAAGTGCCGCTATTAAGGCGCGCTTGGCGGCTGAGTTTCATATCCAACACGCCACGGTTGATGTTATGCGGCGTATGACGCAAACTAAGCCATAAATATAATAAGGGGAAATGTAATGAAATGGGTTAAATTAATTTTGCCGGCTGCACTGGCGATTTTTTGCAGCGCTATATTTGGCGATAGTCTGCGTTATAAATTCACGAACCATCGGAATACGCAGGAAATATTTGGGCGTTTAAATGAATGGGCCGGAACATTTGGTATGGACGGGTTGTTCGCGCAAACAGGGCTGTTTTCGCAATATACCATTGGCACCGCCGAAGCCGTTGCCTCGCTATTTTTGTTGATGGGTATTCTGCCGCGATTTAAACGCTTGCAAGGGTTCGGCGCGTTATTGGGCTTGGCCGTCATGACAGGGGCGATTTCATTTCACCTCTTTACGCCTTTGGGCGTTGATCCCAATAATGACGGCGGAGGCTTGTTCTTGGCTGCATGTCTCGTTTGGGTATCCTGCTTTACCTTGGTGATATGGCGCCGCAAAGAATTGGGGCAGGGCATCGCTGCGCTTTTAAAGGCTTTATTCGGGCAGTCATCGAAAGCGTTTTAACGAAGAGAGGCCTTGAGGCTTTAATGCAAAAGTCCCATGCGTTCTTTGAATCGCCGAATGAACTCAAGCTGTTCGGCGGTGGCAATTGTTTCGCAGGACGCCACGCGTTCCATCATAGCGGCGAGTTGGGTCGCATCATCGCGTTCAATATCGTTTTTCAGAATATCAATCATGGGAAAAAGCGCAGATTCTGGCAGGGTGATAGACTCTGTTAGATTATACATTTGTGTGTAAATGCCGTCTGAATCCTCGGGGCTCATTTGCATATGATTTTCTAGCTCCAAAGTAATCGCCGCGATTTCCGCCTGACTAACGCCGCGCAATGTGTCCATTTTCGCTGTTGCAATCATTAAAACAGTGGCGGCCTCTATGGGGGTCTCGACAAGGTCGTAACCCGTCTTGCCAAAGGCTTTTTGGAATTTGCGTTTTCGCGGTGCATTGGCGATGCGCGTTACAGAGTCAGCAATATCCCCCGTACTGCGTAGCGCGCGGCTAATCCAGTAAACGGCGATTGCAATGGTCGTTATAAGTCCGATGATATGCATAAGAGTCCCTAATTATAGCCCGTTTATAGGCCTATCTTATCGACAGGTCGAGGCTGGGCCCATATCGACATGAAAATGATCCCGATGGGCGGCATTATAGTCCGGGCTGAGTGTTACGCGAAAGACCTTGCAGGCCGCATCGCGAATATCGCGCAAGAAGGCGGCGTCCTGATCCACTGTATCCCAATTCTTTAATACGGTCACAAGATGCCCGTCTTCGAGCTCGAATCCTGAGACATCCCAAGCATTGGCGAAAGCATGTTCACTCCATTTGCCTGAATTATTTCCGTTTTGACGCCGACAAGAATAAGTGCCGATGTGATGAATTTTTGCCAAGCCCTGCCCATAGCGCTCTTTCGCAATCGCGTCGATTTCGCGCGTCCAGAGATAGCCGGCAACCGAAAGCGCGCATTGCATATTGGCTTCCCCCGGTTTCAGAGTGATGGCGTCCTGACCATAAACCACCCGCGCCACATTCCACCCGCAGACTCCAGATCCAGCGCCTGTTTTAGGGGAAGGTTTTGGATCGGCGGGAGCTGATTCGAATCCCGGCGTATCACGGGCCAAATCCATACAAACCGAAGAGGGAGAAAGCGTCAGCCGCAGAATTTGGGCTTTCGTCGCTATGCCAATAGGGCGGGATGTATCGAGCTTTTTCCACCCAAGATGCTGCGGCGGAATATACCGATTTGCCAAATAAAAGCCCCCCGCAATTATGGCCGCAATGGCGGCCCAAATGGCCAGACCTTTCCAAGGGAAAAATGTAATAACCTCCGCAGGGCTAAGCTTGAGCTGCTTTTTAGGTGGGCGGCGTTTCATTGTTTACCAAACATAGGACTTGGGCAATGCGCCTGTCGCGGCGCAGACGGTCCGCTTGTAGGCCGTATTTACGGGCTTGAACCGGCTCTGCATCACCGCTCTCATCAGGATAAAAGGGCCACAGCGCGCGCGGGGCAACAGAATAAATCCGTCCGCGTCGCGGGTTTTCCGCGGTGACGAGGCCAATAACTTCGCCGTCCTTGTCCAGAACAGGGGCGCCTGAAAGGCCGCCTAAAGACCCTTTGAGACCACGCGTACGTCCCTTTTCCGCCCAAGCTAAAACAGATTCATCGGAGCTATACCGTCCTCGTACCAACATGCGGTTACGTGCAATTAAGGTCCCTACGACTTCCCCCGGTTCGCCTTGAGGGAAACCGATAAAGTATCCGCGTTCCCCCACATTGCGGCGGGTTTTCACATCATGGGGCAGGGGCCGCCGTGTCCATTGCGTCCGCAAAACGGCTAAATCATTATCAGGGAAAACCTGCATATCCGCTCTAATGATACGGGTGGTTGAAATTTTAATCGCGACTTGGTCACAGCCATCCACGACGTGACGCGCCGTCAACCAATCACCCTTATTATTAATAGCGAAAGCGGTTCCGATACCGGAACGCGGCGCATCAAGTTGCGTGATGATTTTGTCGTCTTTGGGTGTTTCACTGGGCAGAAGCGGGCCGATATCTTGCGGCGGAGGCGGTGCATCCACTTTCACGCGTAATTGCGAGGCTAATATAAAGATAATACCGACAATTAGCGCATAAAGTAACCAATCCGGTAACTTACGAAGCATGGCTTAACCGACAATGGCGAGGGCCAATATAATGGATCCCGCTAATTTGAAAGCCGCCAACACCAAAGCCGGCGCGGTTTCATTATTTGTAATCCGTTCAGGCATCCCTTTGAATATGGCGTCGGTGAGGCGAAAGAGGAAAAGCTGTAAAAACAGGCTGGTCGTTCCCCAAATCGCCACATCAAACAGGCTGAAACGATTCACGAGGCAGGCCGCTAAAGGCAAGGTCAACCCGATGATCAGGGCACTGAAATGAATGGCCGCCGCCATGTTACCCTCTTGCACCAGTTTCAGTTCCGCATGTGGGGTGAGGCGCGTGTAAATCACGAGACCGATAATAAAAATTACCGTCACCACCAAAAGGTAGAAAATCAAAATAGGAAGGCCGTTGGCCAAGCTGTCGAGTGCCGGTTGCATATTACCCTTTGTTATATCGTGCGATATCTTCGCACCGCGTGCGTGTCTTTCACCTTAAACGCGAATTTCGAGAGCAGAGATGCGCAAAGATAGAAGCGGGCGCAAGTAAAAATTATGAAAGCCCTCTAAAAAATGTGACCTCTAAGACTGAAGCCATGCTTCACGGCGTTTTAATCAACACGCTTCGCTTCAGCCCGTAATGTGCTTGCGCGTTTTTTCTCAGACTCGGATTTCAGCTGACCGCAAGCGGCCAGAATGTCCCGCCCGCGCGGCGTACGAATTGGGCTGGCATAGCCCGCACGGTTGACCGTGTCGGCAAAGCTTTCAATCGTCTCCCAATCGGAGCATTCATAGTCGGATCCCGGCCACGGATTAAACGGTATAAGGTTAACCTTTGCTGGAATTCCTTTGAGCAGATTAATCAATTCACGGGCGTGTTTCGGGCTATCATTTATCCCCTTGAGCATCACATATTCAAAGGTGATACGGCGAGAATTTGATAGGCCCGGATAGTCTCGGCAAGCCTGCATCAATTCAGCCAGCGGGTATTTTTTATTAATCGGCATGATTTGAGTCCTCAAATCATCATTGGCGGCATGAAGGGAAATTGCGAGCATAGCGGATGTGCGCTCGCCCATCGGCCCGATTTCTGGCACGACGCCGCTGGTCGAAACCGTGATGCGTCTGCGCCCGATGCCAAGGCCTTCTGGGTCGCATATAACGTCCAGAGAGTCGCCAACATTGTCAGTATTATAGAGCGGCTCACCCATGCCCATGAAAACAATATTGGTCAGGCGGCGGTTTTCTTGTGTTGTTGGCCATTCGCCTAAATCATCGCGGGCCATGATGACCTGTAGCACAATTTCGCGCGCGGTGAGGTTTCTGACCAATCTCTGTGTCCCTGTGTGGCAGAACTTACAAGTCAGCGTACAGCCAACTTGGGAGGATACACATAGCGCGCCTGTCTTGGATACATCGGGGATAAACACGCTCTCCACTTCAACGCCGGGTGACATACGAATAAGATATTTTCGTGTGCCGTCCACACTGATTTGTCGTTCGACAATTTCTGGTCGTTCTAATGTAAATTGTTCGGCTAATTTTGCCCGCAGGGGTTTGGCGATATTGGTCATCTGGTCCCAATCACGGACACCGTAATTATAGATCCAATGGAATATCTGTTTCGTCCGCATTCGGATTTTTTTTGGCTCAATGCCAAAGTCTTCCAAATGAGAGGCAATCTCTTTTCGGCCCAAGCCAACCAGAGAGGGGCGGGTGTCTTCAGAGGAGAAAGCCTGCGTGCCGCCTTGCGGTTCAGCCGTTTGTATGAGGGTTGTGGACGCCATGGCGCGCCCATATCACGGAGCAGGCGGATTAGTCACCTGTTTTTACAGCGATAACAAGAAAGCAGCCTGCGAATGCGGGCTTAGTTAAGAACTAAACCCTCATGCGGGCTGTCGAGGACGAAGGCCGGAATGTCGATGTCATAGCTCTCGCCGTCCGGAGATTGCACACTATATGTACCGCGCATCATGCCTGAGGGAGCTGTCAGAGGGGCGCCGCTTGTGTAACGGAAGACTTCACCGGATTTAATGGTCGGTTGTTCTCCGACAACGCCTGCGCCGCGTACTTCTTGAACTTGTCCGCGGCTATCGGCGATTTGCCAGAAACGTCCGGTCACTTGGAGGTCATGTTTGCCGCGATTATCAATCTCGACCGTGTAGGCCCAGATGAAACGGGAGTCGGAAACTGAAGATTGCTCTTCCAAAAACTCCGGCTCGACACGGACAATGACGTCTTTTGTGCGTTGCTCAAATTGAACAGGCACACAAATATTCTCAACCATGAGTGTTTCTGTGTCAGCCATAACCCCTACTCCCTTCACTGTTTCACATACCATGCGAACAGCTCTCACGAGTGGATATTGCGCGGACAAACCCTGACTCGCAAGCTCTTTGACCATTTTAGGCCATAAATTTACAGTTCATTCTTGTAAGAGGCGAATAGCATGGTACGCCGCTTTTATGAATAAGGGTATTCTTCCGGCTCAATCCATTCGCGCTCTGATCGAAGAGCGTGTCATTCATCAATCGACGATTGATGATCTGTTTCCGGACTCGCCCAACCTTCCGCCTCTCGTGCAGCCGGCCAGTCTGGATCTGCAATTGGGCACGAAAGCCTATCGCATGCGCGCGAGCTACCTTCCGGGTGAAGGCGGTGTCATTGATAAGACATTGAACGCTCTATGTTTACACTCCATTGATATTACAGAGGGTGCGGTGTTAGAAACAGGCTGCGTTTACTTATTGCCACTGGTTGAATCCTTGAATTTGCCAAAAGGTCTGAGCGCGGCGGCTAACCCCAAAAGCTCAACCGGGCGTCTCGATGTCTTTACCCGTGTTATATGCGACGGGGCGACACGGTTTGATGCCGTCCCCGAAGGCTATAGCGGCCCGCTTTATGTTGAGGTCGCGCCCCGTACATTTCCCATTCTGGTGCGTCCCGGCGACAGGCTTGTGCAACTACGCTTTCGTTCAGGCCCACCGCAGATATTGGATACGCAAACGGTCAGTATTGATCTAAACGGGATTGACGGCTCCGATATTATCGGATGGCGCGCGCGACGTCATTCCGGTTTAGTCGATTTACGAGGGATTGGTCAACATAAAGCGCGTGATTATTGGGAGCCGCTTTACGCGCCTGACGGGCAACTCGTTTTGGACCCCGAAGAATTTTATATTTTGGCGAGCCAAGAGGCGGTCTCTATTCCGCAAAATCGGGCGGCGGAGATGGCCCCGATTGCACCGGAGATCGGCGAGTTTCGCGCACATTATGCCGGATTTTTTGACCCTGGCTTTGGACTGGCCGAGGCCGGAGGTCAGGGAAGCCGTGCCGTTTTAGAGGTGCGGGGTCGGGATGTGCCGTTCTTATTGCGGCATGGGCAGTCCGTCGCGAAATTGGTGTTCGAGCCCTTAAGTGAAGATCCGCAGGCGCTGTATGGGGCGCAAGGCTCGCATTACCAATCTCAAGGCTTGCGTTTATCCAAACATTTTGCTTTTTAGTGTGTAATGGAAAGTTGCACTGTCTAGTGTTTCTTCACACTAAAAGGATATGTTTTGAAATTTATAACCCGTCTGCGACCTAAATCATCTTTGACAAAAATTTTACTCGGTTTGGGAACCTGCCTCGGCTTTCTTGCATTTCCCTTGTTTGCTTCCTCTTTCACAGCCCATGCTGCTCCTGCGGCGAAAGCTTTTGGGGAATTGCCAGTCGCCTATGACGCCGCGAATTCACCTGTGAATGTCGCAAATCAGATTAAAGTTCCGGTATTCCTTGCGCATGGAGAACAGGACGAAAATGTGTTTTTCAATCAGTTTCAACGCATGAAAAAAGCCCTACGAAAAGCGAACATTCCTGCGAAATATTTGGCATTCGAAAATGAAAACCACTATCTGTCTGATCAAAGAAACCGTGAAAAATTCTTCATCGAAGTTGAACAATTTCTTCGAAATGTGAACGGCGAAAGCGAATATATGAAGCCGTAATGGGCTTTCTTTCTGGGTTAATACCTACGGTTTTGATGTGTTAACGAATGCTCTGCTTTTATTCTGAAGGACTTTATATGTTTTCCAAATTTCGGTCGTTTTTGGCGACATCGCTTTCCCTCTGCGCTATGTCATGCGCGGCGCTTATCAGCCAAACGGATTTCGCATTTGCCGCGCCGCCGCCTGCGGAGGCTTTCGGGAAACTACCCGAAATCTATGACGCTACGCTGTCACCTGACGCGTCGAAGCTGGCGGTAATCATCAACAGAGACGGCGAGTATAGATTAAGTGTAAATGATCTCACAAACCCGGAGGCCCCGGTTAAAGTCGTTAAGTTGGATAGCGGTATTAAACCCGCTTACATTAAATGGGCGAATAAAGAACAGGTGTTATTCTCTTTCTGGCAGAGCGAAGAGATGAGAGGAACGCCATTCCGCACAGGGTATATTTTCAGTTATAATATCAAGTCAGGTAAAGGGAAAATCCTCATCGACCCCAGAGGCCAAGGTGATGTCGTCGCAGGTTCAAAACTGCAGCGCATGGATTTGTTTCGACAGTTCAATAATGTCGTTGTGGATTGGCTCGAAGATGATCCCGATCATATCCTGATGGCTTTTTCCGAAGACGACAATAACGTCAGGCCCGCTATTCATCGCGTGGATGTTAAATCGGGAAAATACAAAACCGTCCGTAATGGCGACCGCAATATTCAGTCCTGGCACACAGACCAGACGGGGACGCCGCGTTTAGGCCAAGGCCTGAAAGATGACGAGTCTGGCGACTGGGTTATGAAAATCATGGACGCCGAAGACGGCGAGTGGCGTTTCGTTGATGACTATTATCCAGGACTTGCGCCTGACACTTCCGTCTACGGCTTCACATCTAATCCCGACGAATTGATTATCGGGGCTTACAATGGGAAAGATACGGTTGGTCTTTATGTCTATGACTTATCAAAGAAGACGATTACGCGCGACATATATCACAATGATAAATATGATGCTGCGGGCGTTGTCTTGTCGAAGGGCGGTGACGACATAATTGGCGTACGTTATACGGCCGATACGGAACAAACGGAGATGATAGGGGATAATGATACCTATCTTCAGGGCTTAAGACGTAAGTTTCCGCAGCATAATATAGATTTCATTGATCAGGCTGATGATGGGAAAACCATGCTCATCAAAATGTCGCATGCCTATGACCCGGGTCTCTTAGGTTTATATAAAGCAGGCGCTACCAAACCCCAAGCTTTGGGCCATTATCGCCCTCAGCTGAAATCCAATATGTTAGGCGAAGTCATTCCGGTGAAATATACGGCGAGAGACGGCCAGAAAATTCCTGCCTATGTCACGATTCCGCCGACAATAACGGATACGTCCAAGTTGAAAGGTCTTCCCTTTATTGTCCTTCCGCATGGCGGCCCTTATGCGCGTGACAGTAAGCGGTTTGACTATTTTGCGCAATTCTTTGCGTCCCGTGGTTACGGTGTTTTGCAGATGAACTTCCGAGGCTCTGATGGTTACGGAAAGGCGTTTAAAGATGCTGGCCGTGAAAACTGGACTGTTATGCAAGACGATGTTGAAGACGGAACACGCTGGGTGATTGAGAAGGGTTACGCAGATCCCGAACGCGTTTGTATCGCAGGGTGGTCATATGGAGGATATGCGTCTCTCATGGGGGCAGGGAAAAATCCTGACCTTTATCGCTGCGCTATCGCCATGGCAGCGCTGACCGATATTAAGGATTTCGTGCGCGGCAAGAAACGCTACCGCTTTGGTAACGTATTGGCCGAAAACTTTATCGGCAAAGGGTTCGAGGATAAGGATGATATAAAAGCGAATTCTCCCGTAAAAATTGCGGGAGAGATGACGGTTCCGCTTTTCCTTGCACACGGCGAATTGGATCAACAAGTTGAGTTTAACCAATATCAGCGGATGAAATCAGCGCTCAAAAAGAGCAAAGCGAAGATTACCTATATGGACTTCAAAGACGGAGATCATTATCTCTCCAATCAAAAAAACCGAGAGGATTTCTTTAAAGGGCTAGATAAATTTCTTAAAAAACATGTCGGCGAGAGTGAGTTTTCGCCGTAACGCCAAGGCAGAATTTAACACCTAAACGGGCCGGAATTTTCCGCCCGTTTTTTTTATGTGAAAAACCTGCTCGAGGTTGTTATCGGTTAAGACAGCTTCGGTCTTACCTTCAGCCACAATTTTGCCCGCCTGCATCAATATGGCTTTATCAGAGAATTGGTCGATAAGGGACAGGTCATGCAAAGCGGCGATGACGGTTTTTCCTGCCGCTGCTTCAGCCTTCAAGACGTCTAAAATGACGAGTTGATAATAAGGGTCGAGCGAGGCCACGGGTTCATCGACCAAGAGGATTTGTGCCTCAACCGCTAAGGCGCGGGCCAGCAAAACACGGGCCTGCTGTCCGCCCGATAATGTCCCATAAGGTTTATGCCGTAAGGCCTCTAAATCAGTTGTCTTAAGGGCGGTTTCAATTGCATTTTTATCAGCCGAATTTTTGCGCCCAAAAGGCCTGCGATGCGGCGCGCGGCCCAGCGCGATAATATCCTGAACCGTCATTAAAGGATGTGCCAACCGTGTTTGCGGAAGGTAGGCGATAAATTGGGAGGCGGGAATGTGGTCGGGGCAACCGAGAACGTCTCCGCTTTCGACTCCCTTCACACCGGCCAGTGTTTTTATCAAAGTCGATTTCCCGCAACCATTCGGCCCGATGAGCGCCGTAAATTGACCCGCTTCAAAACGCGTATAGAGCTGATGCAAGACACGCTTCTGGCCATAGGCGGCACAAAGATTTTTGATTTCTAACATGGCCTAGTGAGTCCTCACAGCCAGATAGAGGAAGAATGGCACGCCGATAAGCGCTGTCACAACGCCCAAATAAAGCGGCGTACCCGGCCCGTTAAAGATTCGAATGGCGGTATCTGTTATCAGTAAAAACAACCCTCCCGCCAAAGCAGAAACGGGTATGAGCTTTGCCGGGTCAGGCCCCGTTAAAAATCGCATGATATGCGGAATGAACAGACCGATAAATCCAATCGCTCCGGCAACGGCCACACCGCTCCCGACGCAAAGCGCCGTACCAATAATGACGGCAAATTGCGTCAGACGCAGATTGACGCCAAGGCTTTGCGCTGTGTCTTCGCCCAAACTGAGCGTTTTCAAATGCGCGCCTGTGACTGTCAGTAAAACCAAACCCGCCACTGTCATCACAGCGCAGACCCAGACCTGTCCGATATGCGCTTTATCAAGAGACCCCATCATCCAATACACAATTTCCGACAATGCCCAAGGATTGGGGGCGAGGTTCATGATAAGGCCTGTTAAAGCCGTCGCCAAAGCCCCTATCCCGATACCCGCCAAAATTAAACGCCCTGACCCTAAGCTAGGGCCTGTACCCTCCTGTCCACCTCGTAAGGCTAAAGCGCTAATGACAATTGCGCCGATTAAAGCTCCGAAAATAGCGGCAGGGGTAATCCAGTCTCGAAACCCGAAATATAGCGCAATGACGGCCCCTAACGCGGCGCAGGCGGAAAACCCTAGCAAGCCGGGTGCAGCGAGGTCATTACGGGTATAGCCTTGCAAAGCTGCGCCTGATCCGCCCAACCCTGCGCCAATTAATAAGGCCAATAATGTGCGCGGTAATCTCACCTCTTGAACGATCACTTGCGTTAAGGCGTCTCCTTGTCCCGTCAGGCCCATCCAGACTTGCTTCGGCGTCAAACTCGTCACGCCGAGCCAGAGCGACAAAAAACTCAAAACCAAAATAGCCAAGAGGAGGAAGACGGGTAGGGCAACTTTACGCATCATTTGCCCCGTTTTTCAAAAGCGTTTGCGAGGCGTTCGCGCGTTGGGTTTGCCATTCCAAAATGGCCGTTTGTAAATCTTCGGTGGCGTCCACCAAATAAGGTCCTGCACACGGCCAAAAAGCGCCGTTGATATCGACAACCGTTTTACCCGCTTCCAACCGTTTCAAAACGGGGTGCGTCATGTCACTGCGCGAATGATAATCGCCGCCTGAAAAACTGGTGAGAATAATATCGGGTGTGTATTGAATGAGTGTTTCCAAATCAGGCGTATGCCAACCCGCAACAGGATTAATATTCTCACCGCCCGCCGCCGTAATCACCGCGTCGATAAAGGTCGACGGGCCGGCGCTACCCCCTGCGCGGGATAAGTATAAAATTTTCGGTTTAGGGCCGGGCTGAGCCTCGGCTGTTTGCTTGATAGCGCTCAAGCGGTCTTCCCAGAGTTTCAGTGTTTCGCCTGATCGCGCCGACATATCGGGCTCCAAAGCCATTAACAGATTTATGGCATTGGTTTTGACGCCCTCAAAATCTTCTGTCCATTTTAGTTCAACCGCATGAGGTAGAGAGACTTGAACACCTGCACTTTCGCCTGCGCCGAATAATATGAGATTATCCTGATAGGCCAAAACATATTCTGCGGAGGCTCTAATTTGCGGTAGAGTCTTTTGCGCCTCTGTTGCCAAAGATAATGAAGAACGGGCCTGCCAAGATAGGGCTTTAATTGTCTCTGGCGCAAAATATTGAAGATAGGCGTCCCCGCATAAAGACGTGCTGACTGTATGTTGAGGCTTGCCTTGAGCAGCGCTAGGCGTGGGTGCATTGGCTTGGCACGCTATGAAAGCCAAGGGGCTTAAAACAAGGCTAATGAAACGGGGGAGGCGAAAGCGTTTATGCGGCGCTGCGGATAGCATTTTATTTAGCTTTGCCTCCGCTCTTGGTGCCCAGGAGAGGACTCGAACCTCCACGTCCATA